>NZ_JBHWVO010000025.1:0-73271 GCF_042736635.1 Streptomyces sp. NPDC060035
GCGCACCCCTCCTGCGAGGGGTGCGGGCCCGAGCCGTTGCCGCATCGGTCAGGGGATCCGCGGCACCAGGCGTTCCGGGCCGTGCGCGAGCTCGCCGCGCAGCGCCTTCTGCAGTTGCAGATCCTGCGGGGTCAGCTTCTCCGGGCCGCCGCGTGGGGGCACACCGCCGACCCGCTCGGCCGGAGCGATCGGCTGCTCGTACTGCGTGGGAGCCGTTTTCAGTGTGAACGCCGTCGTTCCGATGAGCAGCACGGCGAAGCAGATCGCCGCCCGGGTCCATAGTTCGGCCTTGCGCTCGCTGCCCCTGCGGACGGTCCGGGCCGGAGGCGGTGCGGGTACCTGTTCGGTGAGGGCGAGCGCGCTGAGCCGTTCCTGGAGCAGCGCGGACTGCTCGCCGGGCGACACGGGATCCGCCAGTTCGGGCAGCCTTTCGGCGATGGCGGCCCGTGCGTTCAGCAGCCGGCTCGCCGCCGCCGGGGTGCTCGCTTCGGTCTCGGCAGCCGTCTCCGGCAGATCCAGGCCCACACCGTCGTAGAGCAGCACGGTGCGCCGGTAGGACGCCGGCATGCCGAGCAGGGCGTCGAGCAGTGCGCGCCGCCCCGGATCCTCGGGCAGCGCGTCGGGGTGGCGGTGGGCACGGCGCAGCCGGTGCCAGGGTGACATCGCGTACTCGTGCGCCGCCGCGCGTACCCAGCCCCCCGGGTCGCGGTCCCTGGCGACCTCGGGCCAGCGCTGCCAGGCGAGCTGGAAGGCGTGCTCGACGGCCTCCTGGGACAGATTCCGGCGCCCTGTCAGCAGATACGCCTGGTGGATGAGTCCGGCCGCGGCGCGTGTGTACAGGGCGTCGAATGCTTCCTCGGCCGTGAGCCCCCCTGTCGGGGCATGTGCCGCGGGTGCAGGGGCGGGTGCAGGCGGGGAGGCGGCAGGAGCCGCCTCGGTGCCTGCGGCGGCTCCGGTTGCGGTGCCGGGCTCGGTCGGGGACATCGTGGTGCTCCCGGTGGCTTCGACGAAGGGGGGCGGCGCATCCCGCGGCCCGGTGCGGGTGTCCGCGGAGCCGATCAGCGTGGAATACGCCGTGCGCTTGCGGCCCCGTGGGCTGGTGCGCCCCGATTCCCAGGCGCGGACGGTGGCCGGTGTGACGCCCACGGCCGCTGCGACCTGCTCCTCACTCAGCGCCCTGGCCTCGCGCAGCCGTCGGCGCTCCTTGGGGGAGGGCAACGGGGCGGCGGCGCCCGGACCGGTGGTGTTCCGCGTCATGTCCGGCCCCTGTCGGCACTGCACCGGGTGAAAAAGTACATAAACGTATATTGAGCGACACAGCGGCTATTCGCCCGTTACACGGAATAAGTGCGTGTCGTTGGGAGCATGACCGGGTGACCCAAGTGACCGAGTGCAGCCCGATGTTGCCGGCCGAGCGGAGCAGGTCGGCCGCACTGGCCTTCGCCTTTGTGCGCGGGGCGATCGCGGCGGGGCTCGGGCTCGGCTCGCTCGCCGTCCTGGTCATGGTGCTGTGGATCAGCTCCCCCTACCCCGACAGCGGTCCGGGTGAGGCCCTCCATGTGGCGACCGGACTGTGGCTCCTCGCGCACGGGGCCGAGCTCGTCAGAGCCGACACCCTGAGCGGAAATCCGGCCCCCGTGGCGACCGTCCCGCTGCTCCTCGTCGTGCTGCCGGTGTGGCTGGCCCACCGGGCAGGACGGGATTCCGCGGAGCAGGAGGAGGATTCCGCCGCGAAGCATTCGGCCCTCGGCGCGTTCTGTGCGGTGACCGCCGGATATCTGCTGGTTGCGCTGGCCGCGGCGGCGTACGCGCGGGGCGGCGGGCTTCCTGCTGAGCGGACCTCGCTCGCCTTCCCGCTCGCCGCGGTGGTGGCCGGTGCGGCTGCGGCCGGGGTCTGGGCGGCGTGCGGGCGCCCCGTGGGTGCGCTGATGGTCTGGGCGCCGCTGAGGCTGCAGGAGGCTGTCGCCAGGGACCGGTTCCGGGCCGGGACGCAGGCGGTCCTCCGGTCGGCTGCGGCCGGTGTGACGGTGCTGCTCGGCGGGGGTGCGGTGCTGGTAGCCGTGGCGCTGGTGGTGCACGGGGCGGAGGCCCGGGAGTCCTACCTCGCACTGTCCGGCCACTGGGCGGGCCGGGTCGCCATCGTGCTGCTGGCGCTGGTTCTCGTACCGAATGCGGCGATGTGGGGTGCCGCATACGGCCTCGGACCCGGTTTCGCCCTCGGTACGGCGTCCACGGTCACCCCGCTCGTCTTCGCCGGGCATCCGGCCCTGCCCGACTTCCCCCTGCTGGCCGCTGTGCCGTCCCCGGGGCCCGGGACGGCCGCGAACTGGGCGGCGGTGGTGGTGCCCGTCGCTGCCGCGTTGATGGTCGCGCGGTTCATTGCGCGGGGGGCGGCTCCCGATGACGGGGCGCGCGAGGATGCCTGGACTCCACAGGGCACGGCGCTGGCGGCAGGGCTGGGGGCTGTTGGCTGCGGAGCGGGTGCGGCGGTGCTGGCCGCGGCGTCGGGCGGGCCGATGGGCACCGGGGCGCTGGCGGAGTTCGGCCCCGTGTGGTGGCTGGTGGGGCCGGCCGCACTGGTGTGGACGGCCGTGATCGGTGTACCGGCGGCGCTGCTGCTCAGGTTCTGGCGGCTGCGGGAACGCCGGTGGGGGTGGCGGCGGGATCAGGTGGAGCGTGCGGAGGAGAGGGCCAAGGAGAGGGCCGACGGGAAAGGGGGCGAGAAGCCGACGGGGAAGGGCGGCGGTGACGACGTGGAGGCAGCCCGGCCCGCAGGCTCGGAGTCGTACGAATTCCTGTCCGCCGACCCGTGGCACGAGGACGATGCCAGGAAGGCGCGCTGGGCCGCGCTCCGGAAGAGCTCCGGCGGGCTGATGGCGGACTTCTCCGCTGTTCCCGGTGCTCTCGCTCCTTGGGTGACAGGTGACCCTCTCGCTCCTTCGGTGACGGGTGACCCTCTCGCTCCTTCGGTGACAGGTGACGCTCTCGCCCCTTCGGTGACAGGCGACGGCAAGCCGGAAGGCCGGGCTCCGGATGCCCAGGGGCACCCGGAACCCGGCCGGGAGGCTGCGTCGTAGCGGGGCTTCCCCCGGCGTTACTTCTTCACGCCGAAGAAGGGCTCCAGCGGCTCGGGCAGCAGATCGTTGCAGGCCAGGGCGCCGGACTTGGTGAGGGCGTCGTTCACGCAGGTGTAGTAGTCGCGGTAGACCAGCTGGACCGTGAACGACGTGGCAACGATCAGCAGGGCGAGCAGCGCGGTCACCAGGCCGCTGACGGCAGCCGTGGTCTGCTGCCTGCTGCTGTTCTGGGCTGTAGCGGGTGGGGTCGCGGGAGCGGCACCGGACGGGGCGGGTGCGGGGGCACGGTCCGGGGCCATGCCGGCGGTCGCGGCGCCGGTGGCGCTCTGTGCCGGGTTCTTCCGGGGCCCCGCGCGCAGGGCGCTGACCGACCAGTACACGGCGAGGGCGCCGAGGAGCAGCGCGATCTCGGGGAAGTCGAAGAGGGCGAAGAAGAACGCCCACATGCCGCCCAGCACCGCATAACGGGCGCGGCGCTGCGCCGGGTCGGTCGGGTCCCAGCGCAGTCCGCCTGGGCTGCCCTCGGGGCCTCCGCCCTGGCTGCCCTGCCCGCCGGTGCCGCCGGGACGGCTGCCGAAGCCGCCGTTCTGCCGGCCCGGCTGCTGGTCGCTCCACTGGCTTCCCCAGACCGGGCGGTCGTCGGACGGGCCTTCGCCGTTGCCGCCGTTGCCGCTGCTCCCCGGCGCATGGGACGGGTGGCGCGGCTGCCAGGGCTGGTCGGGCCGGTCCTCGGGCGGGGCGGCGAACGGATTGTCGTCGGAGGGCGCGGAGGAGTCCGGCGTCGACGAGGAGTCCGGCGCGGAGGAGGAGCCTGCAGGTGGGGACGATTCCGGCGCCGACGAGGAGCCTGTCGGGGACGAGGAGTCCGGCGACGAGGGCTGGCGTTCCCGCATCAGCGTGAAGGTCCGCTCGGGCAGCGGGTGGCCAAAGGCGGTGCGGAGGCGGTCCGGCATGTGGTGAACGTCTTCCCCATCTCGTCATTTCCGCCCTGAGGACGGTTCCCTGTCCCCTGACGCTACCTCCCGGCCACGCCCCCGTCCCGTGGGGGCCGCTGGGTGTGCCGGTATCGTTGCTGACGGTCGGACCGTTCGTAGAGTTCCCCGTATCCCGGGGCGAGATTCTTTCGTACGACCATACAAACGCATCTCCCGTACATCGCACCTGCCTTACCACGCGAGAAAGGGCCCTGCTGTGGCCTCCCCGCCCCCCTCCGCCGCTCCGGCCCGTCTGGTTGTCCTGGTCTCCGGGTCGGGCACGAACCTCCAAGCCCTGCTCGACGCGATCGGCGACGACCCCGAGGGCTACGGCGCCCAGGTCGTCGCGGTCGGCGCGGACCGCTACGGCACCCTCGGCCTCGAGCGTGCCGAGCGTGCCGGGCTCCCCACCTTCGTGTGCAAGGTCGGCGAGTACGCGACCCGCGAGGAGTGGGACGCCGCGCTGACCGACGCCGTGGCGGAGCACCGCCCGGACCTCGTCGTGTCCGCGGGATTCATGAAGATCGTGGGCAAGGGCTTCCTCGCCGGGTTCGGCGGCCGGTTCATCAACACCCACCCCGCCCTGCTCCCCAGCTTTCCCGGTGCCCACGGGGTGCGCGACGCGCTCGCGTACGGCGTCAAGGTCACCGGGTGCACCGTCCACTTCGTCGACGACGGCGTCGACACCGGTCCGATCATCGCGCAGGGCGTGGTCGAGGTGACCGAAGAGGACACCCCGGAGGGTGAAGCAGCCCTCCATGAACGCATCAAGGAAGTCGAGCGCAAGCTGCTCGTCGAGGCCGTAGGGCGGCTCGCCCGCGACGGCTATCGCATTGAGGGACGAAAGGTTCATCTCGGTCATGTCGGTGAATAAGCCCATCCGCCGCGCTCTGGTCAGTGTCTACGACAAGACGGGGCTCGAGGACCTCGCCCGCGGTCTGCACGAGGCGGGTGTCGAGCTGGTCTCCACCGGCTCCACCGCCGGGAAGATCGCTGCAGCCGGGGTGCCGGTCACCAAGGTCGAGGAGCTCACCGGCTTCCCCGAATGCCTCGACGGCCGCGTCAAGACGCTGCACCCCCGGGTGCACGCCGGCATCCTCGCCGACCTGCGCCTGGACGCCCACCGTGAGCAGCTCGCCGAGCTCGGCGTGGAGCCGTTCGACCTCGTGGTCGTCAACCTGTACCCGTTCAAGGAGACCGTCGCCTCCGGCGCGTCCGACGACGAGTGCGTGGAGCAGATCGACATCGGCGGTCCCTCGATGGTCCGCGCCGCCGCCAAGAACCACCCGTCCGTGGCAGTCGTGACGAGCCCGGAGCGTTACGCCGACGTCCTGGCCGCGGTCAAGGCCGGCGGCTTCGACCTGACCGCCCGCAAGCGGCTGGCCGCCGAGGCCTTCCAGCACACCGCCGCGTACGACGTGGCCGTCGCCTCCTGGTTCGCCGACGGCTACGCCGCCGCCGACGACTCGGGCTTCCCCGACTTCTCCGGTGCGACCTTCGCGCGTAAGAACGTCCTGCGCTACGGCGAGAACCCGCACCAGCCCGCCGCGCTCTACACCTCCGGCGACGGTGGCCTTGCCGAGGCGGAGCAGCTGCACGGCAAGGAGATGTCCTACAACAACTACACGGACACCGACGCCGCGCGCCGCGCCGCGTACGACCACGCCGAGCCGTGCGTCGCGATCATCAAGCACGCCAACCCGTGCGGCATCGCGATCGCGGACGACGTCGCCGAGGCGCACCGCAACGCGCACGCCTGCGACCCGCTGTCGGCCTTCGGCGGTGTCATCGCCGTCAACCGTCCGGTGACCGTGGAGCTGGCCGAGCAGGTCGCCGAGATCTTCACCGAGGTCATCGTCGCCCCGGCGTACGAGGACGGCGCGGTCGAGGTCCTCGCCCGCAAGAAGAACATCCGGGTGCTCCGCTGCCCCGGGGCTCCGGCCACCGCGGTCGAGGTCAAGCCGATCGACGGCGGCGCGCTGCTCCAGGTCGCCGACCGGCTCCAGGCCGACGGCGACGACCCGGCCAACTGGACCCTCGCGACCGGCGAGGCCCTTTCCGCGGACGAGCTCAGGGAGCTCTCCTTCGCGTGGAAGGCCTGTCGTGCGGTCAAGTCCAACGCCATCCTGCTGGCCAAGAACGGCGCCTCGGTCGGCGTGGGCATGGGCCAGGTCAACCGGGTGGACTCCGCGAAGCTCGCCGTCGAGCGGGCGGGCGAGGAGCGGGCGCGGGGCGCGTACGCCGCGTCGGACGCCTTCTTCCCCTTCCCCGACGGGCTGGAGATCCTGACCGCTGCCGGGATCAGGGCCGTGGCCCAGCCGGGCGGCTCGGTCCGCGACGAACTGGTGATCGAGGCGGCGAAGAAGGCAGGCGTGACCATGTACTTCACGGGCACGCGCCACTTCTTCCACTGATGACGCCACAGTGATCCGGCCCAGGCCGCACCCGCTCCGGGTGCGGCCTGTGCCGTGTCCCGGCGTACGGAGATCGGTCGGCCCTCTGTTCTAATGAATGGCCTTGTCGGGCCGTAGCGGGCGGGACCGTGACGGCCGGCAGTGACCAGCGAGGGATTCCGTTGCGGGGGCATCGTGCTTGACCTGAACCAGAGCGACACGGACGTGTCCGGCGACCGGGAGCAGCCGGAACCGGCGCCCGCGCGGGGCGGTGGCCCGTCGAGCCCCGTGCCGCTGCGTCCCTATCTGATCGTGGCCGCACTCCTGTGCGCCCTCTACTTCCTTTACGCGTACCTGCGGTACAGCCACTTCCAGTCGCCCTCGTGGGACCTGGGCATCTTCGAACAGGAGGTGCGCGCGTACGCCGGGCTGAACGCCCCGGTCGTCGACATCAAGGGCCCCGGCTATCTCATACTCGGCGACCACTTCAGCCCCGTAGTGGCGCTCCTCGTCCCGCTCTACTGGATCTGGCCGTCCGCCCTCGCGCTGCTGTTCGCCCAGTCCGCCCTGTTCGCCGCCTCCGCAGTCATCGTCGGGCGCACCGTCCAGCAGCTCCTGGGCGGTCGTTCCGGTCTCTGCGCCACCGTCGCGTACGGGCTCTCCTGGGGACTCCAGGAAGCGGTGAAGGCCGACTTCCACGAAATAGCGTTCGCCGTCCCGCTGATCGCCCTCGTCTGCCGCGCGCTGCTCCTGCAGCGCTGGACAGCCGCCGTTCTCTGGTCGGTGCCCCTGGTCCTGATCAAGGAGGACCTCGGGATCACCGTCGCGGTCGTCGGCGCCCTCCTCGCCCTCTACGGGAGGCGGCTCCAGGGTCTGCTGCTGGCGGCCTTCGGTGTGTTCGCGTTCGCGCTGACCGTCCTCGTCCTCATTCCGGCGGCCAGCAGCGCGGGGACGTACGACTACTGGAAGAAGATCGACAAGGACGGTGACCAGGAGGTCTCCCTGCTCGACTCCGTCCTCGGTGTCCTCGACTCCTCCGTCAAGGTGGAGATGCTGATCTTCCTCGTCGGCATCACCGCCTTCATGGCGCTGCGCTCGCCCCTGATGCTGCTCGTCCTGCCCACGCTCGGCTGGCGGCTGCTGTCCCAGGACTCCAACCACTGGGGCATGGTCTGGCACTACAGCGCGATCCTCATGCCGGTGGTCTTCCTGGCCATGGCCGACGGCATCCGCCGCAGCCGGGCCTCGCAACGGCCCTGGCTTCTCGCGTACGCGAACGTCGTCGTGCCCCTCGCCGCGGCGATCGCCGTGACCCTCACCCAGCACCTGCCCCTGCGTGATCTGCTGCGCCCGGAGTTCTACCGCTCCGACGCGCGCGTGGAGGCGGCCGAAGAGGCTCTGGATGCCATCCCCGCCGGAGCGCGCGTGGAGACGGACATCACTCTGATGGCGCACCTGACCGGTGACCGCACGGTCTACTGGGTCGGCGGCGCCCCCGGCACCGCGCCCGACGTCGTGGCGATCAACCTGGACTTCGGCTGGTCGAGGCCGATCGACGATCCGGTGAAGTACGCCCAGCAGCTCCATCCCGAGGCGCGCTACCGGCTCAAGCACCGGGCGGGGTCCTTCGTCGTGATGGAGCGGACCACGCCGGCGCCCGGAAACGGCTGAAGGCCGTAAACCCGCCGGGTGTGCGGGTGTTACGGCCTTCGTGCGAACCCCGCGTACGGAGTGGGCAGGGCGACGATGTGCGTCAGTGGCGCGGACGCTGGAACCACTGGGCGCCGTCCTGCTTGGCGCAGAAGACGATGATCATGATGCCCAGCGCGATGCTGATGAGGGCGAAGATGTTCGTCGTCAGCAGGCTGATGACGCTGAAGAGCGTCACGATCGAGCCGTAGACGATCGCCGAGATACGGATTCCGTTGCCGCCGGAGGAGAACTTGACGGCGGTCAGGATCGCCCAGAGGGCGAAACCGAGGACCAGGATGCCGAGGACGGCGAAGACGCCCATGCTCATGTTGGCCACGTCCTGGCTGCTGGTGCTGGACGAGCTGTAGGCATCGGACTCCGACAGCTTGTCGCTCAGCCAGGCACCCCCGACGACCATGAAGATCGCGCCGAGCACCTGGAAACCGCCGAGGACGTAGAGCATGATGCGGGCTGCCTTCACGCCGCCCGGCATCTCGACCGGTGCGCCCGGGAAGCCGTAGCCGCCCTGGACCGGCGGTGCCTGCGGGTAGCCGTAACCCTGCTGGGGAACACCCTGCGGGGCCTGCTGGGGGTAGCCGTAGCCCGGCTGCCCGCCCTGCTGCTGGCCATAGGGCTGCTGCTGGCCGTAGGGGTTGTTGGGGTCGCCGAAGCTCATGGCGAGATTCCTCCGTTGCAGAAGTGCGGGGACGACGCGGTCCGGGCGGAGGAACGATGCGCAATCTGAAACGGTGGTCCCCCCGACACTGCCCGCGGTACTGCGCGCCTCATCGTCGTCCTGACATCGGCTTTCTGTCCAGTCGATAGGCGAATGTGTTGTGCAAGTGCAACCTCGTGTCCACGGTGCAACCCAGAATTGGTATGCGGGCGGGGTCATCCGCGAGGATGGGTGTCATGACTGCCCAGATTCTCGATGGCAAGGCCACCGCAGCTGCGATCAAATCCGATCTGACCGTCCGCGTGGCGGCCCTCAAGGCGCAGGGCATCACCCCCGGCCTGGGAACCCTGCTCGTCGGGGACGACCCGGGCAGCCGGTGGTACGTGAACGGTAAACACCGTGACTGCGCAGAAGTCGGCATCGGCTCCATCCAGCGCGAACTCCCCGACACCGCCACCCAGGAGGAGATCGAGGAGGTCGTACGGGAGCTCAACGCCAACCCCGAATGCACGGGCTACATCGTGCAGCTTCCCCTTCCCAAGGGCATCGACACCAACCGCGTCCTGGAGCTGATGGACCCGGCGAAGGATGCCGACGGGCTGCACCCGATGAGCCTCGGCAAGCTCGTACTGAACGAGACCGGCCCGCTGCCCTGCACCCCGCAGGGTGTCGTCACCCTGCTCCGCAAGCACGGTGTGGAGATCAACGGAGCCCATGTGGTGGTGGTCGGACGCGGTGTCACCATCGGCCGATCGATCCCGCTGCTGCTGACCCGTAAGTCCGAGAACGCGACCGTCACCCAGTGCCACACCGGCACGCGTGATCTCTCGGCCCACCTCAGGCAGGCCGACATCATCGTCGCCGCCGCCGGTGTGCCGCACCTCATCAAGCCCGAGGACGTGAAGGCGGGCGCGGCTGTGCTCGACGTCGGCGTCAGCAGGGACGAGAACGGCAAGATTGTCGGCGACGTCCACCCCGGTGTCGCCGAGGTCGCCGCGTGGGTCGCCCCGAACCCGGGCGGTGTCGGCCCGATGACCCGTGCCCAGCTGCTGGTCAACGTGGTCGAGGCGGCCGAGCGCGCGGCGGCCGATGCCTCTGCCGTCTCCGCCGGCTGATCCGGACCGGAAGGAACGTCATGGGTGCTGGTACGAGTCCGGCGGACGGTACGCACGCCGACGAGGCTGTTGAAGCGGACGAGAAGGCTGTGACCGACGGTCCGGACGAGACGGCCGTGGCCGATGGGTCTGATGAAGCACCCGCAGCCGATGAGGCACCCGCGGTCGGTGGGTCCCACGAAGCACCCGCGGCCGATGGGTCTGATGAAGCACCCGCGGTCGGTGGGTCCGATGAAGCACCCGCGGTCGGTGGGACCCACCAGGCACCCTCGGCCGGTGAGCCCGACGAGGCGCTGGGGGCCAGTGGGGGCGGTGGCGGCTCGACCCGGGCGCCGTCGACGCGCTTCTCGCTGACCCGTGACACCGCCCGGCCCGAGGGCGGCGGCCGTGCGGCACCGGGGGACGCACCCGCGCCCGCCCGGCAGTGGCCGCTGCTCACCGTGCTCTGCACCGCGGGGGTCGGGCTGCTGATCGTGGGGGCCGACCCCTTCGCGGAAGCCTTCAGGATCGGCACGATGCTGATGGGCGTCGCCCTCCTCGCGGGGGCGGTGCTGCGCTGGGTGGTTCCTTCGGTCGGCATGCTGGCCGTACGGTCCCGGTTCACCGACCTTGTCACATACGGCCTGATGGGCACCCTGATCGTCCTGCTGGCCCTGATGGCGCAGCCCAAGCCGTGGCTGGACGTTCCCATCCTGGAGGACGTCGTCCACTTCACCATCCGCTAGAAGTCTGTGGTGTCCGTCCCCTCCCCCGAGAAGGGACGGACACCGGACGGGGCGTTCCGGAGCAGGAGACGCCGGAATATGGTGACTTGAGCGATCTTGCCCCGTCCTGCCTCCAGCGTCAGGGACATGAGGTGTCGGGTTCAAGGGGTGGCGGTGGCCTGTGGCACGGAAGTGACCATTCCGCCACGGTGTGATCGCTGCGCAACGATGGCAGACTGAACCGGCATACGCCACGGGCGTACGACGGAGCGTGTGGTGACGCCGAATGCACCCATGCGCCCCCCTGTGAGGAACTGACACCTTGGCTTTGTGCATCCTCCTGGGTAGTTCAGAAGCGGGAGACCGCCGGTTCTGGATGGGGGCGTCAGGGCTCGGTGTCACGGAGTGGGGGCGCGTCGGGCACGTTCGGGGGAATTGAATGAGGGGGAGTAATGCCTCGTTGGAAGGCACTACCGGAGGAACTCGACCCGCAGGTCAGGGAGTTCGCCAACCAGTTGCGCAGGCTGGTCGACCGCAGCGGGCTGAGCATTGCCGCGGTGGCTGACCGCACCGGCTACAGCAAGACGTCCTGGGAGCGTTATCTCAACGGCAGGCTGCTCGCGCCCAAGGGGGCGATCGTTGCGCTCGCCGAGGTGACGGGCACCAATCAGAACCATCTGACGACCATGTGGGAGCTGGCGGAGCGTGCCTGGAGCCGCTCCGAGATGCGCCATGACATGACGATGGAGGCCATCCGGATCTCGCAGGCGCGTGCCGCGCTCGGCGAGTTCGGGCCGACCTCGGCCCCCGCGGACGGCGGCCGGAGCAGCCGGTCCGGTGGACGGGCGGGCGGGGGCGCGGGGGTTTCCACCGCGGCCGGGCCCGGGGAGGAATTGCGCGATGCGGGCCGTCCGCCGTCCGTACCCGTCCAGCGCGGAGCCGTGCCGCGGATCCCGCAGCAGCCGCGGCACGGGGCGGGACCGGATGCCGCGGCCCCGGGCGGCGTCGGCCCCGGGGACGGCTTCCACGCCGGCGGCGCGGGGGCGCAGCCGCCGAACCGGCGTGCGGCGCAGGGCGGGCAGCCCGGCAGCCGTCGCAAGCTGACGATGTTCCTCGTGGGTGTGGTGGGCGCTCTGCTGGTGATAGCCGGCGCGGTGATGCTCACCGATCTGGGCGCGGACGACGACGGTGGGGGGGCGGTCGCGACCCCGTCCGCCGAGCCGAGCACCACCGCGCCGGAGCTGCCGGCCGGGGTCAAGTGCAGCGGCGCAGCGTGCACCGGACAGGATCCGGAGGCCATGGGCTGCGGAGGCCAGTTCGCGAGCACGGTCTCCAGGGCCACGGTGGGCGCCAGCCTCGTCGAGGTCCGCTACAGCAAGACCTGCGCGGCCGCGTGGGCCCGTATCACCGAGGCCGCCCCCGGAGACACCGTACGGATCAGCGCGGGCGCGGCAGAGCAGGACGGCACGGTGGACGCGGACGCGGATGCGTACACCCCGATGGTCGCGGTGAAGAAGGCATCCGACGTGAAGGCCTGCGCGACTCTCGCCTCCGGTACGGAGGGCTGCACCACACCTCAGTAGGGCGGACCGGGACCGTCGTGGAATGCGGTACGTGACCGGTTGTGTGCGGTCCCACAGGGGGGTGGGCAGCCGGGGGGACCGGGGTCGGATAGCCTGATCGCTGGATATCTCTTCACATCAAGATTCAGAGGTATCCAGCACCAGGGGCAGGGACCCCCACCGCCAGCTGTCTAACGGAGATCGCCATGACCCGCACTCCCGTGAATGTCACCGTGACCGGCGCAGCCGGCCAGATCGGCTACGCGCTGCTCTTCCGCATCGCCTCCGGCCACCTGCTCGGCCCGGACGTGCCGGTCAACCTGCGACTCCTCGAGATCCCGCAGGGCCTGAAGGCCGCCGAGGGCACCGCGATGGAGCTCGACGACTGCGCCTTCCCGCTGCTGCGCAACATCGAGATCACGGACGACGTCAACGTCGGCTTCGCCGGCGCGAACGTCGCTCTTCTGGTCGGCGCCCGCCCGCGCACCAAGGGCATGGAGCGCGGCGACCTGCTCTCCGCCAACGGCGGGATCTTCAAGCCGCAGGGCAAGGCCATCAACGACAACGCCGCCGACGACATCAAGGTCCTCGTCGTCGGCAACCCGGCCAACACCAACGCGCTCATCGCGCAGGCCGCCGCCCCGGACGTACCGGCCGAGCGCTTCACCGCGATGACCCGTCTGGACCACAACCGCGCGATCTCGCAGCTGGCCGCGAAGACCGGTGCCGCCGTCTCCGACATCAAGCGGCTGACGATCTGGGGCAACCACTCGGCGACCCAGTACCCGGACATCTTCCACGCGGAGATCGCCGGCAAGAACGCCGCCGAGGTCGTCAACGACGAGGCATGGCTGGCCGACACCTTCATTCCGACCGTTGCCAAGCGTGGCGCCGCGATCATCGAGGCGCGTGGCGCGTCCTCGGCCGCGTCGGCCGCCAACGCCGCCATCGACCACGTACACACCTGGGTCAACGGCACCGCCGAGGGCGACTGGACCTCGATGGGTATCCCGTCCGACGGCTCCTACGGTGTTCCCGCGGGGATCATCTCCTCGTTCCCGGTCACCACGAAGGACGGAAAGTACGAGATCGTCCAGGGCCTGGACATCAACGAGTTCTCCCGTGCGCGCATCGACGCCTCGGTGCAGGAGCTCACCGAGGAGCGCGACGCGGTCCGCGAGCTCGGCCTGATCTGACCGGACTCCGGCCCCGGCCGGACCCGGATCCGCACGCAGAAGGCGCCCCCGGCAGCACACGCTGCCGGGGGCGCCTTTCGCTGTCCGGGTTCAGTGGCCGCGCAGCCGTTCCGCCATGTCGCGCACGGCGTCGGCGGCGCGCCGCTGCAGCAGCGGACCGAACGTGATCCGCGCGGCGCCGAGCTCACCCAGCCGGCGGGCGCCCGACGGCCCGTCGGGTGTGCCGTTGGCGTTGAGCGGGACCGGGACGGCGGCGGCCAGACGGGGAAGGTCGTCCGCCGGGGCGGTGATCGGATAGACGCAGTCCGCACCGGCGCCCGCGTAGAGCCGGGCGCGGGCGATCGTCTCGGCGATCACGTCCGTACCGGCCGGCACACCCCGGATGTACGTATCGACGCGGGCGTTGACGAAGAGACGGCCACCTGCTGCGGAGCGCACTTCCGCGAGCCGGTCAGCATGCCGCTGCGGGTCGAGGAGGATCCCGTCGGCCGAGTCCTCCAGGTTGCAGCCGACCGCACCGGTCTCCAGCAGGCGTTCCACGAGTTCCTCCGGGGCCAGGCCGTAACCGGCCTCGATGTCCGCCGATACGGGAACGGACACGGCGCGCACGATCCGGGCCACCGCCGCGAACATCTCGGCGGCGGGCGTGTGCCCGTCCTCGTAGCCGAGTGAGGCCGCGACGCCGGCGCTCGGTGTCGCCAGCGCCGGAAAGCCGGCGTCGGCGAAGGCGCGGGCACTCGCGGCGTCCCACGGACCGGGGAGGACCAGAGGATCGCCCGGAGCGCGGTCGTGGTGCAGGGCGCGGAAGACGGACGCCGGCTCGTCCCTGGTGCTCGTCATCTCAGTGCTTGATGTCGCCGGGCGCGTAGTGGCCGGGTACCTGACGGGTGGCCACCCCGAACCGGTTCCAGGCGTTGATCACCGTGATGGCTGCGATCAGCTGGCTGAGCTCGGCCTCTTCGAATTGCTTGGCGGCTTTCGCGTACACCTCGTCCGGTACGAACCCGTCGGTCAGGACCGTCACGGCCTCCGCCAGCTCGATCGCCGCCAGCTCCTTCTCCGTGTAGAAGTGCTGCGACTCCTCCCAGGCGCTGAGCTGGATGATCCGCTCGACGGACTCGCCGGCAGCGAGCGCGTCCTTCGAGTGCATGTCCACGCAGAGGGCGCAGCGGTTGAGCTGCGAAGCCCGGATCTTCACCAGCTCGAGCAGCGTCGGGTCGAGCCCCTTACGCGAGGCGGCGTCCAGCCGGACCATGGCCTTGTAGACATCGGGGGAGAGCTGGGCCCACTGCAGTCGGGCGGGGTGCTCGGGGGCGTGGCGGTGTTCGTTCGTCGTCATGCTGTCGACGCTACGGCGTCGGTGGCGCACCGGTATGGTCCATTTCCATGACAGATTCCTGGGCCGCTTTCGGCGCTGACCTGCACATCGAACCGGTCGGCGCGGGGCTGCGGAGCGGGCTGATGAACGCGCTGCGGGAGGCTGTCCGCACGGGGCGGCTGGCCCCCGGTACTCGGCTGCCTTCGTCGCGTACGCTCGCCGTCGATCTCGGGGTCGCCCGCAACACCGTCGCCGACGCCTATGCCGAACTGGTTGCCGAGGGCTGGCTCACCGCTCAGCAGGGTTCGGGGACGAGAGTCGCGCAGCGGGCCGCCCCGCGCCGGCCGGCCGCGCGGAGCGCGAGGTCCCGGCAGGTACGGCGTAGGCCCGCCTACAACCTGATGCCCGGATCGCCCGATCTGTCGGCGTTCCCGCGCCCCGAATGGCTCAAGGCGGCCCGGCGCGCCCTGACCGTCGCTCCCCACGAGGCCTTCGGGTACGGGGACGCGCAGGGCCGCATCGAGCTGCGCACCGTGCTGGCGGAGTATCTGGCGAGGGCGCGCGGTGTGGACGCGGACCCGGAACGCATCGTGATCTGCTCCGGGTTCGTTCACGGGCTGATGCTGATGGGGAAGGTGCTGCGGAAGCGGCGCGTCAAGGAGGCCGCAGTGGAGTCGTACGGTCTCGACATCCACTGGAACCTCCTGTCCGAAGCGGGACTGCGCACCGCGTGTCTGACCGTGGACGAACTCGGAGCCAGGACCGGGGAACTGGGCGGGATGCGAGGCGTGGGTGCGGTGCTGATGACCCCCGCGCACCAGTTCCCGACGGGTACGCCCCTCCACCCCGACCGGCGGGCCGCCGCGGTCGACTGGGCGCGCTCCGCGTCGGGCCTGATCCTCGAGGACGACTACGACGGGGAATTCCGCTACGACCGCCAGCCGGTGGGAGCACTCCAGGGGCTCGACCCGGAACGGGTCGTCTATATGGGGACGTCCAGCAAGTCGCTGGCACCGGGGCTGCGGCTGGCCTGGATGGTTCTGCCGGAAGGCCTCGTGGGCGAGGTGTGCGAGGCGAAGGGGGGCTTCGACTGGATGTCCGGGACGCTGGACCAGCTCACGCTCGCCGAGTTCATGGCGTCGGGAGCCTACGACCGTCATGTGCGCTCGATGCGGCTGCGCTACCGGCGCCGCCGCGACGAGCTCGTCGAGGCGCTCGCCGAGCGGGCCCCGGACATCCGGGTGAGCGGCATCGCGGCCGGGCTGCACGCCGTGCTCGAACTCCCCGAGGGCACCGAGCGGTCGGTGGTCCAGGCGGCGGCCTGGCAGGGACTCGCGGTCGAGGGGCTGGCGCGATTCCGGCACCGGGAGGCGGCGGCAGGCCGGGACGGACTGGTGATCGGCTACGGATCTCCGCCGGAGAGCGCCTGGGCGGGCTCGTTGGACGCGCTCTGCCGGGTGCTGCCGTAGGCGCGGATGTCCGGACATACGGGGGGAGCGTGCGCACCCGATTTCAGCCGAGCCGGTCGGGCATCTAATCTGACTGCAATCCAGTGGCTCGTGGGTACGACGGGGGAGAAGAGAACATGGTCAGGCGCAGGCTCAGGTCGGGCACCGTGGTGCTCGGCGGCATGGGGGTGCTCGCGGCAACGCTCACCTCCTGTAGTTCGGAACCGGACCGTCGGTGCGTAGACCCGGTGACCCAGGAAATACTGCCGAGTTACGAGTGCAGCGACAGCAACGGCACCGGTTCGTACTACTACGGCGGCAGCAGCTCCAGGAACAAGGTCTCCGGAGGCAGTTTCAACAAGTCCGTGGTCGAGCGCGACGGATTCGGATCCTCCGGGTCCGGCGGCGGCTGAGCCCGTCATGGAGCGCCGCACCATCGAACCGCGTCCCGGCTGGCAGGAGACCGTGGAGGAGCAGGGGCTGATCTACCCCCTGACCCGCTACCCGGACGGATCGCTGCGCCCGTACTGGGACGAGAGCGCCTTCTACGTCTTCTCGCTGCCCGAGGTCGAGGCGCTCGAAGAGGTCGTGGAGGAGCTGCACACGATGTGCCTGGCCGCTGCCGGGCACATCGTCGAACAGGACCGCTTCGCCGATCTGGGCATCACCGACCCCCGGCTGGCGGGACTGATCGCCGAGTCCTGGCGGCGCCGCTCCGAACTCCCTTCCCTGTACGGCCGGTTCGACCTGCGGTACGACGGGACCGGTCCGGCGAAGATGCTGGAGTACAACGCCGATACCCCGACCTCGCTGGTGGAGGCCGCCAGTGCCCAGTGGTTCTGGATGGAGGACCGCTTCCCGGGGGCCGACCAGTGGAACTCCCTTCACGAGCGTCTCGTCGAGGCATGGAAGCGGCAGGCCGCGCTGCTGCCGCCCGGACCGCTGTACTTCGCCCACTCCGACGGCGACGAACTGGGCGAAGACCTGATGACGGTCGCTTATCTGCGGGAGACCGCCGCACAGGCCGGCATAGAGACCGAGGCGCTCTCGGTCGAGCAGATCGGCTGGGACCGGCTGACCGGCCGGTTCGTGGACGAGCGGCTCCGCTTCATCCGCAGCTGTTTCAAGCTCTACCCATGGGAGTGGCTGGCGACCGACCGGTTCGGGCCGCATGTGCTCGACACCCTCGACAACGGGGGCGGAACCGGCACCACCTGCTGGATCGAGCCCGCGTGGAAGATGCTCCTCTCCAACAAGGCACTGCTGGCCGTCCTGTGGGAGCTGTACCCCGGTCACCCCAATCTGCTGCCTTCCTATCTCGACGGCCCTCGCGAGCTTGCCGGGCCCGGCGGGGCGGGCTATGTCGCCAAGCCCCTGCTCGGCCGGGAGGGTGCCGGAGTCACCGTCCACGAGCCGGGCAGTGAGCCGGTGCTGCGCGACGAAGCCTGCTGCTACCAGGAACTGGCGCCGCTGGCCGACTTCGCGGGCAACCGCGTGGTCCTCGGCGCCTGGGTGGTCGGAGACGAGGCGGCCGGGCTCGGCATCAGGGAATCGGCGGGGCTGATCACGGACGAATACGCCCGCTTCCTGCCCCACGTCATCCTCTGAGAGTCCGCGAGTGGGCCCCGGACCCGGCTCCGGCCGGCTGGGTCAGGCGCTCAGCACACCACGGAGCTGGTCCAGGCCCCAGTTCAGATCCTCCTTGCTGATCACCAGGGGAGGCGCGATCCGGATCGTCGACCCATGGGTGTCCTTTACCAGCACACCGCGATCCATCAGCTTTTCCGAGATCTCCCTGCCCGTCCCGAGACTCGGGGAGATATCGACCCCGGCCCACAGACCGCGGCCCCGGACGGCCTCCACCGCACCCTCTCCGGCCAGCAGTCCCAGCTCGTGGTGGAGGTGGTCACCGAGCTCCGCCGCCCTCTGCTGGAACTCACCGGTGCGCAGCATCGCGACCACCTCCAGCGCGACCGCGCAGGCCAGAGGGTTCCCACCGAACGTCGATCCGTGCTCACCCGGGCGGTAGACGCCGAGCACCGCGGCCGAGGAGACCACGGCCGACACCGGCACGACACCACCGCCCAGCGCCTTGCCCAGCACATACATGTCGGGAACCACCCCCTCGTGCTCACACGCGAAGGTCTTCCCGGTGCGGCCGAGCCCCGACTGGATCTCGTCCGCGATGAGCAGCACATTCCGCTCGCGGGTCAGCTCCCGGATCCCGGGCAGATAGCCCGGCGGCGGCACCAGAACCCCGGCCTCGCCCTGGATCGGCTCGATCAGTACTGCCACGGTGTTCTCCGTCATCGCCTCACGGAGCGTGGTCAGATCCCCGTACGGCACGATCTCGAACCCCGGTGTGTACGGGCCGAAGTCCGCCCGCGCCTCCGGGTCCGTGGAGAAACTGACGATCGTGGTCGTCCTGCCGTGGAAGTTGTCGGCGGCAACGATGATCTTCGCCCTGCCGTCCGGGACGCCCTTGACGCGGTACCCCCACTTGCGCGCGGTCTTCACCGCCGTCTCCACCGCCTCCGCTCCGGTGTTCATGGGCAGGACCATCTCCATGCCGCACAACTCGGCGAGCTGCGTACAGAAGTCGGCGAACCGGTCGTGGTGGAAGGCGCGCGAGGTCAGGGTCACGCGCTCCAGCTGGGCCTTTGCCGCGTCGATGAGGCGCCTGTTGCCGTGTCCGAAGTTGAGGGCCGAGTAACCGGCGAGCATGTCGAGGTAGCGGCGGCCCTCGACATCGGTCATCCAGGCACCGTCCGCCGATGCGACGACGACGGGCAACGGGTGGTAGTTGTGCGCGCTGTGCGCCTCGGCGGAGGCGATGGCAGTTTCCGTGGTCGACACGGGATCTCCGTTCGTCGTGCGGCGTGGGCGGGGTGTGCCCACTTTGTATCGTCGGTCGGATCCCGGACACGGAAACCTTTGCTGTGCGGCGCGCCTCCGAACCCAGCGCACCGCTTCCTGTCGATTTCCCCGCCGCTCAGCGGTCGAGCAGCTCCTGGCGCCGCCCCGGCTCCCGTCGCTCTCCCCTCGAACGCATGGCCAGGACCAGCACCGCGCCCAGCGCGAGCCCGGGTATCGCCCACCACCAGTGGTCGAGGCGCTCATAGGGCCCCGAAGCCTCTGCCACGGCTGCGAGAGTTGTCCGGCCGGGCGAGGGCACGCGGTCCGACGGTGGCGCGTCATCCGCCCGGGTCCGGGCGGCGGCGGGTGCCTCGGCGCTCTCGCTCTCCCAGGGGCGTGGAAACAGCGCGGGTCCACCCTTCTCAGGGCTCGTCCTGCCCATCAGGCCGAGGGCGTCCAGGAGGGCGACCAGCTTCTTCGGCTCGGCGGCACGGTGCCAGCGACCCTGATAGGTGGCAGGCACCTGTGCCGCCGTGTGTATCCAGACGGTGTCGGTGTCGGCCCCGGGGAACACCCGGTCGGTCCGGGTCGGCTGCAGGTCGAGCGCCATCCATGTCACATTGATATGCCGGGTCGCCACGGAGCCGTCCAGCGACGGAGGCTGGAGATGGTCACCCTTGTCCGGCGGGCCCAGCAGCTGGGACAGCCGGCCGAACCTCGGATCCGATCCATAGAGGGCGGCCGCCTCGCCGCTCGACGGCGAGGTGACCAGCACGCTCGTCTGCCCGCCCGCCAGCGCGCTCGGTGCGAGCAGCACGCCCAGCCCGACGACCGTTGCAAGAACGGCGAGGCGCCGGGCCCACCCCCGCACCCACTCCTGTCGCTTCCTCATGTCGGCCCCCTGCCTGTGTGCCGGTACGGACCCTCCGGACCGGACACCTCTGATACACCGCCGGGCCTCCCGGGGTTCCGTCCGGCGGCCGGCCAGTTGGTCCGTTCAGAGAGTGGACTCGGCGGCGGCGCGCGCCCGCTCCTGCGAGGCCACGCCTTCCAGCCGCAGCGTCAGCTGCCCGCCACGCACCCACAACAGCGTCGGTCCCGCAGTCCGTTCGGACCGGACCCATCGGACGCCGTCCTTCCCGACCATCCCGAAGTTCAGTAGATGGGGCTGGGCAAACCACAGAGCTGTCGCCCGGGTGCTGCCTTTGCCCGTGCCCAGTTCCAGCCACTGCGGCCGTATGCGGACCTGCTTGGTGAAGTACGGATCGAGAGCCGATGCGAACTCGTCGAGGTGGATGGTCCGCCCCCGCTCGTGCCAGCACAGGGTGACCATCCACCGGCCCTCCGGCAGGCCCGTCACGGCCACCGCGTCCGGTGCGCCGAGCTCGCCGGGGACGACCGGCCGGAAGCCCGCTCGCCGGGCCGCCTCGGCCATCGGCACCGAGGCAGTGCAGTCGGGGACACCATCCGGTGGTGTCTCGGACACATCCGGCGCTCCGGTGCTGCCCACGTCCGGCGCCCGCGATGTGCCGGCGTGGCCCGGGGGCTCCGCCGACGGCGCGTACCGCACCTGCACCCCGCCGAAGTCGAACCACTCCACGACCGCTGCCCTGACGGGAGGTGTGAGCACCAGCACGATGAGCAGCCCCGAGAGGACGGCCGTCAGCATCCGTGCGTGCCTGCGGGCCCACGCCCCGGTCCGCTCGCGTGGACCCGGAGGCTCGCGCACCGGTGTGGGGGCCGCTTCGGCGACGATCTGCGCCAGCACGCGCTCGGCCATCGTGCGGCCGTCGGTCTCCGGCACGTCCAGGCTGTGGCCCAGCGCCCGCAGCTCCGCCCGCAGCCGCGCCCGGTCTTCATCGCGCTCCGACCCCGGGCGCACCGGATCGTCCCTCTCAGCCATCCGTCTCACCTCCTTCGGGTCCCGGACCCGGGCCCAACTGCCCGCCGAGCCGCTGTTCCAGCTTCTTCAGCCCGCGGTTGAGACGGGACTTCACCGTCCCGCGCGGCCAGCCCAGCGCCTGCGCGGTCTCCGCCTCGTCCATTTCGAGCAGATAGCGGCAGGTCACCACCTGCCGCTGCTCCTCGGTCAGCTCGTCCAGCGCGGCCGACAGCAGGGTCCGCCGCTCCTCCGCCAGTGCCGCCACCGCGGGATCCGCCGAATCGGGTATCAACGGATCGGCGCCCTGATATCTGGCCTCGCGCCCGGCCACCGCCCGTGCGCGCCCCGCCGACCTGACTGTGTTTCTCGTCTCATTCACCACGATCCGCAGCAGCCACGGACGGAAGGACGCGCCGTCCCGGAATCGCCCCAGCGCCTGGTAGGCCTTGAAGAAGGCGGACTGCACCACGTCCTCCGCGTCGGCCCCCGCGCCGAAGGCGACGGCCGCCCGCAGCGCGACACCCGTGTGGGCGCGTACGAGCTGCGCGTATGCCTCCGCCTCACCGGCGCGCACACGAGCGATCACCGCAGCCTCGCCGTCGGCCGTGTCCCCTGTCGGTCCACCGGACTGTCCTCCGGCACGCCCGACGACACCGCTCCCGGCCCTGTCGTCGACGGTGCGGCCCCCCTCCGGCCCTGGCTGCAGGGCCCCCTCCCGCGTCCTCACACCTTTCATACACCGGCTGCCGGAGATCGGTTCCACACCTGAGACAATGAGTTCATGGCCTCTGACCGACCCCGTGTGCTCTCCGGAATCCAGCCCACCGCAGGCTCGTTCCACCTCGGCAACTACCTCGGCGCGGTCCGCCAGTGGGTGGCGCTGCAGGAGTCCCACGACGCCTTCTACATGGTGGTGGACCTGCACGCGATCACCGTCCCGCAGGACCCCGCGGAGCTGCGGGCGAACACCCGGCTCGCCGCCGCCCAGCTGCTGGCCGCCGGGCTCGACCCCGAGCGGTGCACGCTCTTCGTCCAGAGTCATGTTCCCGAACACGCCCAGCTCGGCTGGATCATGAACTGCCTCACCGGCTTCGGCGAGGCGTCCCGCATGACGCAGTTCAAGGACAAGTCCGCCAAGCAGGGCGCCGACCGGGCGACCGTGGGCCTCTTCACCTATCCGGTGCTCCAGGTGGCCGACATCCTGCTCTACCAGGCCAATCAGGTCCCGGTCGGTGAGGACCAGCGTCAGCACATCGAGCTCACGCGTGACCTCGCCGAGCGCTTCAACGGCCGCTTCGGGCAGACGTTCACCATCCCGGCGCCGTACATCCTGAAGGAGACGGCGAAGATCTTCGACCTCCAGGACCCGGCGGTCAAGATGAGCAAGTCGGCGTCCACGCCGAAGGGCCTGATCAACCTGCTGGACGACCCCAAGGTCACCGCCAAGAAGGTCAGGAGCGCGGTCACCGACACGGACACCGTCATCCGCTTCGACGCGGAGAAGAAGCCCGGCGTCAGCAACCTCCTGAGCATCTACTCCACTCTCACCGGCACCGCTGTCGCGGATCTCGAAAAGAAGTTCGAGGGCAAGGGATACGGCGCGCTGAAGACGGACCTCGCGGAGGTCATGGTGGAGTTCGTCACCCCGTTCCGGACCCGCACCCAGGAATATCTGGACGACCCGGAGACGCTGGACTCCATCCTGGCCAAGGGCGCGGAGAAGGCCAGGGCCGTCGCCGCCGAGACGTTGGCGCAGACGTACGACCGTATGGGCCTTCTGCCGGCGAAGCACTGAGTCCAAGGACCCTGGCGAGATCACGGCCCGAGGGTTCACACTGGCGTCGGCACGACCGAAAACCGACCTTCGACGATTGAGGAGAACGATGTGGGGACCGTAACGCTTGGCGTTTCGATCGCGGTCCCGGAGCCATACGGCAACCTGCTCCAGGAGCGGCGCGCGAGCTTCGGGGACCCTGCCGCGTTCGGCATTCCCACCCACGTCACTCTTCTCCCGCCGACGGAGGCCGAAGCCGCGGACCTGCCGGCGATCGAGGCGCACCTCGCCCAGATCGCCACGGCGGGCCGCCCCTTTCCGATGAGGCTGTCCGGAACGGGGACCTTCCGTCCGCTGTCGCCGGTCGTCTTCGTCCAGGTCGTCGAAGGCGCCTCGGCCTGTTCCTGGCTCCAGAAGCGGGTCCGGGAAGCCTCGGGGCCGCTGGTGCGCGAGCTCCAGTTCCCGTACCACCCGCATGTGACCGTGGCGCACGGCATCGCGGAGGACGCGATGGACCGCGCGTACGCGGAGCTGTCCTCGTACGAGGCGGCCTGGACCTGCGGGTCCTTCGCCCTGTACGAGCAGGGCGCGGACAGCGTCTGGCGCAAGATCAACGAGTTCCCGTTCGGGGCCGGCGGCGGCGCACCCGCCGTGCCGGCCCAGGGCGGCTTCTCCGTGGACCAGCCGTCCCTGCAGCCCTGACAAGCCGGACGTGCCGGCCGTCCCTGCAGCCCTGACAGGCAGGACGCGACGGCCGGCCCGTGCAGCCCCGACCAGCCGGCCGGGGCCCACCGTGCCGGTCCGCCGACGGCCGGACCGGCTGTCCCGGGTCCGCTGCAGTCCTCCGCCGGACCGGTGCCCAGGATCTTCAGGGCTCGCGAGCCCGGCCTGATCCGGACGCGAGTCCCTAGACCGGCAGCCGCCGGAACAGCGGGCGCGGAACGTGCCGCAGCGCCGACATCACCACCCGCAGGGCGCCGGGCACCCACACCGTCTCCGAGCGCCGCCGCAGGCCCGTCACGATGGCGTCGGCGACCGCGCCCGGCGTCGTCGCGAGCGGCGCCTCCTGACGGCCTGCCGTCATCTTCGACCGTACGAAGCCGGGGCGTACGACCATCACATGCACCCCCGTCCCGTGCAGTGCGTCCCCGAGCCCCTGCGCGAAGGCGTCCAGCCCCGCCTTGCTCGAGCCGTAGATGAAGTCGGCGCGCCGGGCGCGCTCGCCCGCCACCGAGGAGAGCACCACCAGCGACCCGTGGCCCTGCGCCTGGAGTGCGCCGGCGCACACCAGACCGGCGGAAACCGCCCCCGTGTAGTTGGTCTGGGCGACCCGGACCGCGGAGAGCGGCTCCTCCTCGTCACGCGCCTGGTCGCCGAGAATGCCGAAAGCCAGCAGCACCGTGTCGATGTCGCCCTCGGCGAAGAGCTTTCCGAGGACCTCCTCGTGCGACTCGGAGTCGAGTGCGTCGAAGGCGACGGTGCGCACGTCGGCCCCCAGCTCACGCAGGTCGGTGGCGGCCCTCTCCAGGGCGGGGGACGGCCGGCCGGCCAGGGTGACCGTGCGGGTGCGGAGGGAGATCAGGCGGCGCGCGGTGGCCAGGCCGATCTCCGAGGTGCCGCCGAGGACGAGCAGGGACTGCGGGGCACCGAAGGCGTCCTTCACGAGAAATCTCCTAGCAACGGCAGAGTGGACGGCAGAGCGAACGGCAGAGCGAATGGCTGAGCCGACGAACAGGGCGAGCGGCACAGCGGACGACGGGGGGCGAGCGGCGGACCGGTCCGCGGCAGACGGGCAAGCGGTCGGGCGGTCAGAGGGGCAAGCGGTCGGGCGGTCAGAGCGCGAGGCGGCGGGACAGGTCCGACCGGAAAGCGCCGCGCGGGTCCAGCTCCGCCCGCAGAGCGCGGAATTCGGGCAGGCGGGGGTACATCGTGGCCAGCGTCTCCGGCCGCAGCCGTGCGTCCTCCGCCAGGCAGACCCGGCCACCGGCCGCCGCCACCTCGTCGTCGAGGCCGTCCAGGAAGCGCGCCAGGCCGGGCAGCCCGGCGGGCAGGCCGAAGGAGAGCGTCCAGCCGGGTACGGGGAACGACAGCCAGCCCGGACCGCCTTCGCCGAA
Organism: Streptomyces sp. NPDC060035; assembly: GCF_042736635.1. Classification (NCBI taxonomy): domain Bacteria; kingdom Bacillati; phylum Actinomycetota; class Actinomycetes; order Kitasatosporales; family Streptomycetaceae; genus Streptomyces; species Streptomyces sp. NPDC060035. Next base: position 24,782 of record NZ_JBHWVO010000025.1, read on the forward strand.
CCGTCCGAGCACGGCATGGAACGCGGGACACCGGCGCGACGAGATCCGCCCGACGATGCGGTGCAGGGTCTCCTCCTGGCCGTACCCGACGGCGAACTGGTACTGCACGAAGCCGCTGCGGCCGTAGAGGCGGTTCCAGTGCGGGAGGGCGTCCATGGGGTGGAAGAAGGCAGAGATCTTCTGCAGTTCCCCGGTGCGGGACACGGGTGCGCTGCGGAAGCGGAGCTCGTTGAGGAGTACTGCGGAGGTCCGGCCGAGCAGTCCCTCCGGTACCAGGGCGGGCGGCGCGGCGGACAGCTGTCCCGGGCGGAACGCCAGCGGTGTGCGCCGGGCGCGCGCCGGGAGCGCATCGAGTGGTGCGTGCTCCCCCCGAGTGAGGACCGAGCGCCCCGTCGACCTCCCCCGCGCCAGAAGATCGATCCAGGCCGTCGCGTACGGCGCGCAGCGTCCGGATGGCACGAGGCGGGCCAGCGCCTCGTCCAGATCGGCAGCCCGCTCGGTGTCGACCGTCATGAGCGAGGTCGCGACGGGGCGGAACCGGAGCGTTGCGGAGAGGATGACGCCGGTCAGGCCCAGGCCACCCGCGGTCGCGTCGAACAGGTCGGTGCCGGGCAGCACCGTGCGTACCTCGCCGTCGGAGGTCAGCAGCTCCAGTGAGCGCACATGTCGCGCGAAGGAGCCGGCGGTCGCGTGGTTGCTGCCGTGGATGTCGGCGCCGATCGCCCCGCCGACGGTGACATAGCGGGTCCGGGGGGTGACCGGCACGAACCACCCGAGCGGCAGCAGGACGGTCATCAGCCGGTGCAGGCTCACCCCGGCGTCGCAGACGACCGTGCCGGTGACGGCGTCGAACGTACGGATCCGGTCCAACGCGGTCATGTCGACGACGGAGCCGCCCGCATTCTGTGCCGCGTCACCGTGGGCGCGGCCCAGCCCGCGGGCGACGACACCGCGGGGCCCGCAGCCGCGCACGGCGGCTGCGGCCTCTTCGTAGGTACGGGGGCGAAACCGCAGGGCGGTCGTCGGGGCGGTGCGGCCCCAGCCGGTCATGGACACCGTGTCGACAGACATGTGAGTGACCGTATCGCCCGAGAAAACCCATTTGAGGGATTTGTTACATCGCTCACCGAAATGGGTGATTGGTGGCCCCGGTGGCGCCGGACGCCGGTTTTCTCCGCCCGGGGGGGTACGCGTACGTCATGGACTGGCTGAAAAATCTCCCCGTCATCGGGCCGCTCGTCGCACGGCTGATGGAGACGCACGTCTGGCGCTCCTACGAGACGCTGGAACGGGTCCACTGGGCCAGGCTCGCCGCGGCGATCACCTTCCTCAGCTTCCTCGCGCTCTTCCCGCTCATCGCGGTCGGCGCGGCGATCGGTGCCGCGCTGCTCTCCACCGAACAGCTGGACAAGATCCAGGACAAGGTGGCCGAGCAGGTGCCGGGTATCTCGGACCAGCTCGGCATCGACAATCTGGTGGCCCACGCGGGCACGGTCGGGCTCGTCGCCGGTGCGCTCCTGCTCTTCACCGGCATCGGCTGGATCGGTTCGATGCGGGACTGTCTGCGCGCCGTCTGGGGCAAGGACGACGCGGACGATGGCAATCCGGTCATCCGTAAGCTCAAGGACGCCGGTCTGCTGTTCGGCCTCGGCGGCGCGGCGCTCGTGACACTGGCCGCCTCCGCCGTCGGCTCGACGGCCATCGGCTGGACGGCCGATCTGCTGGGCATTGCAGAGGGTGGCGCGGGCGGCGTGCTGCTCCAGGTGGCCGCCCTGGCGGTGGCGGTGTTCGCCGACTTCCTGCTGCTGATCTATCTGCTGACCCTGCTGCCCGGCGTGGAGCCGCCGCGCCGTCGGCTGATCGTCGCCGGGCTCGTCGGCGCGGTCGGCTTCGAACTGCTCAAACTGCTGCTGGGCAGCTACATGAAGGGCGTCGCATCGAAGAGCATGTACGGCGCCTTCGGCGTGCCGGTCGCACTGCTCCTCTGGATCAACTTCACTGCGAAGCTGCTGCTGTTCTGCGCAGCCTGGACGGCGACGCCGAGCAAGGAGAGTGCGATCGGTACGGTCAGCGACGGGGAAGGCGACGCACCAGGTCGGGCAGCGGCCAGCGCCGGTTGACCAGGAACACCCCGGCCCCGAGGACCACCAGCAGCCCGCCGACGATCGACAGCGCGGTCCACACCCCGCTGGTGCCGGTGGCAGCGGTGGCCGCGGCCGCCTTCTGCTTCTTCCCGGCCCCGGCCTTGCCCGCGTTTGCGGCGCCCTCCTGCTCGGCGCCCTTACCCGTCCCGGTGGCTGCGGACTTCGGGGGGACCAGTTCGCCGACCGGGGTCACCTTGCCGCTCGACGCGAAGCCCCAGTCGAGCAGACTTGCGGCCTCCTTGTAGACGGCGTGGCTCTCCTCGGACGACGGGTTCATGACGGTGACGAGCAGCACCTTGCCGTTGCGCTCGGCGACTCCGGTGAAGGTGTTGCCCGCGTGTGTGGTGTAGCCGTTCTTGACGCCCGCGATGCCCTTGTACGGGTCCACGCCGATGTCACCGGTGATCAGCCGGTTGGTGTTCTGGATCTCGAAGGACGTCCGCTTCTTGCCCTTCTTCTGTTCCCCGGGGAACTCGGCGGTCGCCGTCGCGCTGTACTCGCGGAAGTCGGCCTTCTGGAGCCCGCTGCGGGCGAACAGCGTCAGGTCGTACGCGCTGGAGACCTGGTTCGGGGCGTCGTAGCCGTCCGGCGAGACGACCGTCGTGTCGAGCGCCTGCAGTTCCTCGGCATGGCGCTGCATGGCCGCGACCGTCGCGGGCACGCCGCCGAACATCGAGGAGAGCACGTGTACCGCGTCGTTGCCGGAGCGCAGGAATACGCCGAGCCACAGATCGTGAACGGTGTAGGCGTGGTCCTCCTTGATGCCCACCAGGCTGCTGCCCTCACCGACACCCGCGAGCTCCTCCTCCGTCACCATGTGCGTCATGGTCTTCGGCTGCAGCGTGGGCAGGACCGTGTCGGCGAAGAGCATCTTCAGGGTGGAGGCGGGCGGCAGTCGCCAATGGGAGTTGTGGGCTGCGAGTACCTGACCGTTCTCCGCGTCCGCGACGATCCACGAGCGGGCGGTGAGGTCCTTGGGCAGGACCGGTGCGCCGGCGCCGAGGTTGACCTGGGTGCCGATCCTGCCGAGCTGTTTGCCGCCGACCGTCGACATCGGGCCGGTCGGCTTCGGCTGTTGGTCGTCGGTCTTGTCCTTGTCGGCCGCGACCGCGGGACTGACGACACACACGGACAGCAACGCGGCGGAGAGGACCGTCAATACGGTCTTTTTCAGAGCAGGCACGGTCGGAAACGTACATGGCGAAGATGAGGATGGGGACCCGGATGGCCTGACCCGCCGTGCATACCGCCGGGACAGCCCACCCCGGGCGACCGGGCCGAAGGGCGGCGGCGATACTGAATCCATGAAGCTCAGCCGCCCCGTTTCCTGGTTCCTGCTCGCCTTCGGGGTGTGGAGCTGGTTCATCTGGATCACTTTCGCCAAGAACTTGTGGAAGGACGGCAGCGGACTGGCGTTCGATGACGCGGGTGACCCGACTGCGTACTTCTGGGTCCATCTGCTGCTCACCATCACGTCGTTTCTTCTGGGGACGGCCGTGGGGGTCATCGGGTTCCGTGGTGTCAGGGCTTTGCGCCGCGCGCGCACATGACAACCGGGCAAAGGTGAAGGTCCGGGCGCAGCGGGAGCAGGCTTACAGGTGGGCGGGGGAGCGTAAGTGGTTGTGGTCTTCGTAGGGGTGGCTGTCGCGGTCCTCGCGCTGCTCGTCGGTGTGCACCGTTATGTGTGGCGCCGGTTCGTCGGTGACACGACGGTGAAGGGGAGCGTGGCGCGCCGCGTCGGCACGGTGGCTGTGTTCGTGCTGCCGATGCTGAGCGTCGGCGCCCTGGTGTCGAGCCGTACAGGTGTCCCGTTCGGGGTGCAGCAGGTGCTGGCCTGGCCGGGCTATCTGTGGCTGGCCGCGCTGTTGTACCTGACGCTGGCTCTGCTGGTGGGCGAGGCCGTACGTCCTGTCCTGCGCCGGGTGCTCGCTCGCCGGGCCGCCAACAGTGCGGCTGCGGGGGGAACGGCCGCAGGGACCGACACGCCCGCGGTCATGGAGCTCCGGACCGATGCGGGGCTGCGTACCGAGCCGGGCACGGCCTCCAGCGCCGAAGCGGCCCCGGCCGCGTCCGCTCCCGCCTCCACAACCCGTACGGAAATCGATCCCCGCACCGAAATCGATCCCCGCACCGACGTCGAGCCCCTTACCGAAGTCGAGCCCGCCGCCCCGCCCGTCGCCGACCCCTCGCGGCGGCTGTTCGTCGCACGGGCCGTCGGTGGCGCCGCCGCTCTCGCCGGGCTGGGCACCGTCGGATACGGCACGTACGGCGTCCTGCGCGGCCCCCGGGTCAAGCGGATCACCGTGCCCCTCGCCAAGCTGCCACGCTCCGCTCACGGCTTCCGGATCGCCGTCGTCAGCGACATCCACCTCGGTCCCATCCTGGGTCGGGCGCACACCCGGCGCATCGTCGACTCGATCAACGCGACCCGGCCCGATCTGGTCGCCGTCGTCGGCGACCTCGTCGACGGATCGGTCGCCGACCTCGGCCGCGCCGCCGAGCCGCTGGCCGGGCTCGAAGCCCGGCACGGCAGCTACTTCGTCACCGGCAACCACGAGTACTTCTCCGGCGCTGCCGAGTGGGTCGACCACGTGCGTGAGCTGGGCCTGCACCCGCTCGAGAACGCCCGGGTCGAGATCGGCGGGTTCGACCTCGCCGGCGTCAACGACGTCGCGGGCGAAAGCGAGGGCCAGGGCCCCGACTTCGTCGCAGCGCTCGGTGACCGCGACCGCGGTCGCGCCGCCGTCCTGCTCGCACACCAGCCCGTCGTCATCCACGACGCGGTCGAGCACGGCGTCGACCTCCAGCTCTCCGGCCACACGCACGGTGGTCAGCTCTGGCCCGGCAATTTCCTTGCCGAACTCGCCAATCCCACCGTTGCCGGGCTGGAACGCTACGGCGACACCCAGCTCTACGTCTCCCGCGGAGCGGGCGCCTGGGGCCCGCCTGTACGCGTCGGTGCCCCTTCCGACATCACCGTGGTGGAGCTCGCTTCCCGACAAGCCTGAACGACGTCCTGAGTAGAGCCCTGAACGACGTCCTGAGCAGAGCCCTGAGCGCCGTCGTGAGCAGCTCCCTGAGTGACGTCCTGAGCAGCTCCCTGAGCGCCGCCCGAGCAACTGCCCTGCTCGAACACGGAAATCACACACCGTCATCACGCGCAGCAACGAAAGCGCCTGGTGGGAGGCTGTCGCGCGTCCATTTCAGCCTGTTTCTCGGGGTATATCGAACAAGAAGCGGTGAGTGCATGATTTGCTCTTCCAGATGTGAAAATCGTGTGATTGGGTAGCGGTGAACATGCGGCAATGTGCGCACATCTGTGCACATGGGCCGTGGCAGGGCTGTTGAGGGAGAGCACGGCACATGCGGTTGATCCGTATACGGATACTCGCGATTCTCGCGGTACTGGTCATCGCAGGCTTCGGTGCCTGGCAACTGCTTCCCTCCCACGAGGTGAGCGACGCCCCGATCACGGTCGGCACGTCGGACGAGGTCACCTCCCTCGATCCGGCCGGTGCGTACGACGCCGGTTCCTGGGCGATCTACAGCAACCTCTACCAGTCCCTGATGACCTTCAAGTCCGGGGCGATCGTGCCGGAACCGGACGCCGCCGAGAGCTGTGAGTTCATCGGTCTGAAGCTCCAGACCTACCAGTGCACGCTGCGGGACGACCTGACGTTCTCCAGCGGGCGCAAGATCACTGCCGCCGACGTCAAGTACTCCTTCGACCGGATGCTCAAGATCGAGACGGATGTCGGCCCCGCGGTGCTCTTCCCCGGCCTCGACACGATCGTGACCGAGGGCCGCACCATCACCTTCAACCTCTCGGCTCGGGACGCGACCTTCCCGCAGAAGCTCGCCACGGGTGCCGGATCCATCGTCGACCGCACCCGGTACGCGAAGGACAAGCTCCGTACCGACAACCAGGTCGACGGCTCGGGGCCGTACGTCCTGAAGTCGTACGAGCCGGGTGTCCGTGCGCAGTTGGTACCCAACCCCAAGTACAAGGGTGCGCTGAGGAAGACCGGTGCCCAGGTCGACGTCCGCTACTTCAAGGGTTCCGACGAGCTCCAGGCGGCCTGGGCGGCCGGGGAGATCGACATCACGCACCGTCAGCTGCCCGCCGACAGGCTCGCCGCGCTCAACCCCGGCGATCCCGACCAGCGCATCACCGAGGCCGACAGCGCCGAGATCCGCAACCTCGTCTTCAACGTCCGCGACGGCGCGCCGCTCGCCGACAAGAAGGTCCGCCAGGCCATCGCGTGGATCATCGACCGCGGGCCGCTGGTCGCCGACGTCTACAAGAGCACCGTCGAACCGCTCTACTCGTTGATTCCCCAGGGCTACATCGGACACAGCACGCCCTTCTTCGACGCCTACCCGGAGCCCGATCCGAAGAAGGCGAAGAAGCTGTTGGGGGAGGCCGGTGTCGAGATCCCGCTGCGCATCACCTTCGCCCACCGCGACGACGACGCGAACAAGGAGGAGACGACCGAGCTGATCCGTCAGCTGGAGATGGACGGACTGTTCAAGGTCACGGAGAAGGCCGTGGAGTGGCAGGCGTTCCAGAAGGGGTACGCGGCCGGTGAGTACGATGCGTACACCGTCGGCTGGCTTCCTGACTTTCCGGACCCCGACACGTTCAGCCAGCCCCTGGTCGGCCGCGACAGCAGCCTCCACAACGGTTACGTCAGCACCAGGATGGACGCGCTGATCACTGCCACACAGCAGTTCGGCGACCGCAGCCGTACCTCTGCCGACTTCAAGGAGCTGCAGAAGCTCGTCGGCGAGGACGTGCCGCTGGTCCCGCTGTGGCAGAAGAAGGACTACGTCGTCAGCAAGGCGAACGTGTCCGGTTCCCAGTACCTTTCGGACGGCACCGGCATCTGGCGCCTGTGGGAACTCAGCCGGATTTGACGTCCGGGGCCGGGCGCGCCGCCGCGCCCGGCATGAACTCCACCAGTACGTCATGGAGTTGCCGCACGAGAGGTCGCAGCACCCGGAAGCGGGAGAGCGCGATCGCCCGTGCGGCGATCGGCGCGGTGCGCTCCACGAGCCGGCGGCTGCGCTCGGTGCCCTCGGTCCGGTCGTAGACCCAGAACAGCACCAGCCCCATCTGCATCAGCCACATCAACTGCGGAAGCAGCTCGGCAAGTTCCGGGTCGTGCTTGGTGCTGGACCCGGCCAGACACCGCTCGTGCACGGAGATGGCCGCCTCGCGTGCGGCGACGGATTCCTCCGAGAACGGGGACAGCGGACTGTCCGGGTCGGCGGCGTTCTTGAAGAACTGGGCGGCAAAGCGGTGGTACTGCTCCGCCACGTCCAGCCAGCCGAGCAGGACGCCCCGGATACGTACGGCGAGATCCGGGTCCCCTGCCAGGATCGGCCGGACCGCCGCCTCGTGCTCGGCGGCGATCCGGTCGTAGAAGCCCTGGACCAGGTGTTCCTTGGAGGAGAAGTAGTAGTAGGCGTTCCCGACGGAGACGCCGGCCTCCTGGGCGATGGCCCGCATCGTCGTCTTGTCGTAACCGCGCTCCTCGAAAAGCCTGAGTGCGGTCTCGAGAATCAGAGTGCGGGTCTGCTCACTCTTCTGGGCCTTGGCCGCCTTGGCGGCCTTGCCCTCTCCGGCCGGCTTCGCTGCGTTCGCGTCAGCCACGTTCTTCTCTTCCTTCACCACGGTCCAAGGCTAACCGGGAGATCCGTCCGCCGGATCCGGCACCGGCACCGGATCCACATCCGGCACAGCGCAGCGCCCGTCGCCGTCGCCGCACGGCTGTGCCGTCACGGACCGGTACTTCGCCGCGGCGAGCACGGTCGCACGGGCGAACGGCCGGCCCATGGGCGTGGCCAGCCAGTGGGCCTTCGGCCGGTGCTCGGCCAGGGCCCAGAGGCAGACGATCCACGCGGAGGTGGAGCGGTAGATCTGTCCCCGGTCGCCGACCACCGTGATCTCGTCGAGCGTGCCCGCGTGGTCGAGCCCGGGGAAGCGGCGCCGCGCCTCCTGCGAACCGGCCGCGACGAGATCGAGCGGAACGAGCTGACGCCGGCTCTGCAGCCACTGCCGCAGATGGAGGCAGAGCGAGCAGCGGGCGTCGTAGAGCACCGTAAGCCGGGTGACCGGGGCGGAGGTGACCGGGGTCTGTGTGACCGGTGCGGACGCGGCCGGGGTCTGTGTGACCGGGATGTGCGTCACGGCCCGCTCACTTCCCGGTGGCGGGTGCGGCCCACGGCCCCTGGCTCCCCGGTCCCGCCCAGCCCTGCGGCGGCACGGGCGGCGTCTGCTCCCGCTCCATCAGGCCGCGGCGGCGGATCTTGTTCAGTACGTAGACGTTGCCGAGGTGCATCACGCCCAGGACCAGCAGGACGACGCCGACCTTCACCGACAGTGCCTCGAACAGCTGGCGGGCATCGGCGACCCCGTCGGCGTTCTTCAGGTAGAGGGTCACGAAGCCCAGGTTGACGAGGTAGAAGCCGACCACCAGCAGGTGGTTCACGGCGTCGGCGAGCTTCTCGTTGCCCTGGAGCACATCGGCGAGGAAGACCTTGCCGTTGCGGCTGAGCGTGCGGGCGACCCAGATGGTGAGCGCCACGCTGATGAGTAGGTAGATGACGTACGCGAGCACAGTGAGGTCCATGCCCCACCCTCCCTTGAACGCGTTCAAAAAAGCTGATGACAGTGACTGTAGACCTGTCTTTGAACATGTTCAAGTGTCGCCCCGCGGGCATGCCGGAGCTCGAGGTGCCCGACAGCGCGGGACGTGTGAGGGGGAATCAGGAACGCAGGGCCCCGACCATGGCGGCCCGCGGCCCCTCCGGGCCCGGGAGGGGCTCAGCGCCCGGCATCCCGTTCCGTCCGGCGGCTGCGTCGTCGACCGAGGACCGGAAGGCGCGCCGCAGCGGCACCTGGCCCAGGAACCGTGCGAAGGCGGCCACCACCAGCCGCAGCAACAACCGTCCGGGCACGGCCAGTGTGACGCCGACCTGCCACGGCCCCCGGCGGTCGCCCGGGGTGCGACGGAGAGGCGTGCGCGCCCCAGCCGCGGGCCACCACCGGAACCCGGGCTTGCCGGGGGCTGAGGCCGGGCGGACCGCCACAGCCGCCCACCGGGCGGCGGGATCGACCCTCACGCGGCCGGAGGCCCGCTGCAGGGGGCCTCCGGCGGGCCTGCGCAGGGCGAGAGGCCCATGGTCCGGCGCCCCGGGCCCGTCGGGGCTGCGCAGCCGCAAGGGCAGTGGGCCCGCGGCCCCGGCCGACTCGATGCGTTGCCGGGGCGATCTCGGTGGAGCGCAGCCACTCGCGTACCGCGACCACCGTCACCTTGATCGAGGCGTCGTCAAAGCCCCGTCAGCGCGCGAACGGGCCTCGTATCGAACACAGGTGACCGCCCTTCAGCCGCCGGACACCGGGAACCGGTCGCCCGTCCTCCAGCATGCGGCAGCCTTCGCGGACCCCGGTGGACTCCACCACGTCCAGGACCGGCTCCACGCACTGTTCGAACCGGACGCGCTCCACGGCAGCGACGGTGACGGTGTGGTGGAAGCGGGTCCTCCTGTGACCGCGACCTGGGTCAGGCGCTCATCGAACGGGCGGTGTTGACCTGGGCCATCACCATCTGGAAGGTCTGCGGGCCCGTCGCCGGAATCATTGTCGAGTGGTGCCGGCCTCCGCTCGTGACCGTGACCTGGACGAAGCCGGTCGTCTTCTTCTCCTTCATCAGAAGGAAGAGCAGACCGATCAGACACAGCAGCGCGAAGATGATCGCCAGCACGATCGCCACGGTCGGGATCTTCTCCTCCGTGCGCGACATGTCGGTCGCCGTCCACACCGCACCCTTGAGGGGCATCGTGCCGGACGGCGTCACGATCGAGTCGTTCATGACGGTGATGTCACCGAACGACAGCATCGGAACCCCGCCGCCCCCCGGCTGCATCCCGTGCTGCACCGGCAGGTTGAAGCCGGGCTGGGTGGGCTGCCCGGGGGCCGGGTAGCCGTATCCCGGACCGGGCTGCGCCGCCGAATCGGGCAGCTGCTGCGGATAGCCGTACGCCGGAGTGGCACCCGGCGCCGGGTAGCCGTAGCCCTGTCCGTCCGGCATCGTGGGCGGGTTGCCCGGTTGCTGGGGCGGGCCCCACTTGTATGAGTCGTCCGCGTACGGATTCGGATCGCTCACAACGTTCCCCGTTCTCCATCAAGCTTTCTTCTCCCGTGCTGTGCTGCGCCGGGAGTGGCGAGTCGGTCACCGACTCCGCATGACCGTACCGTCCGCGCTCCTGTGACGCACCAAGAGGCCCCGCTTCGCGCACAGTCCGTGCGGAAAACGGGGCCTCTCGGTGACAACCTGCGGAGCCGGAGCGGCCCGTGGGTCAGAAGCGACGCGTGATCAGCGCGCGCTTCACTTCCTGGATCGCCTTGGTGACCTCGATGCCACGCGGGCAGGCGTCCGTGCAGTTGAACGTCGTGCGGCAACGCCACACACCGTCACGGTCGTTGAGGATCTCCAGACGCTGCTCGCCGCCCTCGTCACGCGAGTCGAAGATGAAGCGGTGCGCGTTGACGATGGCCGCCGGGCCGAAGTACTGGCCGTCGTTCCAGAACACCGGGCACGAGGACGTGCACGCGGCGCACAGGATGCACTTGGTGGTGTCGTCGAAGCGCTCGCGGTCCTCGGCGGACTGCAGACGCTCACGGGTCGGCTCGTTCCCCTTGGTGATGAGGAAGGGCATGACATCGCGGTAGGCCTGGAAGAACGGGTCCATGTCGACCACGAGGTCCTTGAGGACCGCGAGGCCCTTTATGGCCTCGACCGTGATCGGCTTCTCCGGGTTGATGTCCTTGATCAGCGTCTTGCAGGCGAGCCTGTTCTTGCCGTTGATCCGCATCGCGTCGGAGCCGCAGATGCCGTGTGCGCAGGAGCGGCGGAAGGTCAGCGTGCCGTCCAGCTCCCACTTGATCTTGTGAAGGGCGTCGAGGACACGCTCCTTCGGGTCGATCGAGATCTGGAAGTCCTGCCACTGGGCCTCGTCGGAGACCTCGGGGTTGAAGCGGCGGATCCGGAACGTGGCCGTGATGTACGGGGTGTCGGCGAAGCCGGCCTCGGGCTCGGGAGCCTTGTCGGCCTTCTCCAGGGTGGGGGTAGCCATCAGTACTTACGCTCCATCGGCTGGTAGCGGGTCGTGACGACGGGCTTGTAGTCGAGCCGGATGGACTCGGCGCCGTCGGCGGTGACCTCGCGGTACGCCATGGTGTGGCGCATGAAGTTGACGTCGTCGCGGTTCGGGTAGTCCTCGCGGTAGTGACCGCCGCGGGACTCCTTGCGGGCCAGCGCGGAGGTCGCCATGACCTCGGCCAGGTCGAGCAGGTTGCCCAGCTCGACGGCCTCCAGCAGGTCGGTGTTGAACCGCTTGCCCTTGTCCTGGATGGACACGTTCAGGTAGCGCTTGCGCAGCTCGGCGATCTTGTCGACCGCCGTCTTGATCGTCTGCTCGGTGCGGAACACCATCACGTTGGCGTCCATGCACTCCTGCAGCTCCAGGCGGAGCGTGGCGACGCGCTCGGTGCCCGTCGAGTTCCGCAGCCGCTCGACCTGGTCGACGACCTGCTGCGCCGGGTTCTCGGGAAGCTCGACGTAGTCGTTCTTCGCGGAGTACTCGGCGGCGGCGATGCCCGACCGGCGTCCGAAGACGTTGATGTCGAGCAGCGAGTTGGTGCCGAGGCGGTTGGCGCCGTGCACGGAGACACAGGCGACCTCGCCGGCGGCGTACAGGCCCGGGACGACGGTCGTGTTGTCGGCGAGCACCTCGCCCTCGACGTTGGTCGGGATGCCGCCCATGGCATAGTGCGCGGTCGGCTGGATCGGGATCGGGTCCGTGTAGGGCTCGATGCCGAGATACGTACGCGCGAACTCGGTGATGTCCGGGAGCTTGGCGTCCAGCTGCTCCGGCGGGAGGTGCGTGAGGTCGAGGTAGACGTGGTCGCCCTCGGGTCCGCAGCCGCGGCCCTCGCGGATCTCCGTGTAGATGGAGCGGGACACGACGTCACGGGACGCGAGGTCCTTCATGACGGGCGCGTACTTCTCCATGAAGCGCTCGCCGTCCTTGTTGCGGAGGATGCCGCCCTCACCGCGGGCGCCCTCCGTCAGCAGGATGCCCATGCGCCAGATGCCCGTCGGGTGGAACTGGAAGAACTCCATGTCCTCCAGCGGCAGACCGCGGCGGTACGCGGCGGCCTGGCCGTCACCGGTGAGGGTGTGGGCGTTGGAGGTCACCTTGAAGAACTTGCCGGTGCCGCCGGAGGCGAAGATGACCGACTTCGCCTGGAAGACGTGGATCTCGCCGGTCGCCAGCTCGTACGCGACGACGCCGGCGGACTTCCTGACCCCGTCGACCTCCTGGAGCAGGAGGTCCAGGACGTAGAACTCGTTGAAGAACTCCACGCCCTCCTTGACGCAGTTCTGGTACAGCGTCTGGAGGATCATGTGGCCGGTGCGGTCCGAGGCGTAACAGGACCGGCGGACCGGGGCCTCGCCGTGGTTACGGCTGTGACCGCCGAAGCGGCGCTGGTCGATCTTGCCCTCGGGCGTGCGGTTGAACGGCAGGCCCATCTTCTCCAGGTCGAGAACGGAGTCGATGGCCTCCTTCGCCAGGATCTCGGCGGCGTCCTGGTCGACCAGGTAGTCGCCGCCCTTGATCGTGTCGAAGGTGTGCCACTCCCAGTTGTCCTCTTCCACGTTGGCGAGCGCGGCGGCCATGCCGCCCTGCGCGGCGCCCGTGTGGGAGCGGGTGGGGTAGAGCTTCGTCAGCACGGCGGTACGGCTGCGCTTGGTCGACTCGATGGCCGCGCGCATGCCGGCGCCGCCGGCGCCGACGATGACGGTGTCGTACTTGTGGATCTGCATGGTTTCCTCTGGTCCCTCTGTCCCGGCGCCTAGCGGATGTTCGGGTCGAAGGTGAAGATCACCAGCGTGCCCAGCAGGACGGTGAACACCGTTGCGGTGTACAGGAGCATCTTCAGCCAGAAGCGGGTGTTGTCCCGTTCGGCGTAGTCGTTGATGACCGTACGGAGGCCGTTGGCGCCGTGGAGCATGGCGAGCCACAGCATCGCCAGGTCCCAGACCTGCCAGAACGGCGAGGCCCAGCGGCCCGCCACGAAGGCGAAACCGATCTTGGAGACGCCGCCGTCCAGCACCAGCTGGATCAGCAGGTGGCCGATGACGAGAACGACCAGCACGATGCCCGACAGGCGCATGAAGAGCCAGGCGTACATCTCGAAGTTGGTGCGCGAGCTCTTGGGGGTCTTGCCCGTGCGCTTGCGCGGGGGCTCGATCACCGGAGCGGGGTTGTCGACGTCGTACAGGCTAACCGCCTCGACGTCACCGATCGCGGAGGAAGAGGTCTCGGTGGACATTGGCCTCAGCTCCCGAAGACTTCGCGTACGGCGTGACCGAGGACGGGGTACAGGGCCCCGACCATCAGCACGACCCAGATACCCAGGACGGCCCAGAGCATCTGCTTCTGAACGCGCGGGCCCTTGGACCAGAAGTCCACGGCGACGATACGAAGACCGTTCAGCGCGTGGAAGAGAATCGCGGCCACCAGGCCGTATTCGAGAAGCGCGACGAGCGGTGTCTTGTATGTGGCCACGACGTCGTCGTACGCCTCGGGGGAGACACGCACGAGAGCGGTGTCCAGGACGTGTACGAACAGGAAGAAGAAAATGAGGACACCGGTGACTCGATGAGCCACCCAGGACCACATGCCTTCCCGGCCGCGGTACAGCGTTCCAGCCGGCACGGAAGAACCCTCCGGGAGCGGGGATTGGGGTCGGCCGGCTTGACTGTCGGTCTGACCCGGCCGGGTACGGTCCACCGGCCCTGGCCATCGTAGCGACGCTTTGTCGGTTCCATGGCGGCGGGGCCTCTGGTGTGATCAAAGTGGCAATCAAACAGGCACGGACGGGCTACCGCGTGCCATATGCCACCTTTCAGAACAGGCTCTGTGCCCGGCCTGCGTCCGTCACCAGCTCGATGATGCGGCCCCGGGCGAGTCGCCGCATCTCCTCCGCCGTGAGGCACCGCTCCTCGTCGGGTTCGTGCGCCAGCCGGGTACGGATCGCGGCCAGCACCTGGTCCACGTGCTGCGAGGGCCGCAGACCCTCCAGGCAGATCACGAACACATGGCCGAAGCGACTCTCGTACGCGGCATGCGCAGCCCGTAGCGCGAGGTGGGCGGAGCGGGGTGCGGCATGGTGCAGGCAGGGGGCGCTCTCGGCCGCGAGCGCTTCCGCGATGTCGGCGGGAGAGAGGTCGTAGCCCGCCTCGTCGGACGCGGCGAGGACCGCGCCGAGGTCCGGGTAGGGCCGGTGGGCGGCCAGCCGCGCGGCCCAGCGGCGGCTGCCGCAGCACTCCAGCAGGGCGGCTTCGGCCACGTCGCGGGGCCATGCGTTGAAGTGGTCGAGTCCGCTCGAGTGGGCACTCTCGTGCGTACTCGCCGAGACTGGATCCGGAACCGATGCCTCCACCGGGGTCGGGGCGGTACTGCGGCTCTGGACGGGTATGGCTGTCCGCCCGGCCTGCTGGCGCGGTTTCGGCAGGCCGGCGGGGGACTCGCTGGACCTGGACAGCGGGACTCCTCGGATGAACGACGACTTTGACCCTGGAGAGGGGCCGGAGAGCTACGAGGTTGCGTGGGGGGAGAGAGCGAAGGGTGAGACGTATGTGCCGCCACGCTAGCGAGGCAGGGCAACGGGTACCCGACGCAGACGCGAAGTTCACCCGGACGGGAGAGTTTCGGAACGCCTGATGGACGTATGGCTGAGGAGAATGCCCGACTATCTCCCATCTTTGATCTGTTTCTCCCTAGATCCGGAGGATTCTGACCAATGTCGCCCTCACGCGGAGCCCTGGTGGCCGGAGCCGCCGTCACGGCGGCAGCCGCCGTCACCCTCACCGTCGTCGTCTGGCCCGAGGACTCGGACCACGGGAACCAGGGCGGCGCGCAGGCCTCGTCCCGCACATCCGCCTCCCCCTCGCCCAGCCGGAGCTACCCGCTCTCCACAGCGCCGGAGACCGTACCCGCGGTGCGTGAGCACACCGCCGCCCGCGGTCCCGGCTGGAAGCCGGCCGAGAACAGCACGGTCGTCGTCGCCGACGGCAGCGAGGAGCTCGCCGACGAGGCGAAGCTGCTCGCCAAGGAACTGAAGATCCGTTACCGGGGTGAGGTCGCGGCCCGCGCCGGCGATGTCGAGCTGGCGCTCGGGGCCAAGGGCGCACCGGAGTCGTACACCCTCAAGACGGGGGGCGACCGGGTCACGATCAGCGGCCACGACCAGGCGGGTGTCTTCTACGGGACCCGCACCCTCAAGCAGTCGCTGAACGCCGCCGGGACCATGCCGGAGGGCATGGTGCGCGACACTCCGGACCGCCCGCAGCGCGGGCTCAACCTCGACATCGCCCGCAAGCACTACAGCGCCGAATGGATCGAGGAACGGCTGCGCGAGATGGCCGACATCAAGCTCAACCAGCTCGGCCTGCACTTCTCCGACGACCAGGCCTTCCGGATCGAGTCCGAGTCACATCCGGAGGTGGTTTCCGAGCAGCACCTCACCAAGGACGAGGTCCGCCGGATCGTGGCGCTCGCGGAAAGCCTCCACATCACGATCGTCGGCGAGATCGACTCCCCGGGACACCTGGGCGCGGTTCTGGGTGCCCACCCCGACCTCCAGCTGCGCAACACACAGGGTGTGGCCCGGCAGGGAGCCATCGACATCTCCGAGCCCCGGTCGGCCGAGATCGTCGACGACCTGCTGCGCGAGTACACCGACCTGTTCCCCGGGGCGTGGTTCCACGTCGGCGCGGACGAGTACCAGGCGCTCACGGTGAGCAACCCGCAGGCCTCCTATCCGCAGCTGGCCGCGGCCGCCCGCGAGAAGTACGGCGAAGGGGCCACCATCCAGGACCTGGCGGAGGGCTGGCTGAACGACCGCGCCGCGGTGATCCGCGAGGCGGAGAAGACGCCCAAGGCGTGGAACGACGGCTTCTTCAGCGGAGGGAAGGTCACCGCCCACAAGGGCATCGAGGTCGAGTACTGGACGGGCAAGGAGATCGGCGCCCGGCCGCCCCAGGAGTATCTGGCCGAAGGCCGCAAGGTGATCAACCTCAACGACGAGTACCTCTATTACGTACTCGGCCAGCCCAACGAATTCGTCTACCCCACGGGCAAGCGGATCTACGAGCAGTGGACCCCGTTCGTCCTGCGCGGCACCACGCCGGTGTCCGAGCGCTACTCGAAGCAGATCCTCGGCGGCCGGTTCGCGGTCTGGGGCGACCTGCCGAACGCGCAGACCCCGCAACAGGTGGCCGACGGCATCCGGATGCCGCTCAACGCGGTCTCCCAGAAGCTGTGGGACCCGCGGAAGCCGACGCTGACCTGGGCACAGTTCCAGCAGCTGGCGGACAAGGTCGACGGGCCGAACTGATCGGCAACTCCGTGGACAGCAACGCCGCGGGAGGTTAGGTTCCGCTAGCCGTGCGCCCTGGGGAGGGGCGCGCGGCTCATGCGGTTCCGACGAAATCCTGGGGGGTTCCCTTTCATGGTGTGCACCACATGCCGTACGAGACCGGTCGCGTCCGCCGACGGTCGCTGCACCCGCTGTGCGGCGCTGTACCCCTCACCACCGCACGGACTGATGACCGCAACTCCGGCCCCGATGCAGGAGGGTCTGCACCGGCTGCGCTCACCCGGGGGACTGGCCAAGGCCGTCGTCGCGCTGCTCGTCGCCGTCATCGTGGCCGACGCGGGCGCTGTGGCGGCCGGGCTGAACCTCAGGGGCGTGTTCGCCGACATCGCCAACGGTGATCCCGAGTTCGACCTGCTCGACGCGGCGCACCGTGCCGACCTGCTCAACCAGCGGGCGTACAGCCTGCAGCTCCTCACGCTGCTGGCCACCGCTGTCGTCTTCATCATCTGGTTCCGCCGGGTCCGGCTCAACGCCGAGGTGTTCGACGCGAGTCAGCAGACCATGAAGCCCGGCTGGGCGATCGGCGCCTGGTTCGTCCCGTTCGGCAACTTCTGGCTGCCGCGCCGGGTCGCGGGCGGCGTCTGGGCGGCCGGCGCCCGAACCAACACCGACGGCAGTTGGCGCACGGTCTCCCACACGCCGCTGAACCTCTGGTGGACGGCCTGGGTGCTCGACCTGGTCTTCGGCCGCTACGCCTCCCGGAGCTACGAGCAGGCCGAACTGCCGCAGGAGATCGTGGACGCTACCGGGCTGGTCATTGCCTCCGACGTGCTCGACATCGTCGCCGCGGTCCTCGCGATCCTCTTCGTACGCAAGCTGACCGCGATGCAGGGGGAGCGGGCAGCCCTCGGTCTGCACCCGCTCCCGGAGCAGCCGGCAACCGGTCCTGCCCCGTCCTGAGTTGACCCGATTTCGCGCTTCCCCGCCGCGCCGGGTGGGAAGAATGGGACCCCGGACCGCGGGGGGAGCGCGACGTGGGTTTCTGGGGTTATTACTTGGTGGGCCGCAGCGGTGAGCCGTTATCCGGCCACCCGGCACTGCGGTACGTGGGCGACCGGCTGACCCTGCGGGAGTACCGGGCGGACGGCTGGCAGGTCTGGACCCATCCGAGCGAGCCTGCCCTCGGCTCCATGGCCTCACTCGCCGAATCCTTACGGGCGCCCGTCCTCTTCGGGTTCGTCATGGGCAGTGCCTGCGTCGTCGTGGAGGCGGCGGCGCCGCAGAGCGGATCCTGGTACGCCTGTCTGGGCCGGGCGCCCATGGCCGCGCATCTCGGTCCCGAGGGCATCACGTTGGAGGACCTGTTCCTGCCACCCGAGGACGCGGCGGCCCGAGCTGTTCAGTGGGCGTCGGAATCCGGCCGTGGCGTCCTCGAAGGACCTCTGCTCGAACTGCTGCGCATCGAGCGTCCCGAGTCGTTCGCCGAGCCGCTTTTCTTCGCTTTTCTGGACCGTTTGGGCATCGGGAACCCATCTGACTGACTCTCAGCGTGATCTCTCGTGTCGTGAGAGTGACGCTTTTCAGCCATCTGGCGCAGTACGCGGTAACAGGAAGCACAGCGTCCCGCTGTGTCCTGACCGAGGGGAGACGCCGATGAGCCTGCTGGAGCTGATCGCCCTTGCCGACGAGCGAGGGCTGGCGGCGGGCGGGCTCGCCTGCCTGGACCGCTGCCTGCCGCCGCCGGCCGAGGGCGAGGAACCGGAGCCGCTGCGCTCTCTCTGGGCGAGTTGTGAGAGCGGCCAGGAATGGGCGACGCGGCTCGCGGCCGTCCGTGCTGCGCTGGACGGTGATGCCACGGGGGCAGGGGGCGCTCCCCGGTCCGGGGACACCCCCGCGATCCGCGTCCGCGCGATGCTCGCGGCCGCGCCCTGCGACTTCGCCATGGTTCCCCTGCGGGCATGGGCCGACGCCTGCTCGCTCGTCGCGCTGGACATCCACCGGTCGTTCGATTTCCCGGCCGCCGGCGGCGTCGAGCAGCTGGACCGCTGCCGCACCGGCGACCTGGAGGGAAGTGGGCCGCTCGTCACGGGGGAGGTCCGCCGCCAGATCGAGATCCTGGAGACCCTCGCGGAGACCGCGGGAACTGTGGGCAGCGGAGCGGGCCTGCGTCGCGCGCTCGATCTGTCGACCGAGGGACAGCGGGTGCTGCGTGCGGTGATGTCACGAAGGGCGCGCGGCCGGACCTGACTCTGCGGCGCCTTGTGGACATGAGGGGGAGGGGACGACGACCGGGGCCGCCACCCCCCACAGGAGAGGCCCCGGTCGTCTTCCACGGGGCCGCAGTGCGACCCCGTACTCATCTCAGCGCCGTGGGTGCGTTTTCTGTCACACCGCACTGTGTCAGGAGTCAGTTGCGGGTTGTACAAGTCATGGACGTGGCACCGTCCGACCACGTAGCGTGCTGAGTCGCGCAGAGTGGCGCAGCAGTGGTGACCAGCTGCGATTCAGATCAGCAGGGCGGGTTGAGGGAGTGCTGGGGGACGACGCGGAGCTGACTGCCGCGGTGCTCGCGGCACAGGACGGGGACGAGGACGCCTTCCGTACTGTGTACCGCGCTGTGCAGCCGCGCCTGTTGGGCTACATACGCACGTTGGTGGGGGAGCCGGACGCCGAGGACGTGGCGTCGGAGTCCTGGCTGCAGATAGCGCGTGACCTCGACCGTTTCAGCGGGGATGCAGACCGGTTCCGCGGCTGGGCGGCCCGTATCGCGCGCAACCGGTCGCTGGATCACATCCGGATGCGTGGCAGGCGGCCGGCCATCGGCGGCGACGAGACCGAGCTGGCCGGCAAGGCAGCCGAATCCGACACGGCGGGCGAGGCGCTGGAGTCCCTGGGCACCGGCCGTACTCTCTCGCTCATCGCACAGCTTCCGCAGGACCAGGCCGAGGCCGTCGTGCTCCGTGTGGTGGTCGGGCTGGATGCGAAGAGCGCCGCGCAGACTCTGGGCAAGCGCCCCGGCGCGGTACGTACAGCGGCGCACCGAGGACTGAAGCGGCTGGCAGAGCTGGTCGGCGCGGACAGCGGCGCGGACGGTGAGATTCCGGTGGCGGGTACCGGCCTCGGTGCCGTGCCCGCACAGCGCCCCGCCCGCAACGGTGTGGCGGCGCCCGCCGGTGTGACGCATTCGCGTCCGTGGACGCAGAAGGACATGTGATGGCCGACGAGCGGTACGAGTGGCTTGACGCGGACGCGGCGGAGCTTCTGCTCCGCGGCGAATCCGTCGAACCCGTCGACGATCACGCCCGCGCCGAGGCGCTGCGGCTGGAGGCCGCGCTGCGGTCCGCGCGTACCCCCCGCCCCTCCGGCGCCGAGCTGCCCGGCGAGGCAACCGCGCTGGCCGCCTTCCGCGAGACCTCCCGGGCCGGGAAGCGGGACGGTGCGGTGAGGACCGGAGTCGCGGGGCAGAAGGACGCCCTGCGCACCGTACGGATCGGCGCCACACGCGCCGCACCGTCCCGGCGCCCGCGCTGGAGCCGCCCCGTGCGCTACGGCCTGGCCGTCTCGCTCGCCGGGTGCGCACTCGGCGGGGTGGCGGTCGCCGCGGGCGCCGGCATGCTTCCGGCGCCGTTCGGGGGCCTGAGCTCCCCGGTCCCCGCCACCTCGGTATCGGCGGCGGCCTCCCCGGAGGAACTGGGCGCCGAGCTGCCCGGCGGCGGACCCTCGTCCCTGCCGTCCGGTCCGTCCACCTCTCCGGACGCCTCCGGAACACCCGGCGGAGCAGACACCGGAACGGACCGGGGCGACGGGCAGACCGACAGGGACGGCAGCGGAACCGGCAGCGGCACGGACCGGGACGACAGCGACGGGGACGGCAGCGCGGACCAGGACGGCTCCGAGAGCGGTACGAACGGCCAGGGGACGCCCGACAGCTCCGGCGACTCGGGCAGCTCCGACGGTTCCGACGGCGAGAGTGCCCGTCAGATGTACGAGAGGTCCGTCCGGGCCTGCCGTGACTACCGCGAGGGCACCCTCAGCGACGCGAGCGAGCGTCGGCTCATCCGGCTGGCCAAGGGCGAACGCAACCTCGACCGTTTCTGCGACCGGCTCCTCGACCAGGACGGCGGGAGCGGCGCAAGCACCGGGGACGGTTCGGGCGGGACCGACGACGGCAAGGACACGGGAGAGGGCGGCGAAGGCTCGCTCCCCTCGGTCTCCTTCCGCACGCCTCCTGCGGAGGGCGAGCCTGAGGGTGCGGACTCGCAGTCCGCCGTGACGGGCGCCGCCGCCTCATCTACGCGCTGACCTGCGCGGATGCGGACCGGGAATGGTTCTCGCCCCACAAGTGTGACGTTTTTCGAAGCCCGGACGCAGTACTGAGTGAGCCGACTGGTCATCGGCCGCGCATTGAGCCGGGGTTCCCCCCGTACCTTCGGCTCGGCGCATCCGGCGCGGGCGGGATACGTTCCCCCGGTCCCGTCCGCGCCCACTTTTTGGTTGAAGCCGTTACCAATAGATGACGACCTTGTCGCCGTTCCTCACCTGGGCGAAGAGCGAGGCGATCTTCCCCTCGTCCCGCACGTTCACACAGCCGTGCGAGGCGCCGCTGTAGCCGCGGGCCGCGAAGTCCGACGAGTAGTGCACCGCCTGCCCCCCACTGAAGAACATGGCGTAGGGCATGGGCGAGTCGTAGAGGGTCGACACGTGGTGACGGGACTTCCAGTACACCGAGAACGTGCCTTCACGAGTGGGCGTGTACTGCGAGCCGAACCGCACGTCCATCGACGAGACGACCCGGCCGTCGATCATCCACGACAGGGTGCGGCTGTTCTTGCTGATGCACAGGACCCGGCCCGTCATGCAGCGCGCGTCGGGCTTGGCCGCCGGCCTGTCGGTCGGCGGATTCAGTTCCTGGGCAGTCGGCTTCCGCGTCATCCTGAGCAGCCGCTGCCAGGTCACCGTGTCCGTCCTGCCCGTACGTGACAGGCCCCGCTTGCCCTGGAAGGACTGCACGGACGCGACGGTCGCGGTGCCGTAGTACCCGGTGGGGCTGCGGTCGAAGTGGCCGATCTGGCGCAGCCGGGCCTGGAGCTCCCGTACCCGCTTGCTCCGGTCCCCGACGGACATCAGGGTCTTCGGCTGCGGTGTGGGCTTCGTGCTCGGCTTCTTCCCGGAGGAGGACGGCGTCGCCGGGCTGCTCGGCTTGGCGTCGTCCGTGGGGCTCGCGGCCGTCGAGGGGGCCTTCGGCGTGGCCGTGGGTTCCGTGGCGCCCACGGTCTCCGCCCGGCAGCCCGCCGTCAGCGTGGCGAGGGCGAGTACGCCGACGAATGCCGTTGCCGCCGTGCGCGTTCTGCCTGCACGACTGTTCGTCCCTATGTGTCTCATCCTCGTCCCCCTGGTTCGCCCACTGTTTCCCGGTATCTCATGGTGCGGATATCTCATGAGACGGATTCCCGTCCTGCCCGGTTGCCGAATCCTGCTCATGACGGTGATGGTGAGTCCAGGCCCGGATCCGGTGCTGTGAGCAAGGTCCCGGCGTCCGGACCCTCGCCGATACCGTCCGTAGCGACGTCGGTTACCGAACAGTGGCTTGAAGCGGAGGCACAGGACATGACGCGTGAGTCGGAGTCGGGGCTCCCCATCGAGCCGGTGTACGGGCCGGACGCACTCGACGGCTGGCAGGCCGCCGAGAAACTGGGCGAGCCGGGTGCGTACCCCTTCACGCGTGGTGTCTACCCCACGATGTACACCGGCAGGCCGTGGACGATGCGGCAGTACGCCGGTTTCGGCACCGCCACCGAGTCGAACGCCCGCTACCAGCAGCTGATCGCCAACGGCACGACGGGCCTGTCCGTCGCGTTCGACCTGCCCACCCAGATGGGGCACGACTCGGACGCCCCGATCGCCTCCGGTGAGGTCGGCAAGGTCGGCGTGGCGATCGACTCGATCGACGACATGCGCGTCCTGTTCGGCGGGATCCCGCTGGACAAGGTCTCCACCTCGATGACCATCAACGCACCCGCCTCGCTCCTGCTGCTGCTCTACCAACTGGTCGGTGAGGAGCAGGGCGTCCCGGCGGAAGCGCTGACCGGCACCATCCAGAACGACGTCCTCAAGGAGTACATCGCCCGGGGCACCTATATCTTCCCGCCGAAGCCCTCGCTGCGGTTGATCGCCGACATCTTCAAGTACTGCCGGGCCGAGATCCCGAAGTGGAACACCATCTCGATCTCCGGCTACCACATGGCCGAGGCGGGCGCCTCGCCCGCGCAGGAGATCGCGTTCACCCTGGCCGACGGCATCGAGTACGTCCGTACCGCCGTCGCTGCCGGCATGGACGTGGACGACTTCGCCCCGCGGCTCTCCTTCTTCTTCGTCGCCCGCACGACGATCCTGGAGGAGGTGGCCAAGTTCCGTGCCGCGCGCAGGATCTGGGCGAAGGTGATGCGGGAGGAGTTCGGTGCGGAGGACCCCAAGTCGCTCATGCTCCGCTTCCACACCCAGACCGCGGGCGTGCAGCTCACCGCCCAGCAGCCCGAGGTCAACCTGGTCCGGGTCGCCGTACAGGGACTGGGCGCGGTACTCGGCGGCACGCAGTCGCTGCACACCAACTCCTTCGACGAGGCCATCGCCCTGCCCACCGACAAGTCGGCCCGCCTGGCCCTGCGCACCCAGCAGGTACTGGCGTACGAGACGGACGTGACGGCGACGGTGGACCCCTTCGCGGGTTCGTACGTCGTCGAGAAGATGACCGACGACGTCGAAGCCGCGGCCCTGGAGCTGATGCTCAAGGTCGAGGACATGGGCGGTGCGGTCAACGCCATCGAGCGAGGCTTCCAGAAGAGCGAGATCGAGCGCAGTGCCTACCGGATCGCGCAGGAGACCGACAGCGGCGAACGCGTCGTCGTCGGCGTCAACCGCTTCCGCCTCGATGAGGAGGAACCGTACGAACCCCTCCGAGTCGACCCGGCCATCGAGGCCCAGCAGGCGGCCAGGCTGGCGAAACTCCGCGCCGAACGCGACCAGGGGGCCGTAAATGCGGCGCTGGCGGAGCTGAAGAAGGCGGCCGGAGGTGCGGACAACGTCCTCTATCCGATGAAGGACGCGCTGAGGGCGCGGGCGACGGTGGGCGAGGTCTGCAACGCGCTGCGGGAGGTCTGGGGGACGTACGTCCCGACGGACGCGTTCTGAGAGCCACCCTTCTTTCGTGGCGAGTTCACCGCGCGGCGGTCACCGGCCCGACAACATCATCGTGTACGCCGACCTCGTGCGGTCGGCGGTACGCGACCGGCGGCCGGTCCGGTGTTTCCGGGGCACCTGAACGGAGTGTCGTACCCGCATGCGAGACTCCGTTCATGCTGGGTGTGACCGATCTTCCGACCTATCTCGCCGGCCTGGTGCTGATCATTCTGCTGCCGGGGCCGAACTCGCTGTACGTGCTGTCCGTCGCCGCCCGGCGCGGCGTGCGGACCGGGTATGTGGCCGCCGCGGGGGTGTGGACCGGGGATACGGTTCTGATGACGCTCTCCGCGCTGGGGGCCGCGTCCCTGCTGCAGACCACGCCGCTGCTCTTCGCCGTGGTCAAGTACGCGGGTGCGGGGTATCTGACATGGCTGGCCATCGGGATGCTGCGGGCCGCCGTGTCGATGTGGCGTGAGCGGCATCAGCGCGTTGCGGAGCTGACGGAGGCGGACACGACGCCCGCGACGGCCGTCGAGCGTCCTTACCGGCGGGCGCTCGTGGTCAGCCTGTTCAACCCGAAGGCCATCCTGTTCCTGATCTCCTTCTTCGTGCAGTTCGTCGATCCGGACTACGCCTATCCGGCGCTGTCCTTCCTGCTGCTGGGCGCCCTGCTGCAGATCGGCAGCTTCCTTTACCTCTCGATGCTCATATTCGGCGGCACCCGCCTGGCCACCGCGTTCCGCCGCCGCAAGCGGCTGTCGGCGGGGGCCACTTCGGCGGCGGGTGTGCTGTTCCTCGGCTTCGCGGCGAAGCTCACCTTCAGCAGCGTCTGAGCGGGCCGCGTCCGCTCCGGGCGTTCAGTGGTGCCAGGCCTTGCCGCCCACGTTGTGGATCATGCGCTGGAGGACCTTCAGGGCAGCGACGAACTCCTCGTCCGGGATGCCGCTGTGGATCTCGGCGCTCGCCCGGCCGACCCGTTCGGCGGCCTTCTCGCGCAGTGCGTGCCCCTCGGTGGTCAGCCGCAGGCGGGTGGTGGCGTCCTGGGTGACCAGGCCCTGTGCGACGAGGGTGTCGATCTCGGGCTCCAGCGCGTCCCCGACGGCCAGGTAGCCGCGGAGCATCGCGACCACCTCGGCTCGGGGACGGCCCTTGTCGTCCGCGTCGACGAGCTGGTTGAGCACCCACCAGGGGGGCTGGGTGAGACCGTGCTCGGCGAGGGCGGCGCGGATGTGGGTCACGGTTGCTTCGTGGGCGGCCCAGCTCCAGTAGCCGATGGGCTGCCGTGCGAGTCCTGCGTCGTCATGTGAGTAGTCCATGTCCCCGAACGTAGGAGCTCAACCAAGCTTGAGGTCAAGGCCCAGTGTCGCGGCATACTCCGCGAGCCCCGAAGTGTCGTCGCCCGCCCAGCCGATGTAGCCGTCGGGGCGGACGAGGAACAGGCCCTTGCCGTAGGCCTCGCATGCCGCCGTCCGGTGGCTGTGCAGCAACTTGCCTCCGGGTGCGGGCGGTCCGGCGTCGGTGCCGACGGCGAGGAGGGTGAAATGCGGCCCCCGGAAGACGTCGAAGAGCCGCTGCCCGTCGCCCGCCGGCCCGTCCGGTGCCCGGTCGCCGGCTTCCAGCAGGCCCGCCCGGCCGCGGGACAGGGGGCCTTCGCGGTAGCCGAGGCCCAGCTGCTGGGTGGCGGCGCCGCGCTCCTGCTCGCCCCGGTGGATCCGGGTCGACAGGCCCAGCATGTCGGCGGCCACGGGGCGCCGCTCCTCCTCGTAACTGTCGAGCAGCGCGGGCGGCGCGCCGTGCCGCAGGACCTGGCCGAGCTTCCAGCCGAGGTTGTACGCGTCCTGGACGCTGGTGTTCAGACCCTGCCCGCCGGCCGGGGAGTGGACATGGGCGGCGTCGCCCGCGAGGAAGACCCGGCCCGCGCGGAAGCGCTCGGCCAGTGCGGCGCGCGGCCGGAAGTCCGAGCACCAGAGGACCTCGGTGACATCCTCCGGGTTCAGATGGGTGCGGGCGGCGACGAGCTCACGTACGGCCTCCGGCGAGGTGTCGGGCTCACCGTCCTTGAACTGGGCGACCAACTGGAAGTCGGCCGTGCCGGGCAGCGGGCACAGTGTGGTGTAGCCCGCCTCGCCGATGAAGATGTGCCAGTTCAGCCGGTCGAGGGCCGCTTCCGTGATCCGGACGTCGGCGACCAGCATGGGCGCGGGGTCGACGCTCTCGCCGTCCATCGGGATGCCGAGCGCACGCCGGACCGTGGAGCGTCCGCCGTCCGCCGCGACCAGGTAGGACGCGCGCACCGTGCCCGTGGACAGCTCGGCGGTGACCCCGTCCGAATCCTGGGCGAGGCCGGTCAGTGCGGCCGAGAAGGCGACGTCGCCGCCCAGCTCGCGCAGCCGGGCGAGGAGGATCTCCTGGGTCCGCCACTGCGGCATCAGCCATGGTTCCCCGTACGGCTCCGCGTCCGTCGGTGCCGCGCGGCGGAACATGTCGTACGGGCCCTGCCGCTCACCGTCGCGCCAGGTCATGCCGACGGGGGCGACGCCGCCGTGCGCACGCACCGCGTCGCCCACCCCGAGGTCGTCGAGCACCTCCCTCGTACGCGGCTGGATGCCTTTGCCCCGTGAGCCCGGGAAGAGCGCGGTGGCCCGCTCGGCGACGAGGGTGCGCACACCTCTGCGTGCCAGGTCGCAGGCGAGGGCCAGGCCGCTGGGGCCGGCGCCGACGATCAGGACCTCAGTTTCCTTAACGCTGTTAAGTTCCATGGTTCGGAGTTTGCGCTTAACGCTGTTAAATTGTCAAGGTGGGTACGACGAAGATCGACAGGGCGCGTGTCGCCGACACGGCGTTGCGCCTGCTGAACGAGGTGGGCCTCGACGGGCTGACCCTGCGCGCCATCGCCAGGGAGTTGGACGTCAAGGCGCCCGCTCTGTACTGGCACTTCAAGGACAAACAGGCACTGCTCGACGAGATGGCGACGGTGATGTACCGCCGGATGCTCGACGAGGAGCTGCCCGGCCCCACCTCGGACACCTGGCAGCGGCAGCTCGTCGCGTACAACAGCGGACTGCGTGCCGCGCTGCTGCGCTACCGGGACGGCGCGAAGGTATACAGCGGCGCCAGGTTCACCGGCACCGACCATGCCGAAGGGCTCGAAACCCATCTGCGGACCATGGTCGGCGCGGGCTTCGAGCTGCGGCAGGCGGTACGGGCCGGCATCACCGCGTACTCGTACACGATGGGCTTCGTCACCGAGGAGCAGGGCGTCCGGCCGATGCCGGACGAACGGCGGGAGGGCTTCGACATCGGCGAACGGGCCCGGCGGATGGAGCAGTTCCCGCTCGCCGCGGCAGCCGGCGCCGAGATCTTCGCCGGCTACGACGAGCGCTTCGAGGACGGCCTGTGGATCATCGTCGCGGGCATCGAGGCGCGGTACGGGGTGCGGTGAGGCGGGGCGCCCCCGTCGGACGCGGCGCCCCCGGGCCCGGCCATCGTGCAGATGCCCAGAGTTCACCACTCGTCGGGCCGCAGGACACCCGCTCCTTCATGTGACTCCTTAGCGTGTGTGGACCAAGATCGAAGGTGGTCCCCGCGTGCCGAAACTGTCCGTCGTCGTTCCGTTCCACAATGTCGCGTCCTTCGCCGACGCGGCGCTGAGCAGCCTGGCCCGCAACGCGGGCCCGGATGTGGAGTTCCTGCTGGTCGACGACTGCTCCACGGACGACACGCCGTCCGTCATCGACCGGTGGGCGGACAGACTTCCGCAGGCCGAGGTCATCCGGCACGGCACGAACGTGGGCATCGCGGCAGCCCGCAACAGCGGCATCGACGCGGCGCGCGGCGACTTCGTCACCTTTCTCGACGGCGACGACTGGTACGCGCCCGGCCATCTGGCCCGGCTGCTGCACGCCGCGCAGGAACTGGACTGCGACTTCGTCCGCACCGACCACGTGCAGTCCACCGGCACCAGCCGCGTGGTGCGCCGCGCGCCCGCCCGGCTCCGCGACACCGTGCTCGACCCGCGGGAGGGCATCGCAGCTCCCGGACGGGAGACGATGGTCGACTACCCGTTCGTATGGGCGGGGATCTACCACCGGCGGCTCTTCGAGGACGGCGCACTGCGGTTCGCCACCGAACTGCGCACCGCCGAGGACCGGCTGTTCATCTGGCGGCTGCACCTGCATGCCCGCACCTACGCGGCCCTGGGCCTGTACGGCATCTTCTACCGGCGCGGAGTCACCACGTCCCTCACGCAGATCAAGGACTCCCGGCAGCTCGACTTCTTCCCCGCGTACGACACGCTGGTCGAGGAGATCGGCCAGGACCGGGACGCGGAACTCCTTCTGCCCAAGGCGGTCCGCACGTACTGCGCGATGATCGCGTTCCACAACGAGAAGGCGGACGTGTACGACCCGGCCACCGCCCGGCGGCTGCGCCACGAGTCGGCCGCCGCACTGCGCCGCCTGCCGCAGCCGGTGCTCGAGAAGACCCTGACGATGATGGACAACAAGCGCAGCACCCTGCTCAACCGCCTGCGTGACAAGCAGAAGGCCACCTGACCCATGCCCACACGCACCCAGATCTTCCAGGTCTCCACCCTGTACGGGGCGGCCACGCTCGCGGCGGCCCTGGACGCCGGCCAGTTCGGACCCGGCCAGGACAGCCACCGCATCCTGCTCGTCTCCAACAACGCGGAGATCCCCGAAACCGCCCTCCGGCTGGAGGAGATGCGGGGCTACGGAGACATCGCGGCCCGCTTCGACTCCGTCGTCGACTGGAACGAGGCGATCAGTCCCCACCACCCGAGCGGCTGGGGACCCCGCTCGGAGGAGACCGAACTGTGGCAGCGCGCCTTCCGCCTCGCCTGGGGGATCGAGCCCGAGACCCCTGTCGACCTGGCCGTCGAATCGATCCAGGTCAACCCGGCGCGCGCGCTGGCGGCGATCTTCGCCGAGAGTGCCCTGCACGTCTACGCGGACGGGCTGATGAGCTACGGCCCCACCCGCAACAAGGTGCCGGTGTCGATCGCCTGCCGCATCCAGCGCGTGCTCCACCTGGACCTGGTGCCCGGGCTGAAGCCGCTGCTGCTGGCAGAGGCCGGGGTCGAGCCGGAACTCGTACCGAACGACGCCTTCCGCAAGGTCCTCGGCGAGATCGCCCGCGCAGCCGACGGCGACCGAAGGCTCGAGGCGGTCGAGGTCGAGGCGCCCACCGCTGTACTCCTCGGGCAGTACCTCGCCGCCCTGAACATCCTCACGCCCGGGGAGGAGGAGGACCTGCACATCCGGATGCTGCGCGGTGCGGCACGCGCGGGCCACACCTCCATCCTCTTCAAGCCGCACCCCACCGCACCGGCCCGCTACTCCCGGGCCCTGGACGACGCGGCCGCCGCGGCGGGGGTGCGCCTGACCACGCTGGACAGCCCGCTGCTCGCCGAGACGCTCTACGAACGGTGCGCCCCCACGCTCGTCGTCGGCTGCTTCTCCACCGCGATGTTCACGGCCGCCGCGTACTACGGCATCCCCGTCGCCCGGGTGGGCACCCGTCTCGTCCTGGACCGCATCTCCCCGTACGAGAACAGCAACCGCATCCCGCTGACCATCGTCGACCACCTCGTACCCGACCTCGACGAGCAGGGGAGCGCGCCTGTCCCGGAGCTGCCCTCCATCGCCCCGGACACCCTCGCACCGCTGGTCAGGACGGTCGGCTACTGCATGCAGTCCGGCCTCCACCCCGCACTGCGCGCCGAGGCGGAGTCCTGGCTCCGCGGCGGGCCGGACGCCACCACCCAGCACTACTTCAAGCGCCGCCGTCTGCAGAAGCTCCTCCTGCCCGGCGGCGGACCGCGCGGAGCCGCGGTCCGGCTGCGCCGCACCGTACGGCGCACGCGCAGCACCCTCGGACTCTGACCCGGCCCCGGGCGCTGCCCCGGCCGGCCACCGATCACAGAACGGCGGAATCGAGCATGGGCCAGACCTTCACGGGGCTGCTCAAGGCCGTACGGACCAGGACCGCCCCGGGCAGCCCCGGGCAGTCGGTGCCTGCCGCCCCGGCCGTGCTGCGCCTGTGCGGCGACCACCTCGCGGCTCTCGCGGCGTCCGGCCCCATGAGCGATGCCAGGAAGACCCGTCTGGTCGCCTCCATCGGCACGCTCACCGCGGCCTGTTCCCCCGGAGCGGACGGCCTCCTCGACGCACTGCTGCGGACCGGGCAGCACGCCCTGGAGGCCGGGGGCGACGCGCAGGCCCGGTTCGCCCTGGGTATCGCGCTCGAGGCGACCGGGATGCGGGACAGGTCCAAGGGGGCATGGCGGCTGCGCGGACGCGCACTGGACGCCCTCGGCCGGAGCGAGGAGGCCGTACAGGCCTACGAGCGTCACCTGACGCTGCAGCAGGAACCGTCGTCGTCAGTGGACATCGCACGGCGGATCGCGACCCTTCGGGACCTGGGCCGCTGCCTGGACGTTGCCGTCGGGCTCCTGCCCGACGGAGAGGACGCCGACCGGCTGCGGGCCCTGCGCGACGCGCCGGCCGCGGAGGCAGGGGCAGGCTTCGCCGACGTCGTACGGCAGCGGACCGCCGGACGGGGCATGGCCGACCCGGCCGTCCGGGAGCTCGCCGGATCGTACGCCGCCTACCGCCGGCTACTGGACCGGGACAGGATGGCCGACCCGCTGCTCGGTGACACCGAGCCGATCGGGGCCCCGGCCCTGCGCCGTCTCGTCGAGGGCCGCTCCGTCTGCGTGGTGGCCGGTGCGCCCCGGGTCCTGGAGGAGGAACGGACCGCAGGCAGCCCGCTCGGGAAGCTGATCGACGGGTACGACCTGGTGGTGCGCTGCGACACCCTGCCCACGGGCGGGCACTCCGCGGTCGTGCGCGCCGACCTGCACGCCCTCACGCTGCGCGGCGACGCGCCGTGGACCGGACCCGGCTGGGACCGGCCGGCCGGCACCCGCCTGGTCTTCGGCGACCGGCTCGCCGACTGGCGCCGGGCGCTGCGCGCACGGCTCGTCCCCGATGCCCAGGACCACATCGGCGACGCCTCGTTGCGCAGGCCGCTGGGCGATCCGGCGCTGATCGGGGAGGACGGCCGGTGGGCCGGCGCCACCACCGCCTTCACCGTGCTGCGGCTCCTGGACTTCCTCGACGCCGACCGCCTGGACCTCATCGGGTTCGGCCTGCCGGGACAGCTGCTGCCGCAGGAGCACGCGTGGGTCACGGCCCGTGCGACCCACGAGGACGAGACCGAGATGAGGACCGTGCTGCGATGACCGCTCCCGCCGACCGTGCCGCCGGTGACGCCGACGACAGACGCGCCGTCACCGGAAAGCGGAGGATCGCCTTCGCCGCCTACACCGACGAGGACCGGATGCCCGGCCTCCTGGTGCTGCTGCGCAGCCTCGTGCTGACCAACCCGGCCGTCTGCGAGGACTTCCTCGTCCTGCACCCCGGGCTGCCCGACGCCGCCTTCGACGCCGCGCGCCGACTGCACCCCCGGATAGTTCCGCGCGAGGCCGCCGGCCGCCTCGACGTCTTCCGGGTGGACGACTACGACACCGTCGTCGCCCTCGGCACCGGCATGGTCGTGCTCGGCCCGCTCCTGCCCCTGCTGGAGTTGCGCACCGGGGTGGGCGCCGTTCCGCAGCCGGGCCCCGACGGCCGGCGGACCGTACGGGACGACGGCCTGCTGGTGATCCAGCGCCAGGACGCCGACGGCACGTTTCTCACCGGCGAGAAGCGGGGCGGCGACGAGCGGAGCGGTGACGAGCGGGGTGGTGACGAGCGGGTGCACCGTGCGCTCGGACGGGAGCCCGGGCTGCTCACGCC
Source organism: Streptomyces sp. NPDC060035 (assembly GCF_042736635.1). Classification (NCBI taxonomy): domain Bacteria; kingdom Bacillati; phylum Actinomycetota; class Actinomycetes; order Kitasatosporales; family Streptomycetaceae; genus Streptomyces; species Streptomyces sp. NPDC060035. The sequence continues at coordinate 56,380 of NZ_JBHWVO010000025.1, forward strand.
CGTCGATTCCCGGTACGACTTCCTGGTCGGCCGGCTCTACGACGACACGCCCGTGCCCGACAGCACCGCCGTACTGCGCTTCACGGACACCGACCGTGCCGGATACGCCCCGGCGTACGAGGCCCGCGCCCGCTACGAGCTGGACGACGAGGCGTTCCGCGCCGCGTACTGTGCCCTGCCCGGCCCCAAGCATCCCGAGCTGCTCCTGCACTGCGCCCTTCCGTTCCCGGCCGAGGGCACCGCTCCGGTGGACCTGGTCCGCCAGGTCGCCGAGGTCCACCGGCAGCAGGGCCGCTACGAGGAGGCCGTCATGCTGCTGACCGCCGCCGTGGACGACCGGCCCGACCTGCCGCGCTGCCACGAGACGCTGGGCATCTGCCTGCTGGCCCTGTCCAGGTACGAGGAGGCCGAGGCTCACCTCCTGCTGGCCACCGTGTCACCGGACTTCGCGGCCCGTGCCTACGGGCAGCTCGCCCGGCTGGCCTGGCTGCTCGGCCGGACGCGGGACGCGCACGGCTACGCGCGTGACGGCCTGGACGCCGACCCCACCGACGCCAACTGCCGGGCCTGGTACGTGCGTACCCGGGACGAGCCGAACGCGCCGACGCCCCGGGCGGCGGTCCCTGCCGCCCCTGCCGCCCCGGCCGCCCCGGCCGAACAGCTCGCGCACGTCGCGCTGTTCGCCGACGGCCAGGAGAACGCGGGCGACAAGGTGCTGCCCGAGGCCGTCCGCATGTGCTTCGACGCCGACACCGGAACGGGCCGCTGGCACCAGCAGTCCGTGCACCGCCTGGTGGACGAGTCCGTCCTGGAGGAGCTCAACGCCCGTCGCGGGGTGATCGTCGGCGGCGGCGGGCTCTTCCTGCCCGACACCGCGCCCAACAGCAACAGCGGCTGGCAGTGGAACATCGCGGACGACGTCCTGGGCCGGATCACCGCGCCGCTGGCCGTTTTCGCGGTCGGCTACAACGTCTTCGACGGCCAGCGCTACCGCCGCGAGAGATTCGCGGAGAGTCTGCGCGTCCTGGTCGAGCGGTCGGTCTTCTTCGGACTGCGCAACCAGGGCTCCGTCGCCCGGGTCAGGGAACTCCTGCCGGACGACCTGCGTGACCGGGTCCGTTACCAGCCCTGCCCCACCACCGTCGCCCGCCACCTCGACCCCGAGTGGACCGATCCGGGGAACCGCGACGACACGGTACTGGTCAACTGCGCCTACGACCGGGCCAATCTGCGCTTCGGGCACGACTACGGGCACTTCCTCGCCGAGATGGACGCTGCCGTACGTGCGATAGGCGAACGTGCCGAAGTCCGTTACGCGGCCCACATGCCGGCGGACGAGAAGTTCGTCCACGACCTGCGCCGCGAGCACGGGACCTCCCTGCCGGTGGAGCCGCTGTACCTGCGCTCCAATGAACAGATCCGCGACCTCTACCGGCGTACCCGCCTGGTGATCGGGATGCGGGGGCACGCGGGCATGATCCCGTTCGGCTGCGGCACACCCGTCATCAGCCTGGTCTCTCACCCCAAACTCGCCTACTTCCTCACCGACATCGAGCGGCCCGAGTGGGGCGTGTCCGTCCACGACCGTGCCCTGGGCGCGCGCCTCGCCGAGCGGGCGACGGTGGTGCTGGAGGATCACCCGGCCGCCGTGGCCGACGTGCACGGCAGGCAGGAGAACCTCTGGTCGGTCACCCGGGCCAACCTCACCGGACTGCGCGAGGTCTTCGGCCTGCCGCTGCCCGCCCCGCGCATCCCGGGCCCGCGGAGCGCCGAGGGAGCACACGGCCTTCACCTGCCCGACACCCGGACGAAGTGACTGTTCACCTGCCCGGAGTTCACCCCGGCCGAGTGCGTTCATAGCCTTCGATGACCATGCCATCCTCTGTTTCTCCGGCCGGAACGCCGGCCACCGCACCGTCTCCGGAGCCCACCCCAAAGACGGCACTGCAGCCCCGCCCGATCCGCGAGCACCGGTACGATATCGATCTGATCCGGCTGCTCTGTTCCGTCGGTGTGATCCTGTGCCATACGGGCTCGGCCTTCGTGGCCACGGCGGGCCGCACGCCCTTCGAAGGGCCCGCGACCTACTGGGCGGGCCTGGTGGCGGACTCTGCGGGCCGCTTCGCCGTGCCGCTGTTCTTCGCGATCGCCGGCTGGGTGGTGCTGGTAGGAGCCCCGGTCAGGGACGGCCGCCGGCTGTGGAAGCGCATCGTACGGATCGTGGTGCCGCTCGCCGTATGGACAGCGCTTTATCTGGTCTGGGGCCGGCTGCGCTCCACCAATGACGACCCGATCGGCGACCTGGCACTCGACTCGCTGTTCGCCTCGGTCCGCCCGGCCTACCACCTCTGGTACCTGTACGCCTACATCCCCGTGATCATGCTGCTGGCCTTCGCCGCGATGGTGAAGGCGGGCAAACGCCCCTGGGGGCTCGGCGCGGCCCTCCTCGTACTGGCCGCCGCACCGTCCCTGTTCGGCGACGTGTCCTCCGTCACGGGCCTGGACATGCCCCGCTTCGGGTGGAGCTTCGGCCTGTACCAGGTGGTCTACGCCGTACTCGGGGCGCTGCTCCTGGCGGCACCCGCCGGTACGTTCGGCCGACGACAGCTGTGGTGGCTGCTCCTGGCGGGGGCCGCCCTGGCCGCCGTCGTCACGTACCAGCACGAGGTGCACTACGCGATCCCGTACGCGAGCGTCCTGGTCGCCCTGTTCAGCGGCGGTGTGCTGCTCGCCCTGCACCGGGTGCGCGTCCCCGAGCGGCTGCGGCCCGGCCTGACCCGGCTGTCCAACGCCTCGTTCGGCGCCTACATGATCCACGTCCTGGTCCTGGGAGTCCTCACCGAAGCACTGATCACGGTGGACCTCACCTGGGTGGCGGCCTCGGCCCTCATGGCCGGCGTGACGGCCGGCACCACCATCCTCTCCTTCGCAGCGGCCCTGCTGTGGACGCGCCTCGGCCTGACCCGGCTGCTGGGCTGAGAGCCGGTGGTCACCGGCCGCGGACGCGGCGGGCGAGGCGGCGCAGGGTGGGATTGCGGCGGAGGAAGGCGAGGCGTGAGGGCACCACGCCCGGGAGCGCGAGCGAGGCCAGCCGGCGGCGCTTGAAGTAGCGCCAGGTGTGCCCGTCCAGGTGCTCGGAGAGGTAGTGCTCGGCGGCCGGGCGGAGGTCCGGGCGCACCCTGGGCTGCATGGCGAAGCCGACCGCGTGCAGCAGGCCATCGAGTTTCCGGGCCACGGCCGCTCCCGTGGGCGGCGACTGACCGGTGACGGCGGCGGTGTCCGTGAGCTCGGGGAGCAGCGCGTCGGTGATCGTTGCCGGCACCCTGGCCGTGTTCTCGTACGGGGTCAGCCGCTCGAGGAGGGTGCCGGTGCCGGTCCTCGCCACGGGCAGCTCGTACAGGGTGGCAGCCGTGAGCAGTCCGGTCGCCGAACAGCCGACGACGAGCGTGGGCCGTATCCGCCGGTAGAGGACTTCCGGAAGTACGGGGGCGCCGGGCGATCCGGTGTCGAGCACCGTCAGTTCGGCTCCGTGGCGGGAGGCCTCATCGGCCAGCGCCGCCGACCACGGGACCGGCGCATGGGGGTGAGGTGCGAAGAGAAGCCGGGTGTGGCCGAGGGCGGCGGTGCCGCGCACCATCCGCAGGTACAGCTCCTTCGTCTCGGCCGGGGAGAGGAGTCCGGACTCGGACAGACGCTCGCCCAGGAGCAGCGCCGGGCCCTGCGGGAACGGGAATTCCCCAGTGGCGTCGGCCAGTTCGGCGAACACCTTCAGCAGGGCGGCGGTGGGCAGGGGGAGGGGCTCCACGTCGAACTCGGCCAGCAGCAGCGGCCGCAGGCCGGGGAGCAGATCCGGGTGGAGCAGGCGCTGGACCCGGGTGCCGATCAGCGGCGGGATCTTGCTCCCGGTCGGGCCGTAGCCGGCCAGATCGTCCACGTACACGGTGATGGGTCCGCCGCCGAGGATCCGGGCGAGGGCAAGGGCGGGGGCGGCGTGCGGTGACGCGAACGCAAGCTCGACCTCGTCGTCCCCGAGGTGCCAGGCCCGCCGCAGATGGCGTTCCCACAGGGGCACGTCGTCGGCGCGGGGGGTCCACTCGCCCGGGTGCTGGGGGGAGATGGCGTCGTTCCAGGAGAGCACCTCGTCGAAACGGGTGCGCAGCAGGCCGAACCCGGGCATCGAGTCGGCGGGGGGCGCCGCCTCCGGGATCGCCGAGGTGTCGCAGAGCAGCAGGATGCGGCGGTCGGCGTCGTCGAAGCAGTTCGCGTCGAGTGCGGCGGCGAGCGTCGCCGTGCCGTGCGGAGTCGAGGCGACGAAGATCTGAGTGGTCACGCGGCGGCCGCCTTCTTCGCGGCGACCGGCCGGCGACGCAGTCTGCGCAGCAGGGTCGCCCGTTGTACGTCCATGGCGTCGAGGGTGTTGTCGAGGAGCGGTTGGGGCATGGATCCGAGGGCTGCCGCACCGAGCGATTCCATCTTTCGGGCCACGGACGGTTCGAATTTCTCGATGGCGCCGACGTGGTGGGCGATGACGGCACAGTACGTACGCACCGCTTTCGGCAGCAGTGCGTCCGCGTCGTGGTCCGCCGCGGTCTCACCCACGACCTGGTTGTAGGCGCGGATGAAATCCAGCTGGCGCTCGTCACCGATCTGGGTGAGTGACGAGGCCACACCCCGGCGGTAGAAATGGCCCAGTGTTCCCAGGACCGCGAAGGAATTCGCTTCGCGGTGCAGTCGCCAGATCCACGGCCGGTCCTCGGCGGTGCGCAGCCCATCGGCGAAATGCAGCAGCCCCCGGTCCAGGAGGCTTCGGTGGTAGAGCCCGGCCCAGGCGTACGCGTAGTCGACCGAGGTGGTCCGGGAGGCCGGCAGGATCGCGTCCCGGGGGGAGCTCACCGCACCGCGCCGTCCGTGCGGGACACGGTGCACCGTGCGGGACCTGCCGGTGACCTGGACGTGGTCCGTACGGACGAACTCGCAGCCCAGCGCCTCCGTCTGCGCGAGCAGCCGGGCGTAGTGGCCCGGGGCGAGCCAGTCGTCGCCGTCCAGGAAGGCGATGTACTGCCCGCGGGCCGCGTCCAGACCGGTGTTGCGGGCGGTCGCCAGACCTCGGTTGTCCTCGTGTCTGAGCAGGACCACCCCCTCGGTGTCGCGCTGGGCCCGGCGCAGGAGCTCCGCCGTACCGTCGGTCGAACAGTCGTCGACCAGGATGAACTCGAAGTCCTCGCGGGCGTTGGCGCGCAGGCTTCTGAGGGTATCGGGGGCGTATGTCTGCACGTTGTAGAACGGCACGATGACGGAGAGCTTAACCACCCGCATCACGCTAAGGGCGGCCCCGGCATTTCCCTTGTCCCCGACGAGGACTGAGGGTGAACGGCGTGTGTCGGATCAATGAAGCGGCGTAAATGTGCGGCTCTTTCGAGCGCCCTTGAGGTCGATTGGCCAATCGTCGGTGGGCTGTTAACCATTTGTTGCCCCCGCGTTGGGCCGCTCATAGAAATGCCTTCCTAGCTTTTAGGACGTGCCTCCACGTACCAGTAATTCGGCTGATCCGGCCGACACCGCAGCAGCCGCTTCCCCGGCGCTCAGGGTTGCCGTACTCGCCGACTCCGACACCCGGTGGAAGTGGGGCGCGCTCACCGCGCGCCGCCTCACCGGCGGGGCCACCGGGGCCGCCGAAGGCGAACGTCCTGTCGAGGTCAGTGGACTGCTGCTGCGCGGCCGGGCCACCCCGACCCCCCGGCAGCTCGCCGAGGTCGGAGAGGTCGGCGTGGACGCCGGCCGGGTGCGCGAGGTGACGGCCGTCGAATTCCTGCACGCCGTGCGGGACGAGGCGTACGACGTCGTCGTGCTGGCTCTCGTCGGCGGCGCGGTCCAGGCGATGCTGCACGGCCTGGCCGCCCTGGGCCTGCCCCGCAGGCCCGTGATCGTCACGGGGTACGTGGGCGTCGTCTACGAGAAGCTCGCCGACGGGCTCCTGCTGCGGCACGGCGCGGACATCGTCCTCGCCAACTCCCGTCACGACGCGGAGCGTTTCCGTGCGGTGTACGAGGGAGTCGGCGCCGACGCGTCGTCCGTCACGGAGGCCGCCCTGCCGTTCCTCGGCGGGGCGCCGCACCGCCCGGAAGAGGGCCGCGACACGGTCGTGTTCGCCGCCCAGCCCTCCGTGCCGGCCTCCCGCGCGGACCGTACGTACCTGTTGCGCAGGCTCGTCGAGCACGCACGGCTGCACCCGGGCCGCGAGGTGCTGCTGAAGCTGCGCTCCAAGCCGGGCGAGCACACGACCCACATCGAGGAACTCCCGTACCAGCGGCTCGCGGAGCGCCTCCCGGGCGGGCTGCCGCCCAACTTCCGGCTGGTGTACGGGCACATGGGAGAGGTACTGAACCGCACCGACCTGCTGGTCACGGTCTCCTCGACGGCGGCACTGGAGTCCCTGCACCGCCGTATCCCGACCGCGATCCTCTCCGACCTCGGAGTACGGGAAGCCCTCGGCAACCACCACTTCATCGGCTCCGGGCTGGTCACGTCCTGGGACCGGCTCGACGGCGGATACCGCCCGCGGCCCGACGAGGAATGGGTGTCCGGCCAGGGGGTCGCCGCCGACGGCTCGTACGACACGGCCTACGACACCGCGCGTGCCGAGGTCGCCGTCCTGCTCGAACGTGACTCCCTTCCCGACCTCGCGCCCTACTACACCCCTGCCACCGCCCCCGGTTACCTCCCCGGCATCCTCGCCCGCCACCACCTGGCCCCCGACGGGCGCCCGCTGCCGGGCGCCGCGACGCCCAAGGAGACCGGGCGGGTTCGAGGAGTGGTGCGCGAGACCGTACGCAACGCGGCGCGTGGCGCCTACCGCCACGGCGTCCAGCGGGTCGCCCCCGCGATCCGCCGGATGGGCGAGCTGTGACCGCCGAACCCGCCGCCATGTCCCTCGCTTCAGGAGCAGCCATGACCCCGCCACCGGCCCCGACCGTCCTCGCCGTGATCCCCGCCCGCGGCGGATCCAAGGGCGTGCCCGCCAAGAATCTCGCCCAGGTCGGCGGCGTTCCCCTGGTGGCCCGCGCGGTCCGCGCCTGCCTCGCCTCCCCCGAGGTCACGGACGTCGTCGTCACCACCGACGACCCGGCCATCGCGGACGCGGCGCGGGCCGCGGGCCGGGCGCTGGGCGAGTCCGGCCGGCTGCACTGCGTGCAACGCCCCGCCGCCATCGCCGGCGACACCGCGACCAGCGAGGCCGCGGTCCTGCACGCCCTGGACGCCTACGAGGCGATACGGCCCGGCCGGACCGCCGACGTGGTGCTCCTGGTGCAGTGCACCAGCCCCTTCATCACCCGCGAGGACATCGACGGCGTCGCCGCAGCGGTCGCCCGCGAAGGCGCCGACACGGCCGTCACCGTCGCCCCGTTCCACGGTTTCGTCTGGCGCGACGGCAGCTCGGTGGAGGACGACACGTACGGCGTGAACCACGACAAGGCCGTACGCCCCCGCCGCCAGGACCGTCCGCAGGACCTGCTGGAGACGGGCGCCGCCTACGCCATGGACGTCGAGGGCTTCCGTACCCACCGCCACCGCTTCTTCGGCCACACCGCGCTCGTACGGACCGACCCGGCGCGGGTGCTGGAGATCGACGACCCGCACGACCTGGCCCGCGCCCGCGCCCTCGCGCCGCTCCTGGACCCGTCGCCGCTGCCGACCCGCGAGGACGTCGACGCGGTCGTCCTCGACTTCGACGGAACGCAGACCGACGACCGCGTCCTCATCGACTCCGACGGACACGAGATCGTCGCCGTCCACCGCGGTGACGGCCTCGGTATCGCCGCCCTGCGCAAGGCCGGTGTACCGCTCCTGATCCTGTCCACGGAGCAGAACCCGGTCGTCGCCGCCCGCGCCCGCAAGCTCCAGGTCCCCGTCCTGCACGGCATCGACCGCAAGGACCTGGCGCTCAAGCAGTGGTGCGAGGAACAGGGCTTCGACCCCGGCCGCGTGCTCTACGTCGGCAACGACGTCAACGATCTGCCCTGCTTCGGCCTGGCGGGCTGGCCCGTCGCCGTGGCGAGCGCCCACGACTCGGTACGCGCCGCCGCGCGGGCCGTGACCACAACCCCCGGCGGCTTCGGCGCCATCCGCGAAATCGCGGCCTGGCTCCTGGGCCCCACCCTCACCACCAGTCCGACCCCTGCCAACACCACCCCCACCAAGTAAGGAAGCACCACCATGAGCAGCACCTCCCGCCTGCGCACGCTCGGCACCCGCACCGCCGGCCCCGGTCACCCCGTCTACATCACGGGTGAGATCGGCATCAACCACAACGGCGACCTCGACAACGCCCTCGCGCTGATCGACGTGGCCGCCGAAGCCGGCTGCGACGCCGTCAAGTTCCAGAAGCGCACCCCGGAGATCTGCACCCCGCGCGACCAGTGGGACATCGAGCGGGACACCCCCTGGGGCCGGATGACGTACATCGACTACCGCCACCGCGTCGAGTTCGGCGAGGCCGAGTACACCGCCATCGCCGAGCACTGCGCCAAGCGCGGCATCGACTGGTTCGCCTCCCCGTGGGACACCGAGGCCGTCGCCTTCCTGGAGAAGTTCGACGTCCCGGCGCACAAGGTCGCCTCCGCCTCCCTCACGGACGACGAGCTCCTGCGCTCGCTGCGTGCCACGGGCCGCACGGTCATCCTCTCCACCGGCATGTCGACCCCGCGCCAGATCCGCCACGCGGTCGAGGTCCTCGGCAGCGACAACATCCTTCTCTGCCACGCCACATCGACGTACCCGGCCAAGGCCGAGGAGCTCAACCTGCGCGTCATCAACACCCTGCAGGGCGAGTTCCCGAACGTCCCGATCGGCTACAGCGGGCACGAGACGGGCCTCCAGACGACCCTCGCCGCCGTCGCGCTCGGCGCCGCGTTCGTCGAGCGCCACATCACCCTCGACCGTGCCATGTGGGGCTCCGACCAGGCCGCCTCCGTCGAGCCGCAGGGTCTCACCCGCCTCGTCCGCGACATCCGCACCATCGAGGCTTCCCTCGGTGACGGCGTCAAGAAGGTGTACGAGTCGGAGCTCGGCCCGATGAAGAAGCTCCGCCGGGTCACGGGCGTCGTCGCCGAGACCGAGAACGCGCCGGCCGCCGAGCCGGTCGCGGCCTGACGGGCAGACCGGTGAACCTCGCCTTCGTCGAGAGCCCGGTCCAGCTCCTGAACGTCCTGGAGTGGACCCACACCCGGGGAGGCCACGCCGACACCACGGTCGTCGTCCTCCCCCCGGTCGACCCGATGTCGCGCGGCCAGCTGCGCAGGATGGCGGAGCTGGCCCGCGACGAGGGCATGGCGGTCCGCTGGCAGGAGGCGCGCGGGGAGACCGGCGCGCCTCTGAAGGCCCTGCGTGCCCTGACAGGGCTGATCCGCAGGGCGGACCGGATCGTCATCGGGGACCCGTTCTCCCGTTACGTACAACTCCTCCTCTCCCTGGTCCGCACCCGCCGGATCACGGTGGTCGACGACGGCACGGCCACCATGGAGTTCGTCGCCCAGCTGGCGCGCGGTGAACGCCTGGTGCGCTGGCACCGCCGGGGCAGCCGGGGCCCGCGCGAACTGCTCCTGGCCCCGGTCACCTCGGCGGCCCGCCGCAGCTTCACCCCGTCGGCGACCCGCACGGTCGAGGTGTTCACCGCGATGCCGGTTCAGGCACCCCAGGGCGTCGAGGTCACGTCCAACACCTTCGCCTGGACCCGCGACCGCTTCGGCCCGCCCCTGATAACCAAGGGCGCCGACCTGGTCGGCACGTCCCTGGTCGAGACGGGCGTGGTCGACCCGGTCCCGTACCAGGAGGCGGTCACCGCCCTGGCCCGCACGCACGGCGCGACCCGCTACTTCGCCCACCGCCGTGAATCCGCGGAGAAGCTCCACGCCCTGGAAGCCGCCACCGGCCTGGAGATCGTCCGCCCGGACCTCCCCCTGGAACTCATCGCCCGCAGAGGCCCGATCGGCCACACGGTCCTGAGCTTCCCGTCGACGGTGGTCCACACCCTCCCGCTGGCCCTGGCCGGCACAGGGGTGAAGGTCGCGGTGTGCGACATAGCCCCGGAATGGCTCCGGGACTCGGCCTCCCCCCGCGCCCATGGCTTCCTGAGCGGGGTCACGGAGACGGCCCGGGACGTGCAGCGGCTGGCGCCGTGGCGGGCTACGGCGGTGGCGGAGGGGTGAGATCCGAGGGCCGCAGGCTCCAGACCACATCGCGGGGGCCGGGCGGGTCGATCGCATCGGCCGTGCGTCCCTCCCGGCGGTCGAGGATCACGCGCCCGGACTGCACGTACCCCTCGCCGCTGCGGGAGCGTAGCCGGACGATGAGCTGCGTATGCCGCCACTTGGGGGGAACACCGGATTCCTCGAATATGCGTGAGAACTCCGGCTCGTCGACCGCAAGGATGTCGAGTGCCTCGTAGCGCGTGACGAGCTGCATGGCTCTGACCGCCTCGAAGTGCAGGTCGAGCTGGGTGGCGTTCTCGCCGTCCGGCAGGGAGCGGAGCAGCAGGTGCGAGTGGCCGACCCCGTAGCGCCAGACACGGAAGGTGCGCTCGGACCGGTACAGGACGGTGGGCGGAGCGTCGGACCAGGTCACGCGTGTGCCGCCTCTCGCTCGGGAAGGTGCGGATGAGGAAACGGCCGGTGACCTCCGAAGGTTCCGTCAACGGCGGCCGGTGGTGCGCTTGCCCGGATCGATGCGGACCCGCTGCGTGGCGGGCGCGGCCTCGAGGTCGTCGAGTTGCGCGACGATCGTGCTGCGCAGGTCGTCGTGGTCCTCGAATCGGTGGTCGTTGAACAGGGTGTAGCCCGTCCACATCAGGTTGGCGCACACCCGTGCCGGCACCCGGCCGGTGCGGGCACCCATGCCACTTCTCCGCCTTCACCGGCGAGGAGGAGTTCATCCTGTCGCCGGGTACACAGCTGAAGGTGACAGGCGTCAAGGCCGAGCGCGGCGGACTGTGCACCGTGCGGCTGACCGAGCTGGAGGAGCAGACGCTGGTGTCCTGAACCTGCCCGCACCGAGCGTGTCGCTGCCACTACGGCCGTACTGGCCCAGCTCCTGGCGTCCGGTCCGCATCGCGACCCGGCGCCGGCACAACCGTGCTGCACGCTCTCGGCCCGACGGGCGCGACGCTGCTCCGCGGCCACGGCCGGCGTCGCGCCGCGAGCAGCTCCGCCCCCGCCTCCTCACCGACCACGCCGCCCAGGTCCACACGCTGCGCACGACCCGGGCCCCGTCCCTCCGCGCCGCGGAGAAACGCTACGGCGCACGCCCCTCCCTTCCGGCCACTGACGTGACTTTTCCCTTCGGGCGGGGCGCCGACGGCTGATGGGGTGGGCCGGACCGCGCTGGTGGTCCGGCCAGGCAGACTGTGCGGGGTGAACAACTACCGCCCGGTGGACCGGGACCCTGCTCCCGCACACTACGGACGCCTGCGCGTGCAGACCGGCGATCTCGGCCCGGCCCGTTGGCTCACCGAGCGTGCCCCGGGGCACGGCGACTTCGGGACCGTGGCAGGCGTCGCAGCGCCCGGATTCGCCGCCTACGCCCGGGTTCTGCATCCGGCCTCCCTGAATGAGCGGCCGGTGCGGTGGGCGGAGGTGGCTGCTGCCTACGGGCGCGAGGTGGCGCCGGGCACGAACTGGCACGAGCTGATCGGGATGGACCGCGACTACTGCAACGCCGCCGAATACGGCGTGCCCGGTGTCTGGGACGAACATCCGGCGGAGGGACCGACGCCGCCTGCTGTCGCCCAGGCCCTGATCCCCGTCCTGGCCCGGCATACCCGTACGTCCGAACGCTGCTGGTTCGGTTTGTGGAACGGCTACGGGCGGTGGGACTTCGACCGGGTTCCTTCCTTCGACACCCCCGGCCGGGACGAGGTGCTGCTCGCCGGGGCGCTGGCCGAAGCCGCCTCGCCGGTGTCCCTGGACGAGTTCGCCGAACTGCCCGACCTGTGGTGGCCACAGGACCGTGCCTGGTGCCTGGGCGGTGACGTGGACTTGGTCAGCACGTACGTCGGCGGGCCCAGGGCACTCATCGCCGAACTGTTGGCCGCCCCGGAACTGGAGACGCATCCGGTGGCCCCGGGCGACGGGGTCGACTGAGGCCTGCCGCGGTCGGCCGGTGCCATCAGCACGAGGACAGCTCTTAGACGCGATCCAGCGGGCGGTGGGGGAGGGGCGGGAGTTCGACCGTGATGGAGTCGTAGGGGCGGACGGGCCCGCCATGGCGGACCACGGCCATGATGCCGGACTTGAACGTGAACTCGCCCGAGACCGGGTCCAGGGCGAAGACCTCGCCGAGCAGTCCCTTACGGAAGTCGTTGATCTTCGCGCACGGGTTGCGCAGCCCCGTCACCTCAAGCACCGCCTGCTCCCCGAGGTGGAGCAGAGCGCCGGTGGGGAGGCCGAGCAGGTCCACGCCGCCGGTGGTGATGTTCTCGCCGAGCCGGCCCGCGGAGACATCGAAGCCCTTGAGCGCAAGCTCGTCGAAGAGCTCCTCGTGCATCAGGTGGACCTGGCGCAGATTCGGCAGGTCCGGCTCGTAGGTCATGCGGAACTGGTGGCGGATTGTCTCACCTGCGTGAACGTCCCCTTCGACCCCAAGACCGGCAAGCAGCATGATGGACTGGCGATTGGGCTTGCTGAACGAGTACGCCGCGTTGCAGCTCACTGCGGTGACCTGGCCGGCCATCGTCCCCCCACCTGTTGTCGGTCTGTAGCCGGACCGATGGTAAGACGCGCACAGCCGGCCCCGTCAGGGGGCCGGCATCCAGCAGACCGAGCTCGCCGAGCAGACGCCGCGAGGGCGAGAAAGCGGGGCGCTGTCAGCCGATTACCTCCGCGTGCGGCCATGGTTCGCCGTCATCGTCGGCCCACCGGGCGGACCGCGATCGACTGACCAGCTCATCAAAGAGCCGCGCCCTACCGGTGCTTGTGCCTCCCGCGGATCAGATGCACGCCGACAGCGGCCAGCGCAGCTGCAATCAGTGCTGTCCCGATCGATCCGTCGGACTGTGCCGTTCCGAACCCGTGGACCAGCGTGAGGAAGGCAGCAAACAGCAGGCCCCCTCCGAGGAACCGCTCCCGTGCTCGGACCGTCATCGTTGCCCGCCCCTCGTTGTGTGAACTCATTGATCTAACCCTTCAGCTTATCTCTGAGGCCTCCGGAGCAGGGCGAGGTCGCCATCTCCTTCGTGCGCAGGGCGGCATAGGTGCCCAGGCCGAGTCCCTCGCCGGGGTCGCTGTCCCCGGCAAGCGCCGGCAGTTCGACGGGGAGGGCCACCCGCGCTTCGGCGCCCTTCGAACACGCCAGTTCCGCGCTGCTCCACGCCTTCACGGCACGCGCCGTGGGGTTGTCCGCGGTCACATCGCGGCCGTTCAACTGCTCCAGAAAGGCCGAGGACTCGGTCGCCGTCTCCTTCTGGAATCCTTCGCATCCAGCAGTGGTGCTCCAGAGCAGTGTCAGCCATGCCTTCACCGCGTCGCTGCCCTGCGCGTACTGTTCGACGGCTCGCTTCACAGCGTCCTTGAGCAGGGGCGTGTCGTGGTCGAGGACCACGCAGGACTGGTCCGTCCGCAGAAGGGCGAGCGTCGCCGATGTCGTCACCGTGATCCGGTCAAGGGGGTCCTTCGTCCGCTTCAGCGCAGCTTCTGCCTTGCTGCGGATGTCCTTCGACGGCAAGGGTTCGGCCGTGAGCGACGCCTGCAGGAAGAAGCGCACCTGCTCCCGGAGTGGCGCCGTCGGCGCCGGCTCCCGGACGTTGCCGAGGCCGGCAGCCGTTCCGGTCAGTTGAGCTTGAGCGACGGTCGCGAGATAGCCGTCGACAGCTGAGTTGTCGTCCGGCTGGTCCGAGATCCGGCCCCGTAGCAGGGCGGTGTCCGCCATCGCCCCAGCCGTTGCGTCCGCCACCGCGATCGGTGACCGGCCCGGCACGGCCGCGAGGGCCGTGGACGCTACCGCCAACTCGGTGAGGGAAGCCGAAGCCTTTCGGTAGTACGGGCCGCTGCCGGCCAGCGAATCCCGCAGCGCGTCCTGGGCCCGTCGGCTCACCGTCCCTATTTCTCCGGCGTCCTGCCGTGCGTCCGAGTGCGCTGCGCGCGACACCTGCAGAAGCAGAACGGCTTCCGGTACGGACCACGCGTCGTCGCTTTTCACCAGCCGCGAGATCTCGGCCCGGACGGCGTTGCCGGACTTCGGGCCCACGGTGCAGGCGAAACCGAGGCCTGCCAACGTGCGCGCAGCGACGTACTCCGACAGCACATCGTTGGTAACCGTGACCCGACAGGACCGGGGCTGCGCCTCCAGATGTCTCGCCACCAGGCCCCTGACCTGTGCGCCGGCCGTCTTCCACCGCGCGCTGCCGGGATCCGTGCGATGGATCTCGTCGGCCAGCCGCGCCGCTGCCTCCACGTCCGGAAGGCTCGGCCTGCCGAGGAGCAGAGTGCGGACAGCAGCGGACGCCGCAGGCTCCACGAGGGCGGGGTCCAGCTCACTCCCGAACGCCTGGATGCCGGTCCGCAGGTGCTGGATGTGCAGCGCCGCGTCGTCCTCAGGCGTGGCGAGTACGCGATCCGACCACCAGTCGGCACGCCGGACGAGGTCGGCGGCCCCCTCGGGCCGGCCGGTGTTGCGGAGCACGGCCACTGCCGCGGCCGCCCGATGCGGGTCCTCACCCGTCAGTGGAACAGTGCTCATGGCGGACGGACGGTCGGTGAAGGTCGCTGCCAGCCGTGCCGCCACTGCTTCAGGAGCCTGTACACGGGGTCCGATACGCAGGCCCGCGTCGGGTGGAGGCTGCGGGGGTGCCTGACAACTCCCGATGCCCATCAGCCCTGTGGTCAGCAGGGCGGCGAACATACGGCGCCGGGGGGCGGAGGCGAGCCTCCGCCCCCCGGTGGTCGAAGACGACATGCGTCAGACGGTCCCGCCTATGGGGCTGGTGCGCCGATAGGCATTCACGTCGTAGTGAGTGTTGCCGTACTTCATGCTGGCAGTGGCTGTGTGAGAGACCCAAATCCATCGGCCGTACGGATTCCCGCGTCCGATGACCCTCCCGTGATTGGCAACCACACTGGAGTTCTTGTCGCCTGCGTATACCCCGCCGCCACAGTCGTCCTCGCCGCCGATGCCGCCGGGCGACAACCCGCCGCCACCGACACTCACGCTGCCTATTCCGTACTTGTTGAAGCAGATACCGTCGCTGAGCTTGATGGTGTAGCTGGAAACCGGCCCCGCGGAATTCCTCTTCCAGGAGGCGGAGGCCTGGGACGAATCGAGTGTCCACGTCCTCTGCCCTGCGCCACGCCAGGTGTCCTTGAAGCCGACCTTCAGAGTGCCGATACTCACCCCGCGGGTGTTCGACTTGCTGTTCTCCACCGCAACAGCCGGCAGCACACTCGCCGTCAAGACTGCCGAGGCAACGGCCCCGAGTACGACGGCCCGCGCAGCGGTCCGTCCCTGATTCTTCCTCACGGAATGTTCCCCCATTTATTCTTCTGTCGCCCGGGCGCAGGCAAGCAAAGGCGCTTCGCCCGTAGCGGAAGATCGACAGAGCAGTCAGGAAGGAATGGAAGCCCCCTGACGGCACCTGCCGCTGACGGTGCAAACCCACCAACGTGCCCCTGGTCAGGGGGCAGTGGGCGACCTTGATCAAAGTATGGCTGTCATGATCCGTTCACTACAAGGCTCTTGAGGAACATCTGAGGTCGGTGTGCTCTCCGGCCCAAGACGGGTGTGGCTATCGAGGTATTGGATGTGGCTGAGTGCAAGCCCGCGGTGTGCAGGGCGGTATTCGGCGCAGCTTTGGGCTTTGTATGGCCGCTTTTCCGGACCGGTTGAAATCTGAACCAGGCGAGCCCTGGAGACGAGGGCGTCCTATTGAACCGGGAAAGGCAAGGCCGCATCCTCGGGCACGGCCCGGAGCTCGGGTTCCGGGACGCGAGGCCCGAAGCTCGGGGGTCGAGTGCCGGGACCGGGCGGTTCACTCTTCAGGGGGTACGTGGACGGGCGCGGGCCCGAGTCTTGAGCTTCGGGATCCGGGCGCCGGGATGCGAGCTCCGGGGTCCGAGCGCTGTCTGTCATCCGGTAGGTAAAAGAAGGGTTTGGGAAACCTCCCCACCCTCCCCGCCCCGTCACAGCCAGCAAGTATGACTAATCGTGACCAACTTGCGGCGGAGTGTCGCGACTGCTTACCGTTCCCACAACTGAACGACCCCGACGTGGTGTTGACAGCACCGTGCCGGGGTCTCACCCCAAGATCGAAAGACCGATCTCGTGGCTATCGAGCACACTAACTCCAGCCTGCGCGCACCCGCATCCTCGCGCCCGTACGCGAAGGCCAATCCTGGCTACGGCAAGCGCTCCGTACCGGATCAATACCCACCCCGTGCCGACGACTTCGTGCTGATGCCGGAGCGGGAGCGCCACATCGCCGGGTACGTGGACAAGCTCCCCGTCGGCGCCGCCATGGACATCAAGTCACTGGCCAAGAACCTGCCCTGTACGGACAGATGGCCGTCGGCAGTGCGCTGAGGGCCCCGGGCGTCGCCGGTCACCTGCGCCATGTCCGGTGCCTGGCCGCCCTCGGTGACGGGCAGGTCCGCTGGGTCACCCGGACGTACTGGTCGCGTACCACCCGTGACAACGAGTGGTGGAACATCCGCCTCCAGGCCGAGGGGAACCCGGAATCGCCCGCGCCCCTCGCGATTCCGGCCCCGGCCTCCTCCGAGCTCGGCCCGGTCCGGGCCCTGGTCCCGTCAGCGACCCCCGCGCCCCTCGCGATTCCGGCCCCGGCCTCCTCCGAGCTCGGCCCGGTCCGGGCCCTGGTCCCGTCAGCGACCCCCGCGCCCCTCGCGATTCCG
>NZ_JBHWVO010000025.1:73367-112906 GCF_042736635.1 Streptomyces sp. NPDC060035
TCCGGCCCCGGCCCCCTCCGAGCCCGGCCCGGTCCCGGCCCCCGTCCCGCTTCCGGCCCCCGCCCCGTCCGCGACCCCCACGCCCAGCCCGGTCCCGGCCCCCGTCGTACCGCAGCAGCGGACCCCGGCACCGGCACCGCTACCGGAAGTGGTGTCGGCTCTGCAGGGCCACTCGCCCGCCTTCCTCGCCCTGGCCCAGCTCGGCCGCATCGATTCCCGGCTCGCCCTCTCCGCCGCCGACTGCGCCGTCCTGGAGGAGTTGGCCGCCGCATGGCTCGCGCAGGGCGTGGACGCCGACTACCTCGTCCGGACCCTCACGGCCGGTCTCCCCGCGGCAGTCGACTCCCCGGTCGGATTCGTCAGGCGTCGGCTCCGCGACAAGATCCCGCCCCAGCTGCCCGCCGCACCCACGCCGGGCCCGTCCGTACGCCGGCTGATGGTCGAGTGCACCCAGTGCGGCGTCCCCGGACGCCCCGAGGCGCTGCCCGACGGCCTCTGCCGCTCCTGCCGCACCACTGCCCCGGACGTGGCCACCGAGCCGACCGCCGCCCGGGATGTCACGGCACATGTCGGCGCTCTTCGCGAGCTCCTCCGACTGCCCTGACAAGGGGAGGGTGCAGCTGTCAGGGCGTCCGAGGGGCAACGTCGAGGTCGGCGCACGGAGGGACAGGCTGCACTCCGGCAGGGCAGGCCGTACCGGTGAGGGCCGGCAGGCCGTACCGGTGAGGGCCCTGGTGGAAGCTGCTGTCCGGCGGGTGCCTCGAATGCCGGACTGGCGGCATGATCCGGATGCAGAAGCCGGCGGGGTGACGAGGTTGCACATGTCCGACCGCATACGACGCACCTCCCTCGCCTTCTTGGCCGTGGCCGCGCTGACAGCGGGAACGTCCGCTTGCGTCGACAGCCGTACCGCGGCGCCGCCACCGCCTGTCCAGGTGGCGGCGGCAGACCTCCACGGAACCTGGAAGGGCTGGGGGAACAGTTCGGTGGAACTGCGCGCGGACGGTGTGGCCGCGGTCCGCGATCTGGACGGCCAGGAGTTCCGCTTCGACGAAGGTTGGCGGATGACGGGCTCAGGGACGTGGTCGTTGTCCGCGCCCGGCCGGAACAAGGGCGGCAATACGGTGGGAGCCGGCTTTGTCGTCCGCCTCACCGTGGAGCTGCCCGGGCAGCGGGAGGAGGGCAAGGGTTCCGTGGATCCGTCGCAGTCGGCCTCTCCCTCTCGGCTGCCGACAGCGGCGGCGCGGACCGCCGCGCCGCCGGCCAAGGCGTCTTGGGACATGGGCGTCGTCAAGGACAAGGGAGGGCGGCTGGCGCTGTTCTTCCTGACCTCTGACCCGGATGTTCGGGACACGTACTACCTGTCCAAGAGCTAACGGGTGAACGTGCGGCGGTTGCGTAGGTCAAGGACGCGCACCCTTGCGCATCCTTGAGGGGGAGTATGACGTCGCTCGCGCCCTACTCGCAGGGCAGTGGAAAACGGGCGAGTTTACCCATCGTGAATGTCCGTCACACCCCGCCACGCCATCTTTGTTCCTCTAAGCGGCTGAACTTTTATTGATCTGTGGCCAGTTGAAGGCCCCGGGGGCCTACCCTTCACTGGGTGAACCAGTTGAAGTCCCGCGCGTCCCACTCCGAAGCCGAGCTGCCCGGGGGAGTCGCCCTGCCCGGCGCGCTGCCCGGCGCCCTGTCCGATGAGCTGCGTGCCGAGCTGATCGCCTTCCGGCGTGACCTTCACATGCACCCCGAGCTCGGCAACCAGGAGTTCCGCACCACTGCGGCCATCAAGGCCCGGCTGGAGAGGGCGGGGCTGAAGCCCCGGGTGCTCTCGACCGGGACCGGGCTCATCTGTGACGTGGGACGGCGGGACGGTGACACGCGGAGCATGCTCGCGTTGCGGGCCGACATCGACGCGCTGCCGATTCCGGACACCAAGGCGGGCGTCTCCTACCGGTCCACCGTGCCCGACCGGGCGCATGCCTGCGGGCACGACGTCCACACCACCAGCGTCCTCGGCGCCGGTCTCGTGCTCGCCGAGCTCGACCGGCAGGGCCTGCTGCCGAACCCGGTGCGGCTGCTCTTCCAGCCGGCCGAGGAGGTGCTGCCCGGCGGTGCGGCCGACGCGATCGAGGACGGGGTGCTGGAGGGCGTCGGGCGGATCATCGGCGTGCACTGCGACCCCAAGGTGGACGTGGGGAAGATCGGGCTCCGGATCGGCGCGATCACCTCCGCCTGCGACCGGCTGGAGGTCACCCTCGACGGGCCGGGCGGGCACACCGCCCGGCCGCATCTGACCACCGACCTGGTCACCGCCGTGGCCAGGGTGGCCACCGACGTGCCCGCGCTGCTCGCCCGGCGGGTCGACGCGCGGGCCGGACTCGCCGTCACCTGGGGGCGGCTGGAGACCGGGCACGCGCCCAATGTCATCCCGCAACACGCCGAGCTGTCGGGAACTGTTCGCTGCCTCGATCTGGAGACCTGGCGCGAGGCGCCGGATCTGGTGCACGCGGCGGTCGACGAGGTGGCCGGAATGCACCGGGCCAAGACCGTCATCAACTACATCCGTGGTGTGCCGCCCGTCGTGAACGACGCGGAATCGATCGGCCTGCTGGACGCCGCGATGACCGTGCGCCGCGGATCGTATGCGATCGAGGACACCGAACAGAGCCTGGGCGGGGAGGACTTCTCCTGGTACCTGGAGCACGTCCCCGGGGCCATGGCCAGGCTCGGAGTGCGCACACCCGGCGACACGCGTGGTCTGGACCTGCACCGGGGGAACTTCGACGCGGACGAGGAGGCGATCACGGTTGGAGTGGAGCTGTTCACTGCTTCTGCGCTGCTCGACGGCAACCGCCCGTAACCGGACAGGACACCTCCTGTTCGCGACGATCCGATAACGGCTTCCGTACAGGTCCTTATCTGACATCTACGCGCGTTACGATCGCGGCGAAACCAGCGCCGGAAGAGGCGCTTCGGTCAGGTTTGAAGGAGCCTTCCCTTGCGCCGGATCACCAGGATTGCCACCGTGGGCATTATGTCCGCGGCACTCGCACTCAGCGTTACCGCGTGCGGCGACTCGTCGTCCTCCTCGGACACCGCGTCTGCCTCCACGGACAACAAGACCGCCATCGCGTACGACATCGGCGGCCGCGGCGACCAGTCGTTCAACGACGCCGCGTACGCGGGTCTGGTCAAGGCCGAGAAGGAACTCGGCGTCAAGGGCACCGAGGCCGAGCCCTCCGAGGGCGAGTCGGACGCGGACAAGGTCCAGCGCCTCACCTCGCTGGCCCGCGCCGGCAACAACCCGGTGATCGGTGTCGGCTTCGCCTACGCGCCCGCCATCAAGAAGGTCGCGCCGAAGTTCCCGAAGATCACCTTCGGCATCATCGACGACGCCTCGGTGACCGGCGACAACATCGCCAACATCGTCTTCAACGAGGAGCAGGGCTCCTACCTCGCGGGTGTCGCCGCCGCCAAGGTCAGCAAGACCAAGAAGGTCGGCTTCATCGGTGGCGTCGAGACCCCGCTGATCAAGAAGTTCGAGGCGGGCTACGCGCAGGGTGTCGCGGACACCGACCCCTCGGTGAAGGTGATCCCGCAGTACCTGACCCAGCCGCCGAACTTCGACGGCTTCTCCAAGCCCGACCTCGGCAAGGCCGCTGCCCAGGGCCAGCTCGACCAGGGCGCCGACGTGATCTACTCGGCGGCCGGCCTGGCCGGTTCCGGTGCGATCGAGGCCGTCTCCAAGGCCGGCAAGTGGAACATCGGCGTCGACTCCGACCAGTACAACCAGGCAGGTCTCGCCGCCTACAAGAAGTCCATCCTGACCTCGGTCACCAAGGACGTCGAGCTCGCCGTCTTCAACCTGATCAAGTCGGTCCAGGACGGCAAGCCGCAGACCGGTGAGATCCGCTACGGCCTCGACAAGGACGGCGTCGGCCTGGCCATGTCCAACCCGGCCTTCACCGCGATGACCGAGGTCATCGCCGCCGTGGACAAGGCGAAGCAGGAGATCATCGACGGCAAGATCACTGTCAAGACCACTCCGTAACGACCCCGGTCGTACGTCTGGTTTCCTGTGGGCCCGGAGCGCGCGTCACTTGCCGCTCCGGGCCTGCGGAGTACTTCTCGAAGAAGATCCGCCCGTTGCAGTGCCCTTCTCGCACAGGCCTCGATCCCCGTCGTTCGGGCCGTGCTGTGTGCATACGCTTTACGATTCGGCAGCGCTACGCGTGTAGACAGCCCTCAGGCGCGATAACTTCACCCCGCCCCTTTGCCCCTCCGCCCCCGCTCCTGTCCGGCCAAGGAGAGTGCGTCATCAACGCGTCCAGCAGCCCCCCTGCCGTAGAACTGCACGGCATTACCAAGCGTTTCCCCGGCGTCGTCGCCAACCACGACATCGGCATCACCGTCCACAAGGGCACCGTCCACGCCCTCGTCGGCGAGAACGGTGCCGGCAAGTCCACCCTGATGAAGATCCTCTACGGCATGCAGAAGCCGGACGAGGGCACCATCGCCGTGGACGGCGAGCAGGTCTCGTTCGGCAACCCCGGTGACGCCATCGCGCGCGGCATCGGCATGGTGCACCAGCACTTCATGCTCGCCGACAACTTCACGGTCCTGGAGAACGTCGTCCTCGGTGGCGAGAAGCTGTACGGAATCGGCTCCGCCGCACGTAAGAAGATCAAGGAGATCTCCGACGCGTACGGCCTGAGTGTCCGGCCCGACGCACTCGTCGAGGACCTCGGGGTCGCCGACCGCCAGCGCGTGGAGATCCTCAAGGTCCTCTACCGCGGCGCCCGCATCCTCATCCTCGACGAGCCGACCGCGGTGCTCGTCCCGCAGGAGGTCGACGCGCTCTTCGCCAACCTCCGCGAGCTCAAGGCCGAGGGCCTCACCGTCATCTTCATCTCGCACAAGCTCGGCGAGGTCCTCTCGGTCGCCGACGAGATCACGGTGATCCGGCGCGGTACGACGGTGGGCACCGCCGATCCCGCGCACACGACCACCAAGCAGCTCGCCGAGCTGATGGTCGGCAGCGAGCTCCCCTCGCCCGAGACCCGTGAGTCCACGGTGACGGATGTGCCGATGCTGCGCGTCGAGGGGCTCTCCCTCACCGTGACGGACCCGGACGGAGTCGTCCGTGACGTCCTGTCGGATGTCGGCTTCACCATCCACAAGGGTGAGGTCCTCGGTCTCGCGGGCGTCGAGGGCAACGGCCAGACCGAGCTGATCGACGCACTCATCGGGATGCGGACAGCCGACAGCGGTGTGATCACCCTGGGCGAGGAGGACATCTCCAGCGCGCCCACGCGCAAGCGGCGCGAGAGCGGCATCGGCTACATCCCCGAGGACCGGCACCGGCACGGAGTCCTGCTGGACGCACCGCTCTGGGAGAACCGCATCCTCGGCCACGTCAGCGAGAAGCCCAACAGCCGCGGCTTCCTGCTGGACCCCAAGGCGGCCCGCCACGACACCGAGCGGATCGTGCGCGAGTACGACGTCCGCACCCCCGGCATCGAGGTCACGGCCGGTTCCCTCTCCGGCGGCAACCAGCAGAAGCTGATCGTCGGCCGCGAGATGAGCCACAGCCCGAAGCTCCTGATCGCCGCCCACCCCACCCGTGGCGTGGACGTCGGCGCTCAGGCACAGATCTGGGACCAGATCCGCGAGGCCCGCCGCGAGGGACTCGCCGTACTGCTCATCTCGGCGGACCTCGACGAGCTCATCGGGCTCTCCGACACCCTGCGCGTCATGTACCGCGGACGGCTGGTCGCGGACGCCGACCCTGCCACCATCACCCCCGAGGAACTGGGCTCGGCCATGACCGGCGCCGCCGCCGGTCACCTCGAAGCAGCACCGGAGGACGAGGCCTGATGAAGAAATTCGACAAGGACCGGCTGATCCTGGGCTTCGCCGGGCCGGCACTCGCCCTGGTCGTCGCCTTCGCGCTCACCACGCTGGTGCTGTTCGTCTCGAACCGCGACCCGTTCGAGTTGTACCGGCTGCTGTTCGAGCAGGCGTCGTACTCCGACGTACAGGTACTGATCATCAATCAGGCCGGTACGTACTACCTCGCCGCTCTCGCGGTCGCGGTCGGCTTCCGGATGAACCTCTTCAACATCGGCGTCGACGGGCAGTACCGCCTCGCCGCGATGATGGCGGCCCTGGTCGGCGCGAGCGTCGACCTTCCCGGTCCGCTCCAGATCGCCCTGATCGTCATCGTCGCGATGCTGGTGGGTGCCTTCTGGGCGGGCATCGCGGGCGTCCTCAAGACCACCCGCGGGGTGAGCGAGGTCGTCGCGACGATCATGCTCAACTCCATCGCGACCTCGCTGATCGCCTGGCTGATCCTGCCGAAGAACTTCGGTGACCAGGCAGCCGGTTCCAACAACCTGACGACGGGCGAGATCGCGGAGTCCGGCTGGTTCCCGGGGCTGTCGCTGGGCGCCGAAGCCGGAGAGATCTACGGCTTCACCTTCGTCGCCGCGGGCTGCGGCCTCGTCTACTGGTTCGTCCTGAACCGCACCCGGTTCGGCTTCGACCTGCGGGCCACGGGTGCCAGCCAGAGTGCGGCGCAGGCGTCCGGCGTGGATGCCAAGAAGATGATCCTGACCTCCATGCTGATCTCCGGCGCGGTCGCCGGTCTCGCCGGAATGCCGACGCTGCTGGGCGACACCCATACGTACAGCCTCGACTTCCCGGTCGGCATTGGCTTCACCGGCATCACCATCGCGCTGCTCGGCCGGAACCACCCCCTGGGCATCGCCCTCAGCGCCGTGCTGATCGCGTTCCTGGACAAGGCGTCCTCGTCGCTCGACCAGTTCGGGTTCGAGAAGGAGATCGCCACGATCATGCAGGGCCTGATCGTGATCTCCGTCGTCATCAGCTACGAACTGGTCCGGCGTTACGGGACCCGCCGTCAGCAGCAGAAGGTCGGCGAGGAACTCGCCGCCGGCCACGCCCTCACGACCGAGAAGGAGGCGGCCCTGTGAGCACCAGCAAAGTCTCCGCCGCACGCGTCGCCCCCAAGAAGGGCGGCGGCCGCCGCAAGCTCTCCCTGCCCGTCGTCCTCCTGATCATCGCCGGTGCGCTCGCCCTCGTCTCGCTGGTCCGTCTGATCAGCGGTGCGAACGACGTGACCTCCGTGGGCCAGGTCGCGGGCGCCCTGGAACTGGCCGTTCCCATCGGCCTCGCCGGCCTCGGCGGCCTGTGGGCCGAGCGGGCGGGCGTCGTCAACATCGGCCTCGAAGGCATGATGATCCTCGGCACCTGGTTCGGTGCCTGGGCAGGTTTCCAGTGGGGCCCGTGGGTGGGCGTGCTGTTCGGCATCATCGGCGGCGCGCTCGGCGGTCTGCTGCACGCGGTCATGACCGTCACCTTCGGCGTGAACCACATCGTCTCCGGTGTGGCGGTCAACATCCTCGCCGTCGGCGTCACCCGCTACCTCTCGAACTTCACCTTCGCCCAGGAGGAGGGCGGCTCCGCCAGGCAGTCTCCGCGCCTCGATGAGATCGACAAGATCACCGTTCCAGGACTGTCGGACTGGATGCAGGACCTCCAACAACGGCACTGGTTCTTCGTCTCCGACCTCGCCGGCATCATCGGCGGGCTCGTCACCGGACTGTCCCTGCTGACCGTCGTCGCCCTGCTGCTGATCCCCGCCACGTGGTGGATCCTGTGGCGCACCGCGTTCGGTCTGCGGCTCCGCTCCTGCGGCGAGAGCCCGGTGGCCGCCGAGACCCTCGGCGTGAACGTCTACAAGTACAAGTACATCGCCGTCACCATCTCCGGTGGCCTTGCCGGACTCGGTGGTGCCTTCCTCGCCATCGTCGCCACCAGCATCTACCAGGAGGGCCAGACCGGCGGCCGCGGCTACATCGGTCTCGCCGCGATGATCTTCGGTAACTGGATGCCGGGCGGAATGGCCCTGGGCGCCGGGCTCTTCGGCTTCACCGACAGCCTCAAGCTGCGCGGTGGCGCGGAGAACGTGCACGCGATGCTGCTGCTCCTGGCGATCCTGCTGGTGATCGCCGCGTTCTGGCAGCTGTACCGGAAGAAGTACGTCGCCGCGGTGATCTCGGCGGCCTGCTCCGCGCTGCTGTTCACCTGGTACGGGCTGACGGACCAGGTTCCGAGCCAGTTCGTCGACGCCGCCCCGTACGTCACCACGCTGCTCGTGCTCGCCCTGTCGGCGCAGCGGCTGCGGCCGCCCAAGGCGGACGGCGTGCCGTACCGCAAGGGCGAGGGCAAGTGACACCGCCGTCTGCGGGAGCGGACGCGTCGCCGGTCGACTGGGAGGCGCTGCGTACGGCCGCCCGGGACGTGATGTCCCGGGCGTACGCCCCGTACTCGGGCTTCCCGGTCGGCGTCGCGGCCCTCGTCGACGACGGCCGCACGATCGTCGGCTGCAACGTCGAGAACGCGTCGTACGGCATCGGTCTGTGCGCCGAGTGCGGCCTCGTCTCCCAGCTGGCCGCCACGGGCGGCGGCCGGCTGACCCACTTCACCTGCGTGGACGGCACGGGCGCGGTGCTCGTGCCGTGCGGGCGGTGCCGGCAGCTGCTGTACGAGTTCGGGGGGCCGGAGCTCGTCCTGGAGACCCCGGACGGATTCCGGACGCTCGACGAGATGCTGCCGCAGGCGTTCGGGCCGCATCACCTGGGGTAACGCGGGCGGTGGCTGCCGGGGTCGTCCGGCGGCCGCTCCTCCCCTCGATCGCCGGGCGGGCTCGAATCCGTCGCCCTGGACGGTGGGTGCGGCTCTGCCCGGGCGGATGGGTGCCCTCGAGCGCCGGGCGGGCTTGCGTGTGTCCGCCGCGCTCACGTGTGTGCCGGGCGGGCCGGGTTCGGGCCGCTCGGAGATCCAGAAATCTCTATGCGCGTAGAGTCATTCGGGACTCTTGCGTACGTACCGGCCGGAAGGACTCCAAGGACATGGACGCCATCTCCGTCATCCGCACGAAGCGGGACCGCGGCGAGCTGAGCCCCGAGCAGATCGACTGGGTCATCGACGCGTACACCCGCGGGGAGGTCGCCGACGAGCAGATGTCCGCGCTGGCCATGGCGATCCTGCTGAACGGTATGAACCGCACCGAGATCGCCCGCTGGACCGCCGCGATGATCGCCTCCGGTGAGCGGATGAACTTCGACGCCCTCTCCCGCCCCACCACCGACAAGCACTCCACCGGCGGCGTCGGCGACAAGATCACCCTGCCGCTCGCCCCGCTGGTCGCCGCCTGCGGCGCGGCCGTGCCGCAGCTCAGCGGCCGGGGCCTCGGCCACACCGGCGGCACCCTCGACAAGCTGGAGTCCATCCCCGGCTGGCGGGCACACCTCACCAACGCCGAGATGCTGAACGTCCTCGACACCACCGGCGCCGTGATCTGCGCCGCGGGCGACCAACTCGCCCCCGCCGACAAGAAGCTGTACGCGCTCCGCGATGTCACCGGCACCGTCGAGGCCATCCCGCTCATCGCCAGCTCGATCATGTCCAAGAAGATCGCCGAGGGCACGGGCGCGCTCGTCCTGGACGTCAAGGTCGGTTCCGGCGCCTTCATGAAGACCATCGAGGACGCCCGCGAACTGGCCTCCACCATGGTCGCGCTGGGCACCGACAGCGGCGTACGGACGGTCGCGCTGCTCACCGACATGTCCACCCCGCTCGGCCTGACGGCGGGCAACGCCCTGGAGGTACGCGAGTCCGTCGAGGTCCTCGCCGGCGGCGGCCCCAAGGACGTCATCGACCTGACCCTCGCGCTGGCCCGCGAGATGCTCGACGCGGCCGGGCTCAAGGACGCCGACCCGGAGAAGGCACTCGCCGACGGCTCCGCGATGGACGTGTGGCGCCGCATGATCTCCGCCCAGGGCGGCGACCCGGACGCCGAGCTCCCCGTCGCCCGCGAGCAGCACGTGGTGACGGCCCCGTCCTCGGGCGTCCTGACCCGCCTGGACGCCTACGACATCGGTGTGGCCGCCTGGCGCCTCGGTGCGGGCCGCGCGCGCAAGGAGGACCCGGTGCAGGAGGGTGCGGGCATCGAGCTGCACGCCAAGCCCGGTGACACGGTGACCGAGGGCCAGCCGCTGCTGACGCTGCACACGGAGACTCCGGAGAAGTTCGAGTACGCGCTGAAGGCACTGCCCGACTCGTACGACATCGCTCCGGCCGGCACGCCGTTCGCCGCCTCGCCGGTCGTGCGGGAACGTATCGCCTGACCTGGGGCTTTCCCTTTCGGGTGAACGGGACCGGTGGACCACCGCCGGTCCCGTTCGGCATGCTGGACTCGGTGACGCACCGAAAGAGGAGACCGCCATGAGCGCACTCACCGTCGATCCCGTGCCGGGCAACGGCCAGGGATGGGACGACCTCGTCCGTATCTGGGAGGAGACGGACGCACCCGAGGGCTGCAAGGTGGAGATCATCGAGGGGATCGTCACCGTGTCGCCACCGCCGTCCAAGGACCACAACGCCACCGCGGAGCTGCTGCAGCGCAGGCTGTACACCGTCATCCCGGAGGACTGGGGGATCTACCAGACCCTCGGGGTCTCCGTGCCCGGACGGGCCGGGCTGTACATTCCCGATCTCGTCGTCCTGCCGCGGGCGGTGGCGTCCGGGCCCGGCAATCGCGTACCGGCGGAAGAGGTCCGGCTGGTCGTCGAGATCACCTCACCGGCCAACGCCAATCACGACCGCATCGGCAAGGCGCACGGATACGCCAAGGCCGGTATCGAGCTGTTCCTGCTCCTCGACCCGTGGCACACGGGCCGTCCGACCGCCACCTTGTACGGGGAGCCGAGCGACGGCACGTACCGGGTCCTGGAGGCGGTCGAGTACGGCGAGACGCTCACGCTGCCCAAGCCGTTCGGGCTGGACCTGGACACGGGGATGTTCCCGGTGAGCTGAGACACACGCCTGCCGGAGCGATGAGTTTCGGGCGTCAGGCCGGTCTCTGTGGTGTGGATGCCATGACCCCGAACGCTCTCGTTCTCACCGGCCGCATCACCAGGGCCGATGTGCCGGGACTCTGCGCCGAGCTGGAGGCACTGCTGCGCGGCCGCGAGGACGCGGGGCCGCCCGCCGCGGTGGACTGCGATGTGGGCGGTGTCCTGCGCCCGGATCTGGCCCTGGTCGAGACGTTGGCCCGGCTGGGGCTTGTCGCGCGCCGGGCCGGGGGCATCGAGCTGCGGCTGCGCAACGTGCCGGGGGAACTACGGGCGCTGCTCGACCTCGTGGGGCTCGCCGATGTGGTGGGCCTGGGCGAGGCCGCCCCGGCGCGAGGTCAGGAGCGCGACCCGGTCTGATCCGGCCCGCACCGGCGTCCGCGGTCAGCGGGCCACGGCATGGCCGCAGACGTGCTGGACCACCTTCCCGTTCCCCTGCTCGACGCTCAGCAGCGGCCGCGCGGTCGAGGCGGGCGACGGTGTGGCGCTCGGCCTCGCCCGCGGCGTCGAGCACGAGCCGCCTTCGGGCTGCGGTCCCGGGACGGCATCGTCCGCAGAGCTCGGGGCCGGGGCGGGCCCGGGCCCCGCGGTGGCCGTGGGCTCGCCGAGCCAGAGCGTCACCGCCCAGCCGCCCGCCACGAGGAGGGCCCAGCCGACCACCACCGGTCTGCGGATCCTCACGAGGCGTCTGCCTCCAGGTGGTCGGGGAGGCCGAACAGCGGGAACCAGCGCGGAGTGTCCAGGAAACAGTGCATCCCGGTGATGGAACCCTCCGAGATGTCGATGACCTGCACCGCCCACGGCACGAAGCCCGGACCGTCGGGATTCGGTTTGTAGTGCGCGAAGGCCGGAGACCCGTTGGCCTCGGTCGCCACCAGCCGGGAGCCCTCGCAACTCGCGCCGATGCTGAGCATGAAGCCCGTGATGTCGTCGTGCCCCTGCAGCCAGAGGTCGAACGGCGGCATGGTCATCACGGCGTCCTCATGGAGCAGCGCGGTCAGCGCCACCATGTCGTACCCCTCGAAGGCCGCCACATACCGGTCCAGCAGCTTGCGCTGCTCGTCGTCCAGCGGGTTCGCGGTGTCCGGGGCCGAGCTGTCCGTGTTCGCCAGCGTCGCCCTGGCCCGCTGCAGGGCGCTGTTGACCGAGGCGACCGAGGTGTCGAGGAGCTCGGCGACCTCGTTCGCCTTCCATGCGAGGACCTCGCGCAGGATCAGCACCGCACGCTGTTTGGGCGGCAGATGCTGGAGGGCCGCGACGAACGCCAGGCGCACGGACTCGCGGGCGACGGCGGCCTCCGCCGGGTCGGCCACCGACGGCAGGATGCGGCCGTCCGGCATCGGCTCCAGCCAGGTGTTCTCCGGGAGCGGGTTGAGCGCGGCCTGCGCCAGCGGGCTCGGGCCGGTGAGGTCGACCGGCCTGGCCCGCTTCTTGCCCGCGTTCAGCATGTCCAGGCAGACGTTCGTCGCGATCCGGTACAGCCAGGAGCGCAGCGAGGAACGGCCCTCGAACTTGTCGAAGTTGCGCCAGGCGCGCACGAGCGTGTCCTGGACCGCGTCCTCCGCCTCGAAGGCCGAACCGAGCATCCGGTAGCAGTAGCCCGTCAGCTCGATCCGGTGTTCCTCCAGGCGGCTGTCGACACTCGTCCCGGCCGTTGCTGTCAGATCACTCATTGCTTCACCCCAGTTGCACTGTGACACCGCTCACTCAGCACTGTGGAAGCTACCGCAGGCCACTGACAATCGGGCGAGAAGCACAGAAAGCGCTGCTCAGGTGCCAGGCTTGCGTCCGTACACGAAGACGTCGTCGCCGTTCTTCAGCAGGTTCCAATATGACTTCGCGTCCGCCGGGCGCATGTTGACGCAGCCCGCCGAGCCGGGGTTGTTGTACATGGACTTGGTGACCGAGTGGAATGCCTGGCCGCCGTCGAAGAACTGCGCGTACGGCATCCGGACGTCGTAGAGCGTCGACCAGTGGTTGATGTTGCGCCAGTAGATCTTCCGCGCGCCGGTCCGCGTCTCCGCGCCGTTGCGGCCCGTCCGCACCGGCACCGGACCGAACTTCAGCTTGCTGCCGTCCTGGATCCAGGTCAGCTGCCTGGTCAGGTCCACGCACGCGATGCGCCCCTTGTTGGTGGGGCACTTCTTCGCGGCGTTGGGGTTCTTCCCGGCCGCCTTCTGGGCGGCGATCGTCTTCATCGTGCGCCAGGTGACAGGCCCCGCGTACCCGATGGCCGGTGTGATGCCCTTCGCCAGCTGGTACGAACGGATCGCCTTGCAGTCGGCCGTCGACTGCCGGCCGTCGGCAGGCAGCTTCAGGTTCCTCTCCACCTGTATCTGGTACGGCCCCTTGGCCGCCGTACAGGAGGCCGCCTGGGCGGAGGTCCCGGTGCCCAGGACGATGGCTGGTCCGGCCATCAGACCGGCGACGGACAGCGCGACCCCGCGCCGTGTCCCTACGCCGGTGCGTATCTTCCCCGAGATTGTCATGTACGCCTGCTCCCCTTCGCGTGGCCGTGCCGCGCCGTGTCTGTGCCTGTTGGACGCGCGTCGGGGAGCTGTGGTTGTGCGTGCGCAGGTCTCAGTTCTGCACGGCCGCCGACGGCATGGCCAGGCGGCGCTCCGCCCGTGCGGCCCGGGTCCCGAACAGTGTGATCGAGACCACGCCGAGGACCGCGAGGAGACCCAGCGCGACCGTGCCCGCCCAGCCCCCGGCGTGGAAGGCGACGGCGCCGAGGGTGCCGCCCGCGCTGGAGCCCAGGTAGTAGGCGGACTGGTACAGCGCCGAGGCCTGGGCGCGGCCCGTCGTCGCCGTACGGCTCACCGAGGACGAGGCGACCGCGTGCCCGGCGAAGAAGCCGGCCGTGATCAGGACCAGGCCGAGCAGGACGGCGGCGAGCAGGTCGGCCAGGGAGAGCAGCAGGCCCGCGGCCGTCGTGGAGACGGCGAGGTAGAGCGCCCCGCGGCGGCCCAGCCGGGCGACCAGCCGGCCGGCCGCGGCGGAGGAGAGCGTGCCGACGAGGTAGACCAGGAAGATCGAACCGACGATGCCCTGAGGCAGGTTGAACGGAGCCTCGACGAGCCGGTAGCCGATCACGGTGTAGACCGCGCCGAACACCGTCATGAACAGGGCGCCGATCGCGTACAGCCGGCGCAGGAGCGGGTCGGAGAGGTGTCCGCCGACGGTCTTCGCCAGGGCCTTCGGGTTCAGCGAACCGGGGGTGAAGTTACGGGCCTTCGGGATCATGAAGTGGAAGACGACCGCGCAGGCGAGGGCGAGCAGTCCGATCGCGCCGAGCGCGGCGCGCCAGCCCCACAGCTGGGCGACCCATCCGGCCAGGATGCGGCCGCTCATGCCGCCGATGCTGTTGCCCGCCACGAACAGACCGATCGCGGCCACCAGTGCCTTGGGCCGCACCTCCTCGGCCAGGTACGCCATCGCGGAGGCGGGCAGTCCGGCCAGCGCCGCACCCTGGATCACGCGCAGCGCGATCAGCCAGCCGAGCGACGGGGCGAACGGGACGAGCAGCCCGACCAGCACGGCGACCGTCAGCGACGCGGTCATCATCTGACGCCGTCCGAAGCGCTCCGAGAGTGCGCTCAGCGGGAGTACGCACAGTGCCAGCGCGCCGGTCGCCGCGGAGACCGTCCAGCTCGCCTGGCCTGCCGTGGCGCCGAAGGAGGCGGAGACGGCGGGCAGCAGGGCCTGGGTGGAGTAGAGGAGCGCGAACGTCGCGATCCCGGCGGCGAAGAGCGCGAAGCTCATCCGGCGGTAGCCGGGGCGGCCCGGCTCGAGACGGTCCGGGTCCGGGGTGGGGACGGCGGCGACGGGCAATGACGGAGCGGAGGCGCCCAGCACGATGGTGGACGCCCCGGTACTGGCAGGAGGCATACCCAGAACGTACGGCTCCGCGTTTCATGCGTCCAATGCATGAACTCGTCATAATCGTTCCCATGGTGCATCAACACAGCTCACAGCCTCGACTGTCACCGAGCAGTTACGAAGAAGACATTCGCTCCGTGCTCGCGCCACGCCTCGCGTACTTCGAAGCGGTGGCCCGCCACGAGCACGTCACCCGTGCCGCGCACGAGCTCGGCGTCCCGCAGTCGACGTTGTCGCGGGCCATGGTGAGGCTCGAACAGGACCTGGGCGTGGCTCTGTTCGCCCGCAGGGGCCGCACCGTCTCGCTCACTCCGGCGGGCCGTACCTTCCTCGGCTCCGCCGAACGCGCGCTGGCCGAGGTGGAGAAGGCGGCCGACTCGGTACGGGCGGACGCCGACCCGACGGCGGGCAAGGTCGCCTTCGGCTTCCTGCACACGATGGGCTCCGAGACGGTGCCCGCCCTGATCCGCGCCTTCCGGGTCGACCACCCCCGGGTCCGCTTCCAGCTCGTTCAGAACTACGGCGAGGCGATGATCGAGCGCCTGCGGGCGGGAGGCCTCGACCTCTGCCTCACCTCGCCCGTGCCCGACGCCCCGGATCTCGTCACCCGTCGTCTGGACGAGCAGCGGTTGCGTCTGGTCGTACCCGACGACCACCGGCTGGCGGGCCGCCGCCGCATCCGTCTGGCCGAGGCCGCCGACGAAACCTTCGTCACCCTCGAACCCGGCTACGGCCTGCGGCGGATCACCGACGACCTCTGTGCGGAGGCCGGCTTCACGCCGCGTGTCGCGTTCGAGGGGGAGGAGGCCGAGACGCTGCGCGGCCTGGTCGCGGCCGGGCTCGGGGTGGCGCTGCTCCCGCCGCCCGCTGTCGCCCGGCCGGGCGTGGTCGAACTGACGGTCACGGCTCCGCGTGCGGCCCGCGAGATCGGGGTCGCGTGGCTGGACGGCCACCCGGACACGCCACCGGTGGCCGCCTTCAAACGCTTCCTGCTGTCGCGCAGGGGCAACCTGCTTCCGGACTGACGGGCGGCGCCCCGGTGGCTGTTGCCGTGCCGACGCGCGGCCCCGGCAACTACGGCCGTACTGACTCCCGGTGCCCGGCCACTACGGCCGCGCCGACGCTCAGTGCCGCAGCGACTGCCCGAACCCCGCCGCCAGCGGCATCCGCAGCCCCAGCGGCGGCGGCGCGGCGAACGCGTCGGCGACCGGTCGTGCGTACGACCCGGCGAACAGCGAACCGTGGATGAAGTCCGCGGCCAGCGCCACCACTTCGGCCCGGTGCTGCCGCAGTGCGTGCCCGTCCGAGTGGACCTCGAAACGGCAGGTGTCCCGGTTGGCCTTCTTGGCCCGCTCGGCCAGTCGGTAGGAGAGCTCCGGATTCGTCCGTGCGTCGTTCGTGCCGTGCACGATCAGGACCCGCCGCCCCGCCAGGTGCTTCACCGGTTCGGGCTCGGGTGCCGCGGATTCCGGCAGCCAGGGAGCCATCGCCAGTACGGAGGTGACGGCAGGGTGCCCGCCCGCGCGCAGCGCCGCCCGGCCTCCCATCCCGTGCCCGACCAGGCAGACAGGGATGTCGCCGTAGCGGCGTACGGCCTCGTCGGCCGCCCACTCCGCATCCGGTACCGGATCGCCGTCTGCGTTCCAGCCGCGGCGGCGGTAGTGCACCACGTGCACCGCGAGGCCGTCGCCCTGCCCGGACCGCGCCAGCGTCCGGGCGAACGGCAGCTGTATCGCGTACGACAGAGTGGAGGGACGGCGTTGTGAGTAGGTCTCGCCGTCCGGGAGCAGCAGGACCACGCCGCTGACCTCAGGTGGTGCTCCGGCCGTGTGGAAGGCCCGTCCCAGCCTCGCAGCAGGCAGGGGAAGTGCGCGCTGTGCCATGACAGAACAGTGTCAGAAGGGCAGGTGTATTCCACCCGACATTGCGGTCACTGTTACGCATCGGCAGCCAGCGCTCTACGCGCGTAGGCGCTAGAGTGCCCGAATGACGAGCCAGACCCTGAATGTCCCCGGCCCCGACCAGATCCGCCGCGCGCCCAAGGTGCTCCTCCACGACCATCTCGACGGTGGCCTGCGCCCCGGCACCATCGTCGAACTGGCGCTCGCGCAAGGCTATGACGCGCTGCCCGAGACGGAACCCGACAAACTCGGCATCTGGTTCCGCGAGGCGGCGGACTCCGGTTCGCTGGAGCGCTACCTGGAGACGTTCGCCCACACCTGCGCCGTCATGCAGACCCGCGACGCCCTGTTCCGGGTGGCCGCCGAGTGCGCCGAGGACCTCGCCGAGGACGGTGTCGTCTACGCCGAGGTGCGGTACGCACCCGAGCAGCACCTCACCGCGGGCCTGACCCTCGAAGAGGTCGTCGAGGCGGTCAACGAGGGCTTCCGGGAGGGCGAGCGCCGGGCCCGTGCGAACGGCCACCGCATCCGTATCGGCGCCCTCCTGACCGCCATGCGGCACGCCGCCCGCGCCCTGGAGATCGCCGAACTCGCCAACCGCTACCGCGACCTGGGCGTCGTCGGCTTCGACATCGCGGGCGCCGAGGCGGGCTACCCTCCCACCCGGCACCTCGACGCGTTCGAGTACCTCAAGCGCGAGAACAACCACTTCACCATCCACGCGGGCGAGGCCTTCGGGCTGCCGTCGATCTGGCAGGCCCTGCAGTGGTGCGGCGCCGACCGGCTCGGCCACG
The DNA here is from genome assembly GCF_042736635.1 of Streptomyces sp. NPDC060035. Taxonomy (NCBI): domain Bacteria; kingdom Bacillati; phylum Actinomycetota; class Actinomycetes; order Kitasatosporales; family Streptomycetaceae; genus Streptomyces; species Streptomyces sp. NPDC060035. The sequence continues at coordinate 90,885 of NZ_JBHWVO010000025.1, forward strand.
GAGTCCGCATCATCGACGACATCGAGATCGCCGACGACGGCAGCGTGACGCTGGGCCGCCTCGCCTCCTACGTACGGGACAAGCGGATCCCGCTGGAGCTCTGCCCGACCTCCAACCTCCAGACCGGCGCCGCTGCCTCGTACGCGGAGCACCCCATCGGGCTGCTGCGGAAGCTGCATTTCCGCGCCACCGTGAATACGGACAACCGGCTGATGAGCGGCACCAGCATGAGTCAGGAATTCGAGCGGCTGACCGAGACATTCGGATACACGCTCGATGACATGCAGTGGTTCACAGTCAATGCGATGAAATCAGCGTTCATTCCTTTCGATGAACGTCTGGCGATGATCAACGACGTCGTCAAGCCCGGATACGCGGAGTTGAAGTCCGAGTGGCTCTTCCGTCAGACGGCTACGACCAGTGGTTCTTCGTCGGTGGCAGGCTGAGTCAGTCGAAAAGAAAACGGCCGGGACCCCTCGAATCCCGGCCGTTTTCCGCGGCCCGGCATGTTTGCGGGAAGGGGAGAGGGATGACTACGTTGCAGAGCCGCTCACGTCCCCTTCCTCAAGGATGAATTTCACATGAAGCAGTCTGCTGTCAGGACCCTCGGTGTCGCCGCTCTCGGTGCCGCTTTCGCTGCCGCCGGTGCGGGAAGCGCCTCCGCCGTCTCCGTGCCCCTCGACACCGCGGCCGGCGCGCTTCCGTCCGCCGTCGCGCTCGACTCCGCGACCGACGCACTGCCGGCAGCGCAGAAGGCGGCCGCCGGCTACCTCGACCAGCAGGGCGGCAGCGACGTCTCGGCGCCTGCCACCAACCTGCTCGGCGGTCTGCCCGCGGGCGGAGTGACCGGTGCCGTGCCGTTCGGCCGCTGATCGCCCCGCACACGCGTATGGGGCGCGCACCCGGTCCGGGTGTGCGCCCCATCTGTGTTCTCCGTGTTCCGTACCCCCGTGGTCCCGCCGGTCACCAGGCCGTCGCGGAAGAAGCCTTCTCCGACGGCAGCAGCAGCCACAGCGCCAGGTAGAGCAGGAACTGGGGGCCGGGAAGCAGGCACGAGACCAGGAAGATGACACGCATCGTCCCTGCGGAGGTGCCGAAGCGCCGTGCCAGCGCTGCGCACACTCCACCGATCATGCGTCCGTCGCGGGGGCGGGCAAGTGCGGCCATGGTGGGCTCCTTCACGAACCATTGTGGGGAGGCATTCCGTCGTGCTCCCGATACCTCAACAATGGACCCGCGAAGGGGTGCAAAGCGTCGCTCTACGGGGCGATACCGACCCTGGAAATCGTCGGGGTCGACCCCTGAGGAGCCTCGCTCCTGAAGCGGGCCTCGTCCCTGAGACGGGCCAGATCCCCGGCACCGGCCCGGTTCCCGCGACGCAGGCGCGCCCGGGACATCGGAACGACGAGCAGATGGGCGATCGCGACACCCACGGTGTTCAGCAGCAGCGAGTCGACATCGACGACCTGCCCGGGCACCCCGGTCTGGCCCAGTTCGATGGCCATCGAGATCAGCGCCCCGGCCGCGACGGTCCGGGCCAGCGAGGCCCACGGGGAGACCAGCAGCCGTCCCCCTGCCATCGGCAGCAGCACGCCCAGCGGAGCCAGCAGAAGCAGCCCCTCGCCGATCCGGCGCGCCGCCTCGACCGGGCCGAACGCCAGATCCGCCCGGATCCCGGCGAACGGCTGCAGATTCGTGGCCGTCACCCAGGGCACGTCCAGCGGGCGCAGCGTCAGCCAGCAGACGAACAGAAGATGCGCGAGGAGGAGGAGGACCCCCGCCGCGCGGAAGCGGATGACGGCGCTGCCGTCCGAACTGTGACGCACATCCACCAGGACGCCACGACCGGCAGGATCGGTTCCGCCCTGTCGCGGGAAGCCTTTGTGACGAGCGGCACGGAGGGCCGGATCGAGCCCGGAGGCGGCCCTCAGGGGAGCTCGACCGCGCCCAGCGTCGGTACGTTCCCCGGACGGCTCTTCGTCTCCGTCGTACACAGATAACCCCGTGGGGTGTAGTTCCCCGGTCCGCCGAGGAGTACCGAACCCCCGGAGCTGATCGGCTCGCTCTCCGCGTACGAGCACACCACCTGCGCGAGCGCCTCCGCGGGCAGGTCCTCGGGCTGCTGGCTGAGGCGCAGTGTGCCCTCCGGGTCGCCCTCGCGCGCCTCGGTGACCCGCAGATCCGTCGGCACATCCGTGGAGAAGCCGGCCCGCCGCTCGTCGGCGGGCGGCACCTGCTGGAGCTCGCCGAGCAGCAACTGGGCCAGGCGGACCCGGTCGGAGCCGGACGCGTCGGCCTCCACCGTGCGCTCCACCGTCACCAGCTGCGAGGCGCAGACCAGGTAGACGTGGACCGGGATGCTCTCCAGCGGCTGTGCGGTCGCTGCCGCCGCCGACGTACGGCACGGCACCCGGGACGGTGCCGCCCCCGCGTCGACCGGCACCGAGGTGCTCCTGATTCCGCATCCGGCGGCCAGCGCCGCACACGCCACGACGGCCGCGAGAGCGGTCGCCGCCCGGCCCGGGCCCCTCCTGGAGCGGCCCGTGCGGGGCGCGCCGTGCGCGTGGTCGCTGCGTATCACTTCGCGCTGCCCTTCTCGTTCCGGTCCGGGTCCTCGTCCCCCGGAACGCCGGTCGGCCGCTCCTCGTCGCGCGGCAGCCGCAGCACGAACACCGCCCCGTCGCCGTCCGGCGAATTCGAGGCCGTGATGTCACCGCCATGGATGTGCGCGTTCTCCATCGCGATCGACAGGCCCAGGCCGCTGCCCTCGGAACGCGGCCGGGAGGCACTCGCCTTGTAGAAGCGGTCGAACACGTGGGGCAGGACGTCCTCGGGGATGCCCGGGCCGTGGTCCCGTACCTCGACGACCAGTTCGTCGTCGTCGGCCCGTACGGCCACGCGTACCGGCGAGCCGCCGTGCTTGAGCGCGTTGCCGATCAGATTCGCCAGGATCACGTCGAGCCGGCGCGGATCGAGCCGCACCATCATGCCGCGCTCCGCGTCCAGATCGACCGCGTCCAGCCAGGCGCGTGCGTCGATGCAGGCGGTCACCATGTCGGCCACATCGACCGTGTCCAGGACGAGCCGGGCGGTACCCGCGTCGAAGCGGGTGACCTCCATGAGGTTCTCCACCAGGTCGTTCAGCCGCCGGGTCTCGCTCACCACCAGGTGTACGGCGGGCGCGATCATCGGATCGAGGCTGTCCGCCTCGTCCTCCAGCACCTCGGCGACCGCGGTGATCGCGGTCAGCGGGGTCCGCAGCTCGTGCGACATGTCGGCGACGAATCTGCGGCTCGACTCCTCCCGCGCGGTCATGTCCGCGACCTTCTTCTCCAGGGAGCTCGCCGTCTTGTTGAACGTGCGGGAGAGATCGGCCAGTTCATCGGTGCCGGAGACCACGAGACGGGTGTCGAGCTTGCCCTCGCCGAGCTTGCGGGCCGCGTCCCCGAGCCGTTGCACGGGCCGCAGCACGGTCGTTGCCGCACCCTGCGCGAGGAGCGCCGAGCCGACGAGAGCCAGCGCGGTGGCGATGCCCAGCGACCAGGCCAGCGAATTGAGGTCCTGGCGCTCCTGGTCCAGCGACTTCAGCATGTAGCCGGCCGGACCGCCACCGATGATCTTCGTTCCGGCCACCAGATACGGCGTGCCGCCGATGGTCGTCCGCTGCCAGAACAGGTGGTACTCGTGGGTGTTGCTCGAAGTCAGCGGCTGCTTCTTGTTCACCTGGCGCTGCAGTGAGGCAGGTACGTCGAGCTTGGTGAAGGCATCGATGTCGGAGGACCCGACGATCGGCTTGCCGTCGTGGGAGTCGACCAGCAGCACGTGGTAGCCGGGTCCGCTGCTCGCCATCTGCTCGGCGCCGTCCTGCAGATCGATGCCCGTGGGCTGCAGCGGCAGTGCGGCCGCCTGGTTCTGCATCTGCCGCCGGAAGTCGCCGAGCGCCGTGTCCTGTGTACGCGTCAGGACGGCCTCACGGTTGAGCCAGTAGGCGATGCCCGAAGCGGACACGGCGGCTGTCAGTGCCACCAGCGCGAACACGACGACGAGTCGCAGCCGCAGGCTGGTCCAGCGAAGACCCGCGAGTATGGAACGTTTCGCGGAATCGCTCACTGAGGCGAATCCAGCCGGTAGCCGACGCCGCGTACGGTCCGGATCAGGGTCGGCGAGGACGGCACGTCCTCCACCTTCGCGCGCAGCCGCTGCACACAGGCGTCCACGAGCCGTGAGTCACCGAGGTAGTCGTGCTCCCAGACCAGGCGCAGCAACTGCTGCCGGGACAGGGCCTGACCGGGCCGGCGGCTGAGCTCCAGCAGGAGCCGCAGCTCGGTCGGCGTGAGCTGCAGGTCCTCCCCGTTCTTGGTGACGGTCATGGCCGAGCGGTCGATGACGACGCTCCCGAAGGTCGCCGAGTCGGTGGACTCGCGCTCCCCGCGCCGCAGCACCGCACGGATACGGGCGTCGAGCACCCGGCCCTGTACGGGTTTCACCACATAGTCGTCCGCGCCGGACTCCAGTCCCACCACGACGTCGATGTCGTCGCTGCGCGCGGTCAGCAGAATGATCGGCAGCTGGTCGGTCCGCCGGATGCGTCGGCAGACCTCGAAACCGTCGATCCCGGGCAGCATCACGTCCAGCACAACGAGGTCCGGCCGCTGCTCCCGGAGCAGGTCCAGGCCGTCCTCTCCCGTCGCCGCGGTGGCCACACGGTGGCCCTGGCGTGACAACGAGAGTTCGAGGGCCGTGCGGATGGCGTCGTCGTCCTCGATCAGCAACAGGAAAGGCACGGAGGTCATTCTGGCCCATGGTGATGCCACAGTTCGACAAACCCCCCTACTGATCTGTCTCCCCATGCACTTCCGTGCCCCCGGGACGCGGTCAACATGCCCTGTGACAGGCCTGTGACAGTCGGGGGACAGCGTCATGAAACTGCCCCGGCAAGCTCAATGGCACACGGAACGAACGGACTCCACCGATGGGGGGCGCGAGATGAACACACTGCACAGCACCACCTCAAGCGCAGTTGCCACGCGTCTCCACGACGTCGGCCGGAGCCCGGAGAAGTCCGGCGCCGGGGGAGGGCGGGGGTGCTTCCGTGGCGCCGGGCGTCAGCATTCGTCGTATCTGACGATGGTTGACGCGCCCACGGGGGGAAACGGGGGCCACGGGGGAAACGGGGCCAACGGGGGAAGCGCGTACGGGGAGGGCACGGGGGAGCGGAAGCCCCTGGAGCGGACCGAGGACGCCGAAGCGGCGTTCACGGCCTACGTCCAGGAGCGCCGCGCCTCCCTGTACGCGACCGCCTATCACCTGACCGGCGACCGGTTCGAGGCCGAGGACCTGCTGCAGAGCGCCCTCTTCTCGACGTACCGGGCGTGGGACAGGATCAGTGACAAGGCGGCTGTCGGCGGATATCTCCGCCGCACCATGACCAATCTGCACATCAGCGCCTGGCGCAGGCGCAAGCTCAACGAGTACCCGACCGAGGAGCTCCCGGAGACGGTGGGCGACACGGACGCGATGCGCGGCACGGAGCTGCGGGCGGTGCTCTGGCAGGCACTCGCACGGCTGCCGGAACTCCAGCGCACGATGCTGGTCCTGCGCTACTACGAGGGCCGCACGGACCCGGAGATCGCGTCCATCCTCGACATCAGTGTCGGCACGGTGAAGTCGAGCATCTGGCGGTCGCTCCGCCGGCTGCGTGAGGACGAGGTCCTCAGCTTCGGCCGTGACGAGGAGGAGTCCTTCGGCGAGCTGGTGGCCTGAGGCGTACGGGGGAACGGGCCGCGGCTTCGGGGGAAGCGGCGGTACGGGGGTAGTGCGTGGCGGGGTCGGACGGGCCGGGGGGTCCTGTCCGGCCCCGCTGCGTTGTGCGGCCGATTGCCGGCGGGCCCGGACCGAGCCCGCCGGCAGTCGGCGTGGGCCAGGTGTCAGGTCGCGGGCGGGGCCGGGGAGGCTGCCGCGGTCGTCCGGCGGCAGCGGCCCGCCGCCGCGGCGGCCAGGCGGCCCAGGGCCTCGTCCTTGCCGCAGGGGTACGCGCCCAGCGCCGTCTGGCGGGCCACGATGCGCCGCTCGGCCCGCATCAGGCGCCAGCCCCGACGCAGCAGGAACGGCACCGACTTCCGGCCCTCGCGCAGATCCCGCAGCAGCCGACGCCGGAACGTCGTCGAAGGGCGCCCGCGCAGGCACAGCGCGTCCGCGAGCAGCCCCAGATCCTGGCAGCGCTCCACGATGTCCGCGGCGAAGATGCCCTCGGCGACGAACAGGGGCGTGCGTTCTATGCCGAGCGCCTCGCTGCCGACCCGGGAGCTCGTGGCGATGTCGTACACCGGGACGTTCGTACGCCCGGTGCGGCACAGCTCGGCGATGGCCTCGACCGCCGCGTCCGCGTCCCAGGACTGTGCCGAGTCCCAGTCGATGTCCGTGCTGCCGGTGACCAGAGGCAGCGTCCGGTCGTTGGCCTCCTTGTAGAAGTCGTCCAGCCGCAGCACCGGAAGACCGGTACGGGCGGCGAGGGAGGACTTGCCGGAGCCGGAGGGGCCGGCCAGCAGCACGACTCGAGTGGGGATCGGTTGGGAACTCACAGAACAGAAGTGTGAGGCATCGACCCGCGCAGGGGATCCCCGGGAGGTCCTGTTGGTATCGAGCATCACACCTCAACTACTCTGCGTGCACGACTGATTACACAACCAGCCTCGATCAGGTGGGAAAACATGGCACGTCATGCACTCTCCAAGCCCCGGCGCCGCGCTCTGCTGCGCGCCGGTCTGACCCTCACCGCGCTCGGCGCGGCGCTCGGTGCGGGAGGTGCGGCGGCCCAGGCGGCATCGCTGCCCGCCGCTCCGGCCACCGGCGCGGACAACACCCTCGGGGCCGCGGGCGACGCGGCGGCGCCCGCGCTGAACAGCGCGCTCGGCTACGGGCTCGCCGGCGCCGTCTCCCCTGCCACCGATCTGCAGCTCGACCCGCTGGCCGGGACGGGTGTGGACCCGCTGGACAACGGGGTGGGTACCCAGGTCGCCGACTTCAAGCCGATGACCACGGCCGCCGCCACCGGCCCGCTGGCCGGTGGCGCCTCGCTCGGTGATCTGCCCGTCGCGGGACAGGCAGCAGGCACGATCGCCGGCTGACGCGCACACGGTTGCGCACGCGCACAGCACGCAGGGCCGCCCCGGGGGAGCGGCCCTGCGTGCGTCGGAGGCCGCGCGGCAGCCTCTGAGGGTCAGTACGAGGAGCCGGAGGCTCCCAGGGCACCCGTCGGGTGCCAGACCGTCTTGGTCTCCAGGAAGGCCGTCAGGCGGCGCGTGCCCGGGTCGGCGGACCAGTCCTCCTCGTCCACAGCCTGTGGATGAGCGGCGCCCTCCGCCTCCTTCTCGGGGCGGTGGTGGGAGAGGAGCGGGCGGAGAACGCGTTTCAGGTTGTCGGCCGCCGCCGTCTCGAGCTCCTTCGCCAGCTCGGTGTGCGCGCCGGAGCCGGTGAGGTCGATCGCGTTGACGTCCTGGTGGGACGCCAGCGGCGCTGCGAGCTCCGCCGTCTTCCCCGACAGGATGTTGACCACACCGCCCGGGAGGTCCGACGTGGCCAGCACCTCGCCCAGCGAGAGCGCGGGCAGCGGGGCGTCGGCCGAGGCGATGACGACCGCCGTGTTCCCGGTGGCGATCACCGGGGCGATCACCGAGACCAGGCCCAGGAACGACGACTTCTGCGGGGCCAGGACCGTGACGACACCGGTCGGCTCCGGGGTGGACAGGTTGAAGTACGGCCCCGCGACCGGGTTCGCCCCGCCCACGATCTGCCCGATCTTGTCGGTCCAGCCCGCGTACCAGACCCAGCGGTCGATCGCCGCGTCGACGACGGCCGCCGCCTTGGACTTCGACAGTCCCTCGGCGTCCGCCACCTCCCGTACGAACTGCTCCCGGCGGCCCTCCAGCATCTCGGCGACGCGGTAGAGGACCTGGCCGCGGTTGTACGCGGTCGCGCCCGACCAGCCGCCGAACGCCTTGCGCGCGGCCACGACGGCGTCACGCGCGTCCTTGCGGGAGGACTGCGGGGCGTTTGCCAGCCACCTGCCCTTGGAGTCCGTCACCTCGTACACCCGGCCGCTCTCGGAGCGGGGGAACTTGCCCCCGACGTACAGCTTGTAGGTCTTGAAGACGCTCAGTCGCCCGTCAGACATCGAGGTAGGCCTCCAGACCGTGACGGCCGCCTTCGCGGCCGAAGCCCGACTCCTTGTATCCGCCGAACGGCGAGGTCGGGTCGAACTTGTTGAACGTGTTGGCCCAGACGACGCCCGCACGGAGCTTGTTCGCCACCGCGAGGATGCGGGAGCCCTTCTCCGTCCAGATGCCCGCCGAGAGGCCGTACTGACTGTTGTTGGCCTTCGCGACGGCTTCGTCCGGCGTACGGAAGGAGAGCACCGACAGCACCGGGCCGAAGATCTCGTCGCGGGCCACCCTGTGCGCCTGCGTGACGTTGGTGAACAGGGTCGGTGCGAACCAGTAGCCGGCGGACGGCATTTCGCACGGCGCGGACCAGCGCTCGGCGCCCTCCGCCTCGCCCGTCTCGACGAGCGCGGTGATCCGGGAGAGCTGCTCCTCGGAGTTGATCGCGCCGATGTCGGTGTTCTTGTCCAGCGGGTCGCCGAGGCGCAGCGTGGACAGGCGGCGCTTGAGCGAGTGCAGCACCTCGTCCTGGACGGACTCCTGCACGAGGAGCCGCGAGCCCGCGCAGCAGACCTGGCCCTGGTTGAAGAAGATCCCGTTGACGATGCCCTCGACGGCCTGGTCGATGGGCGCGTCGTCGAAGACGATGTTGGCGCCCTTGCCGCCCAGTTCGAGCGTGGCCTTCTTGTCCGTACCGGCGATCTGGCGGGCGATGGCCTTGCCGACCGCGGTCGATCCCGTGAAGGCGACCTTGTTGACGTCCGGGTGCTCGACGAGGGCCGAGCCCGCGTCCCCGTACCCCGTCAGGATGTTGACGACACCCTTGGGAAGGCCCGCCTGGCGGCAGATGTCGGCGAAGAAGAGCGCGGAGAGAGGGGTCGTCTCCGCCGGCTTCAGCACCACCGTGTTGCCGGTGGCGAGCGCCGGGGCGATCTTCCACGCGAGCATCAGGAGCGGGAAGTTCCACGGGATGATCTGACCGGCCACACCGAGCGGGCGCGGGTTCGCCCCGTACCCCGCGTGGTCGAGCTTGTCGGCCCAGCCCGCGTAGTAGAAGAAGTGCGCGGCGACCAGCGGGAGGTCCGCGTCGCGGGTCTCCTTGATCGGCTTGCCGTTGTCCAGGGTCTCCAGGACGGCCAGTTCGCGGGAGCGCTCCTGGATGATCCGGGCGATCCGGAACAGGTACTTGGCGCGTTCGGAGCCGGGAAGCGCGGACCACTTCTCGAACGCCCTGCGGGCGGCCTTCACGGCCCGGTCCACGTCCTCGGCGCCGGCCCGCGCGACCTCGGAGAGCACCTCCTCGGACGACGGGCTGACCGTCTTGAAGACCTTGCCGTCGGCGGCCTCGGTGAACTCGCCGTCGATGAACAGGCCGTACGAGGGGGCGATGTCGACGACGGAGCGGGACTCCGGAGCCGGTGCGTAATCGAATACAGATGCCATGAGGATCAGTCCACCGTCACGTAATCGGGGCCGGAGTAACGGCCGGTGCTGAGCTTCTGGCGCTGCATCAGCAGGTCGTTCAGCAGGCTGGAGGCGCCGAAGCGGAACCAGTGGTTGTCCAGCCAGTCCTCGCCCGCGGTCTCGTTCACCAGGACCAGGAACTTGATCGCGTCCTTGGAGGTGCGGATGCCGCCTGCGGGCTTCACACCGATCTGCACTCCAGTCTGCTCCCGGAAGTCGCGCACGGCCTCCAGCATCAGCAGCGTGTTCGCCGGAGTGGCGTTGGTCCCGACCTTGCCGGTCGACGTCTTGATGAAGTCCGCGCCCGCCAGCATCCCGAGCCAGGAGGCCCGCCGGATGTTGTCGTACGTGGACAGCTCGCCGGTCTCGAAGATCACCTTCAGTCGGGCCGAGCCGCACTCGGCCTTCACGGCGAGGATCTCCTCGTACACCTTGAGGTAACGGCCGGAGAGGAAAGCGCCGCGGTCGATCACCATGTCGATCTCGTCGGCCCCGGCAGCCACGGCGTCGCGGACGTCCGCGAGCTTGACGTCCAGCGCGGCACGCCCGGCGGGGAAGGCCGTCGCGACGGACGCCACCTTCACTCCGGAGCCGGCCAGTGCGGCGGCGGCGGTCGCCGCCATGTCGGGGTAGACGCAGACCGCGGCGGTGCGCGGGGTCGTGCGGTCGGTGGGGTCGGGGTTGACGGCCTTGGCGGCGAGAGCCCGGACCTTGCCCGGGGTGTCCGCGCCTTCCAGCGTCGTCAGGTCGATCATCGAAATGGCGAGATCGATGGCGTACGCCTTGGCAGTCGTCTTGATCGATCGGGTACCGAGAGAGGCGGCGCGCGCTTCGAGGCCGACGGTGTCGACGCCGGGCAGCCCGTGCAGGAAGCGGCGCAGCGCACTGTCGGACGCCGTCGCGTCGGCGAATGCGGGAGCAGTGGTGGGCATGGTCACCACATGAGCATATCTACGCGCGTAGCGACCTGTACAGGGCCCTCCCTGTTTCCGCGTCTCCCGCAGGCCGCAGGAGGCTCCGGGGCGGGCGCCCCGCCACTGCTCGCGCCCGTCAGGCAGAATCGGGACCATGACGAGCCCCACACCTCCCGCCGAGCCCGCCTACGCCGACCGGATCTTCCGGTCCGGTGCCGGGCTGGTCAGCGGCGCACTGCTGATCCTGCTGGCCGGCTGGCTCGGCGGCGACGCGGTGTTCCGGGGCGACGGGTGGGTGCCGTGGAAGGCGCTGGCCGCGTTGCTGACTCTGATCCCGCTGATCGTGGCGTTCACGCTGCGACCCGCCGTGTTCGCCGGCGAGGAGCGGATCCGCATCCGCAACCCGTTCCGGACGATCGTGCTGCCCTGGAGCGATGTCTCCGACGTCCGGGCCTCGTTCTCCAGTGAACTGTTCACCCGGGACGGCAAGAAGTACCAGCTGTGGGCGGTGCCCGTATCGCTGCGCGAGCGCAAGAAGGCGGCGAGGGCGGCGACCAAGGAGGCGAAGGCGGGCCGGACCGCCGACGTCCAGGACTCCCAGGCCCGCGCCACCGCCGACCAGGCGGTGCGGGACCTGCGCGAGCTGGCCGAGCGCGCGGGCAGTCGTACGGAGGAGGGCGCGACCACGGCGTCGGTGCGCTGGGCGTACGAGGTGATCGCCCCGGCCGTCGCCGGCGCGGTGCTGCTCGTGGTGCTGTTCGCGATCGCCTGAGTACCGACCGTATGCACCGCGACGCCCTCGGCCGTTTCCTGTCGAGGGCGTCGCGGTGTCCGCCCGTTCGTTCGGCGAGTACGGCGACTGCCACGACGCCTTCGAGGAGCTGCAGGCGGGCGACGAGCCCGGAGCCCCCGAGGAGCACGAGCAGCGGACAGGCCGCGGGGCGGATCCGGACGCCCGCCCCTTCGCGATGGTCCGCTTCCCTTCATCCGCGGCGGGCGACGGCGTGTCGACCACACTGCGGACCGGCGACCGGTCCGCAGGGGGCCGTCCGTGGCGGCCGGGAGGCCCGACGCCTGCCGCAACGCCGTGCAGTGGTCCGGGCCCGGCCTTCGGCACCGAGAACGGCTACGCGATGCGCGCGGTCGTCGTCGGCCAGGACCACTGCGGCTTCCAGCAGTTCGCGACGCTGCCGGTCGGCACCGTGGTCACCGGCTTCACCTGCCTGACCCGCACATGAGACGTCCGGACGCGGCGCCTCCTCAGATACCGGCGGCCGCAGCGAGGTCGCGCTTGATGCCGTTGAGCAGTTCCGTGGCCCGCTCCCTGGCCGCGAGCAGCCCGTCCACCGAACCGACCGGCACCACGACCTCCAGGTAGCACTTGAGCTTCGGCTCGGTGCCGCTCGGGCGGACGATCACCCGGGCGCCCGTCAGGTGGTAGCGCAGCCCGTCGGTGGGCGGCAGCAGATCCGTGCCCTGCGACAGGTCCTCGGCCGAGGTGACGGTCAGGCCCGCCAGCGCCGTCGGAGGGGCCTCGCGCAGGCGCCGCATGGCGTTCGCGATGACCGAGAGGTCCTCGACCCGGACCGACAGCTGGTCCGTGGCGTGCAGGCCGTGCTCGACGGCGAGGTCGTCGAGCAGGTCGAGGAGGGTGCGTCCCTTCTCCTTGAGCACGGAGGCCAGCTCGGCGATCAGCAGGGCGGCCGTGATGCCGTCCTTGTCACGTACGCCGTCCGGGTCGACGCAGTAGCCCAGCGCCTCCTCGTACCCGTAGCGCAGCCCCTCGACGCGGGCGATCCACTTGAATCCCGTCAGTGTCTCCTCGTACCCGAGGCCGGCCTTCTCGGCGATCCTGCCGAGGAGGGACGACGACACGATCGACTCGGCGAAGACCCCGGTGACGCCCCGGGACACCAGATGGGCGGCGAGCAGGGCGCCGACCTCGTCGCCGCGCAGCATCCGCCAGCCCGCCGGGGACGCCGGGTCGGGGACGGCGACGGCGCAGCGGTCGGCGTCCGGGTCGTTGGCGATGATGATGTCCGGATCCGACCGGCGCGCGGTCGCGAAGGCGAGATCCATGGCGCCGGGCTCTTCCGGGTTGGGGAAGGCGACGGTGGGGAACGCCGGGTCGGGCTCCGCCTGCTCGGCGACGAGCACGGGCGCGGGGAAACCGGCCCGTGCGAAGGCGGCCGTGAGGACAGAGGTGCCGACGCCGTGCAGGGCGGTGTAGACGGTGCGCGCGGTACGGGGGGAGCCGGGGCCGAGGACTGCGTCCGTACGGGTGAGATAGGCGTCCAGGACCTCGTCGCCGAGGGTCTCCCAGCCGGTTGCCGGGCGCGGCACGGTGTCCAGCGGGCCGACCGCCGTGATCGCGGCGGCGATCTCCGCGTCGGCCGGGGGCACGATCTGCGAGCCGTCGCCGAGGTAGACCTTGTAGCCGTTGTCGCGCGGCGGATTGTGACTGGCGGTGACCTCCACGCCCGCCACGGCCCCCAGATGCCTTATGGCGTACGCGAGGACGGGGGTGGGCAGCGGGCGGGGGAGTACGGCCGCGCGCAGGCCCGCTCCGGTCATCACGGCCGCGGTGTCGCGGGCGAAGTCGGCCGACTTGTAGCGGGCGTCGTAGCCGATGACGACGAGCCCGCCGGCCTGCCCCTGCGCCGTCAGATACGCGGCGAGGCCGGCGGCGGCGCGGATGACGACGGACCGGTTCATCCGCATCGGGCCTGCGCCGAGCTCACCGCGCAGGCCGGCCGTGCCGAACTGCAGGGTGCCCGCGAAGCGGTCGGCGAGCGCGGCGCGGTCCCCGGCGTCGATGAGTCCGGCGAGCTCCTCGCGGGTCTCGGGGTCGGGGTCCTCGGCCAGCCAGGTCCTGGCCCGGTCGATGAGGTCCTGCTGCACGGTTCCGCCTCTCGGGGGGTTACGGGGTGGGGGGCCGGGGTGGGGCGTCACGCAGCGGCCCCCCACCCGCACCGTTGCGGTCAGATCCGGTCCAGGACCCGGGCCAGCAGCGAGCCCATCCGGCTGGCCGAGTCCCGCCCGGCCTGGAGGACCTCTTCGTGGTTGAGGGGCTCACCGCTCAGGCCGGCGGCCAGATTCGTGACGAGGGAGATTCCCAGCACCTCCGCACCCGCCTCCCGCGCCGCGATGGCCTCCAGCACGGTGGACATGCCGACCAGGTCGCCGCCCATCGCGCGCACCATGTTGATCTCGGCCGGAGTCTCGTAGTGCGGGCCGGGGAACTGCACGTACACGCCCTCTTCGAGCGTCTCGTCGATCTCCTTGCACAGCGCGCGCAGCCGCGGCGAGTACAGGTCGGTGAGGTCGACGAAGTTGGCGCCGACGATCGGCGACGCCGCCGTGAGGTTGATGTGGTCGCTGATGAGCACCGGCTGTCCGGGGCGCATGCCCTCGCGCAGACCGCCGCAGCCGTTCGTCAGGACGATGGTCTTGCAGCCTGCGGCAACGGCCGTACGGACACCGTGGGCGACGGCGGCGACGCCGCGGCCCTCGTAGTAGTGCGTGCGGCCCAGGAAGACCAGGGTGCGCTTCTCGCCGATCCGGTACGAGCGGATCGTGCCGCCGTGCCCCTCCACCGCGGGGGCCGGGAATCCGGGCAGCGCGGTCACCGGGAACTCGGCCTCCGGCGCGCCGAGCGCATCGCCGGCGGGGGCCCACCCGGAGCCCATCACGAGGGCGACGTCATGGGTCTCGGCGCCGGTGAGCTCGCGCAGGCGGGCAGCGGCGTCGGCGGCGGCGGCGAGGGGGTCGCCCTGGATGTGGTCCGGAATAACAGATGCGTTCACGCGGATGAGGGTAACCGGTGAATCCCTACGCGCGTAGATGCGCAGGTTCAGAGTCTGGCCTGTCGTACTCGTACTTTCGTACGAAAGTGGCGTGGGAGTGCCGCTCAGCAGGGGCGCTTGCGCAGGCCCATCACATAGTCGTGCGGCGCTCCGGCGGACTCGGCGGCGTCCGCCACCTCACCCAGATAGCGGGCCGAGGGCAGTCCGCCCTCGTAACCGTTCAGCACGTACATCCAGGCCGGCTCCTCGCCGTCCAGGGTGTGCACGCGCACCCGCATCCGCCGGTAGATGTCGAGGCCGACACCCTCCCAGCGGTCCATGGAGTCCTCGTCCATCGGCGCCAGGTCGTACAGCGCGACGAAGACCTGGGAACGGGGCGCCTCGACGACCGTGGCCAGTGCGCCCTCCCAGCCCATCTGCTCCCCGCCGAACGTCAGCCGCCAGCCGTTGAGCCAGCCGGTGCCGCGCAGCGGGGAATGAGGAGCGCGGCGCGTCATCAGCCGCGCGTCGAGGTTGCCGGCGTACGCGGCGTAGAGCGACATGGGGTCGAGGGTACGGGAGGTGGCGGGGGGCGTGCCGATTCCTGTGAGGAACACCCCGGAGGGGGTGGCGTCCGGGGCGCTGTCCGGGGCAGGGAGGCCGTGGCCCGTCGGCCCGGTTCCCGTATGGAGGGCCCCGGGGGGAAGCACCTTGGCGCGTGCGGGACAATGAACTACGTACTGCATTCCCCGGGGCGATCCCCCGGACCCCCGGCCGGGGCGGCAGACGGCCGCGGGAAGACACCACGCGAGGCGGACTTTTCGTGACCCGGATCGTGATCATCGGCGGTGGCCCCGGCGGCTACGAGGCGGCACTGGTGGGCGCCCAGCTCGGCGCCGAGGTGACCGTCGTCGACTGCGACGGCCTCGGCGGCGCGTCGGTACTCACCGACTGCGTGCCCTCGAAGACCCTGATCGCGACGGCCGAGGTGATGACCACCTTCGACTCCTCGTACGAGGAACTGGGCATCATCGTCGCCGACGACACGCCGCACGTCGAGCAGGCGGCGCGCGTGGTCGGTGTCGACCTCGGCAAGGTCAACCGACGGGTCAAGCGCCTGGCGCTCGCCCAGTCCCACGACATCACCGCCTCCGTCACCCGTGCCGGTGCCAGGGTCATGCGCGGGCGCGGCCGTCTCGAAGGCCTCCAGGCCGCCGACGGCTCCCGCCAGGTCGTGGTGACCGCGGCCGACGGCACCGAGGAGCACCTCACCGCCGACGCTGTCCTGATCGCGACGGGTGGTCACCCCCGGGAGATCCCGGATGCCCTGCCCGACGGCGAGCGCATCCTGAACTGGACCCAGGTCTACGACCTGGACGAGCTCCCCGAGGAGCTCATCGTGGTCGGCTCGGGTGTGACCGGCGCCGAGTTCGCCGGTGCCTACCAGGCGCTCGGCTCCCGCGTCACCCTCGTCTCCTCCCGTGACCGGGTGCTCCCGGGCGAGGACCCGGACGCCGCCGCCGTTCTGGAGGACGTCTTCCGGCGCCGCGGCATGAACGTCATGGCCCGCTCCCGTGCCCAGTCCGCGAAGCGCGTCGGCGACCGCGTCGAGGTCGCCCTGGCCGACGGCCGCGTCATCTCCGGTACGCACTGCCTGATGGCGGTCGGCGCGATCCCGAACACCGCGGGCATGGGCCTGGAGGAGTCCGGGGTCCTGCTCAAGGAGTCCGGCCACATCCGGACCGACCGGGTCTCCCGCACCAGCGCCCCCGGTGTGTACGCGGCCGGTGACGTCACCGGCATCTTCGCGCTGGCCTCCGTCGCCGCGATGCAGGGCCGGATCGCGATGTACCACTTCCTCGGGGACGCGGTGGCCCCGCTGAACCTGAAGACGGTCTCCTCCAACGTCTTCACCGACCCCGAGATCGCCACGGTCGGTTACAGCCAGGCCGATGTCGACGCCGGCAAGATCGACGCCCGCGTCGTGAAACTGCCGCTGCTGCGCAACCCGCGCGCCAAGATGCAGGGCATCCGGGACGGCTTCGTCAAGATCTTCTGCCGGCCCGGCACCGGCATCGTGGTCGGCGGCTGTGTCGTCTCGCCGCGGGCCAGCGAGCTGATTCACCCGATCTCGATCGCGGTCGACAACAACCTGACCGTGGAACAGATCGCGAACGCGTTCACCGTGTACCCGTCCCTGTCCGGATCGATCGCCGAGGTGGCCCGTCAGTTGCACACCCGTAAGCGGGCGGGCGAGGCGTAGGCACGGTCGACGGGCTGACGGGAAACCGGCAATCCCCGGCAACTCACGGCATCCCGGGCGGTCTGACGAGGTGTATGTACATCTCCGGGGCGACTCCCGGACAACTCATGAACAACAACGGGGCCTCCTATACCACTAGGGGGCCCTTCCTGTGCACAACTTCTCTTATTCGGCGCAAACTGCTGAAAAGCATCCCATGGCCAGGTTACTGTCAGTTTCGTGTTCGCTGCAGAACGTCGTCAGTTGATTCTCGAAATGGTGCGCGCCAACGGGGCGGTATCGCTCCGTGAGCTCGCCCGCGTCGTCCAGACCTCCGAAGTGACCGTACGGCGGGACGTGCGGGCACTGGAGGCAGAAGGACTCCTCGACCGCCGGCATGGCGGTGCGGTTTTGCCGGGCGGTTTTACGCGGGAGTCCGGCTTTCCGCAGAAATCCCATCTTTCCACCGCGGAGAAAACGGCCATTGCCGACCTGGCCGCCGGCCTGGTCGGTGAAGGCGAGGCCATTGTGGTCGGCGCCGGAACGACCACGCAGGAGCTGGCCCGCCGGCTCGCGCGTGTTCCCGGTCTGACCGTGGTCACCAACTCACTGCTCGTCGCCCAGGCGTTGGCCCATGCCAACCGGGTGGAAGTGGTGATGACCGGCGGCACCCTGCGCGGGAGCAACTACGCACTCGTGGGCAGCGGGGCCGAGCAGTCCCTCCAAGGGCTGCGGGTGTCCCGGGCGTTCCTCTCGGGGAGCGGGCTGACCGCCGAGCGCGGACTGTCCACGTCCAACATGCTCTCGGCGAGCGTCGACCGGGCTCTGGTCCAGGCGGCGGCGGAGGTGGTGGTCCTGGCGGACCACACCAAGCTCGGCTCCGACACCATGTTCCAGACGGTGCCGACGGAGCTGATCACCCGGCTCGTGACGGACGAACCACCGGTCCACGACGAGCGTGCCGCGACGGAGCTGCAGGCTCTGGCGGACCAGGGCGTGGAGATCACGGTGGCGGGGCCCGACGCGGAGTCCCCCGGTGGTGAGAGCGGCCCGGGGCACCGGCCTCGGCGGGACAACATGCCACTGCCGGGCCAGCGCCGCACCCAGCCCGGGGGCCACTCGGGGCTGGGGCCACCGCAGCTGCGGAGTGCGGCGGCGCTGGCCGAGCAGGGGCCGGGGGAGCGCGCGCGGGTGGCGGACCTGCGGCGGCGGTAGCCGGGGCGGGGGCGGCAGCTTCTCGCAGTCGGCTACCGGGGGCCGGGGACGGTCTCTAGCCGCCGGGCGGCCTCGATGCGGCTGCCCCGCTCTTGAGACCCTGAAGCGTCAGCAGCAGAAGGCGTTCGGCCAGGCCCGGATCCGACGGGGTCTGCTCAGCGGCCAGCGCGATCGCGTTCGTCAGCTGCAGCAGATCGTCGATCGAGACGTCCGCCCGCACCGAACCGCTCTCCTGCGCCCGCGCCAGCAGCCGCGCCCCCGCCTGACGCAGGGGCACATGGCACTGCGCCAGGGCCGAAGTCTCGTCCCCCGAAGCCGACATGAGGGCCTGTGCCAGGCCGCGGTACTCACCGGCATGGGTGACGATCGCGCCCAGCCACTCCACCAGCGCCCTGCACGGCTGCTCCGCCTCCGCCAGTTCGTGGGAGCGGGCGAGCAGCGAGGCCAGGGCCTCCTGGAACACCGCGTTCATCAGCGCGTGCCGGTTCGGGAAGTGCCGGTACAGCGTGCCGATGCCGACCTCGGCCTGCCGGGCGATGTCCTCGAGCGAGGCATCCGTGCCGTGTTCCGCGAAGGACGTACGGGCCTCGCCGACCAGCCGCTCGTAGTTGCGGCGCGCGTCGGCGCGCATCGGCCGGTCCGGTGTCCGTGCCGTGCTCATCGCCATCGCGCTGTCCTCCTGGTCTCCGCCCTGCGTGTCCAGGATGCCACCGAGGGCCCGGTCGCTGTCGGGTACGTCATCGACAGCGACCGGGCCCCCGGGAGGAGAAGAGCGCTCAGTCCTTGATCTCGCAGATCGGGGCGCCGGAGGAGATGGAGCTGCCGACCTCGGCGGTGAGGCCCTTCACGGTGCCGGAGCGGTGCGCGTTGAGGGGCTGTTCCATCTTCATGGCCTCGAGGACGACGACGAGGTCGCCTTCCTTGACTTCCTGGCCCTCTTCGACGGCGATCTTGACGATCGTGCCCTGCATCGGGGAGGCGAGGGTGTCGCCGGAGGCGGCGGAGCCCGCCTTCTTCGCGGCGCGGCGCTTCGGCTTCGCCCCGGCCGCCAGGCCCGTGCGCGCCAGGCTCATGCCGAGCGAGGAGGGCAGGGAGACTTCGAGACGCTTGCCGCCGACCTCGACGACGACGGTCTCGCGGCCCGACTCCTCGTCCGCTTCGGTGTCGGCGGGGACGGTGAATGCGGGGATGTCGTTGACGAACTCCGTCTCGATCCACCGGGTGTGGATGCGGAACGGGTCGGCGGTGAAGGCCGGGTCGACGACGACGGCCCGGTGGAACGGAATGGCCGTGGCCATGCCCTCCACGTTGAACTCGGCCAGTGCACGCGCTGCGCGCTGCAGGGCCTGTGCGCGTGTCGCGCCGGTCACGATCAGCTTGGCCAGCAGGGAGTCCCAGGCGGGGCCGATGACCGATCCGGTCTCGACGCCCGCGTCGAGGCGCACACCGGGGCCGGCGGGCGGGGCGAAGGTGGTGACGGTGCCGGGGGCGGGCAGGAAGCCGCGGCCCGGGTCCTCACCGTTGATCCGGAATTCGAACGAGTGGCCGCGTACGGCCGGGTCGCCGTAGCCGAGCTCCTCGCCGTCGGCGATGCGGAACATTTCGCGTACGAGGTCGATCCCGGTGACTTCTTCGGTGACCGGGTGCTCGACCTGGAGGCGGGTGTTGACCTCGAGGAAGGAGATGGTGCCGTCGACACCGACGAGGAACTCCACGGTGCCCGCGCCGACGTAGCCGGCTTCCTTCAGGATCGCCTTCGACGCGGCGTACAGCTCCGCGTTCTGCGCCTCGGAGAGGAAGGGCGCCGGGGCCTCTTCGACGAGCTTCTGGTGGCGGCGCTGCAGGGAGCAGTCGCGGGTGGAGACGACGACCACGTTGCCGTGGGAGTCGGCCAGGCACTGGGTCTCCACGTGCCGGGGCTTGTCCAGGTAGCGCTCCACGAAGCACTCGCCGCGCCCGAAGGCGGCGACGGCCTCGCGGACTGCGGAGTCGTAGAGCTCCGGGATCTCCTCGAGGGTGCGGGCGACCTTCAGGCCGCGTCCGCCGCCGCCGAAGGCGGCCTTGATCGCGATGGGCAGGCCGTTCTGCTCGGCGAAGGCGACGACCTCGGCGGATCCGGATACGGGGTCCGGTGTGCCTGCCACGAGCGGGGCGCCGGCGCGCTGTGCGATGTGACGGGCCGCCACCTTGTCGCCGAGGTCGCGGATGGCCTGCGGGGGCGGACCGATCCAGGTCAGGCCGGCGTCGAGGACGGCCTGGGCGAACTCGGCGTTCTCCGAGAGGAAGCCGTAGCCGGGGTGGATGGCGTCGGCCCCGGAGTCCTTGGCAGCCTGGAGCACCTTGGCCATGTCCAGGTAGCTGGCGGCCGGGGTGTCACCGCCCAGAGCGAACGCCTCGTCGGCCGCGCGGACATGCAGAGCATCCCGGTCCGGATCGGCGTAGACGGCTACGCTCGCGATTCCGGCATCCTGGCAAGCCCGA
The DNA here is from genome assembly GCF_042736635.1 of Streptomyces sp. NPDC060035. Taxonomy (NCBI): domain Bacteria; kingdom Bacillati; phylum Actinomycetota; class Actinomycetes; order Kitasatosporales; family Streptomycetaceae; genus Streptomyces; species Streptomyces sp. NPDC060035. Next base: position 111,145 of record NZ_JBHWVO010000025.1, read on the forward strand.
GCAACGCGGACAGCGATTTCGCCACGGTTGGCGATGAGCACCTTGCGCACGATGACTCCCTCCTTGAGAACAAGCTGAGTTTAGGGACTACCGACACGGCCGTACGACCCGTCCCCAAAGGTGAACTTGCCCACACGGAGTGTGATTCGAGGCTTGCTCGAGTCGCGAAATCCCTTGTCGCACCACGGTACGCCGCGATCCTCACCCGCACAGTAGCCACGAGGTGTGGTCCAAGTCTCTGTTCGTACGGTCAGCCCCATGCGGTGTTTCTTTGTGGACACCCTACGAATGGCCGGTGGAATCTTTGCCGAGCGTGCGAGGAGTCGCGAGGACTGCGCGACCCCTTGTCCGAAGCATTACCGGTTAGTAGGGTCCGCGCTGTATGGCAGGTACTACAGGTAACAGGGGGTGGGCGCAGTGGTGCGCAGATCAGTGGCCGTCGTGACCGCGATCGTTCTGCTCGGGGAAGCCGCGGGCATCGTGCTCATCAACGGCATCCTCGCGACGGTCGTCGACAATCAGAAGATGTCCCTGGCCGGCATGGACCCGGGCGTGATGTCCACCGGTACGTGGGTGATGGGCGGCTTCTCCGGGCTCCTGCTCGTGGTGTGTGCTCTGATCCCGCTGCTGGCCGGGATCCGCGACCGGGCGCCGGGCAGGATCGCCAGGATCGCCCTCATCGGGTGCGCGGTCGTGCACGGGGTGCTGGGTGCCGTGGTGGTGGGGCTGGCCGGCTGGACCGCGTTCGCTTTCATGATGGTCGTCCTGGGGCTGATCGTGCTGACACTGGTGGCGTACGGGCGCCGTGAGCCGAGCAGGGATGAGAAGGAGACCGGCACCAGCGGGAGCGACGCCGGAGCCGGGGCGCCGGCGCCGGCGTAGGACCGGGGTTCGTTCAGACCCACAACTCGGTGACGGAGATGCCGAGTTCGCCGAGCAGGCGGCGCAGCAGGGGCAGTGAGAGCCCGATGACATTGCCGTGGTCGCCCTCGATCGCGTCGATGAAGGGCGCCGAGCGGCCGTCCAGGGTGAATGCACCCGCGACATGGAGCGGCTCGCCGGAAGCGACGTAGGCGGCCACCTCGGCGTCGGTCGGCTCGCCGAACCTGACGACGGTGGACGCGGTTGCCGACGCCGTACGGCCGGTCGCCGTGTCGATCACGCTGTGCCCGGTCTGCAGGACTCCGGACCGGCCGCGCATGGACTTCCAGCGTGCGGTGGCCTCCTCGCTGTCGGCGGGCTTGCCGAGCGCCTCACCGTCCAGCTCGAGCACGGAGTCGCAGCCGATGACCAGCGCGCCGGAGGCTTCGGGGCGGGCCGCCACGACGGCGGCCTTGGCCTCGGCCAGCAGGAGCGCGAGCCGGGCCGGTGTCGGGGCCGAGAGCGCGTCCTCGTCCACGCCGCTGACGATCACCTCGGGGGCGAAGCCCGCCTGGCGCAGGAGGCCGAGACGGGCGGGGGAGGCGGAGGCGAGCACGAGGCGGCGCTGATCAGTCATACCGGCCATCGTAGAAGGGCCCCGGAGCCCTCGTGCCCCGGACTCAGCGGGTGCCCAGCACGAACATCGCGACGACCATGGCCAGCGCGAGCAGCAGACCCGCGCGGCGCATCATGTCCTGGGCGTCGCGCAGTTCCTTCGGCGGCTTGTTCTCGGGGTCGGACCACAGCATGGTTTCGATGGTGGCCCCGGTACGGCTGCGGCGCCTGAGTACGCGTACTCAGGCGCCGCAGCCGCGCGCCGCAGCGCAGACCCGCAGTCGGG
>NZ_JBHWVO010000026.1:0-26047 GCF_042736635.1 Streptomyces sp. NPDC060035
GTCCCCAGGGGCGCGGCGGCCCGCTCCGTTACGGGGCGCCGAAAAGGGGGTCGACGCCCCCTTCCGCCTGCGGCAGACTCCCGCCCATGGATATCGCGATCAGGCCCGTCGGCCTCCAGGAGCACGAGGCACTGGCCGACATCACCGCCGAGGCGTATCTCGCGGACGGGCTGCTGGACTTCGGCGCCGACGATCGCTATCTCGCCGAACTGCGCGCGGTCGGGCGCCGGGCCGCCGAGGCGGAGGTACTCGTCGCGGTGGGCGGCGGTGGCGCACTGCTCGGCGGCGTGACCTACGCGCCCCCCGGCAACCCGTGGGCGGACATCGCCCGGGCGGACGAAGCCGAATTCCGGATGCTGGCCGTCTCCCGCGAAGCCCGTGGACGTGGAGCGGGCGAGGCGCTCGTACGGGCCTGTATCGACCGGGCACGGGCCGCCGAGGGCATCTGCGGTCTCGTCCTGTCGACGCAGCAGTCCATGTTCGGTGCCCATCGGATCTACCGGCGCCTGGGCTTCGTGCGGACTCCGGAACGGGACTGGAAGCCCATTGAGGACATCTCGCTCCTGACGTTCCGCCTGGAGCTCTGATCGAGCGCGACACAACATGTGGGGGCTGTCATGTCTGGCGGCCCCCACATGTATGCTCGTGCTCGCTGTCGCCGCAGGGGAATCCGGTGCGAATCCGGAACTGTCCCGCAACGGTGTGATCGGTGTGCTTCTGCGCACCCGGGAGTCCGAAGACCTGCCGACAGCGCGTCCGGCTCGACCGAACCGGATGCCAGACGTCCGGGCCTCGCGGAGGGCCGGTGGACGCCGTGCGCAGTGCTGCCCTCCCGGGCGCCGTCCTGCCCGGCTGCCCCGCTCCCGCCGGCCCCGAGCCGAGCGAGGGATAGCCCCAGTGACCATCGCGCCAGCCGATCCGGTTTCAGCGGCCGCTACAGCCGAGTCCACGCACGCCACGACCGACGGGCCCGGGACCGCACTGCTGCGGACCCTGACCGACCTCACCGTCGATCTGCCCGACACCGACCCCGGTCGGGTCGCCGCAGCCGCACTGCGGGGCCGCAACGCCCGGTCGGACGAGGCCGAGCTGCGCTCGCTGGCCACCGAGGCCGCCGCGGGCCTGATCTCCGAGGACCCCGCTTACTCCCGGCTCGCCGCACGGCTCCTCACCCGCACCATCGCGGACGAGGCCGCCGGTCAGGGCGCCCTCTCCTTCTCCGCCTCGGTCGCCGTCGGTCACCGCGAGGGCCTGATCGCGGACCGTACGGCCGAGTTCGTCACGCTGCACGCGGCCGCGCTCGACGCGCTGGCCGGGCAGGCTCTTGCCGACGGCGCCGACGACCGCTTCGGCTACTTCGGGCTGCGGACGCTGCACAGCCGCTATCTGCTGCGCCATCCGCTCACCCGCCAGGTCATCGAGATCCCGCAGTACTTCATGCTGCGGGTGGCCGCCGGACTCGCCGAGGACACCTCCGAGCACGCCCTGGAGGAAGTCGCCTCGCTGTACGGGCTGATGAGCCGGCTCGACTACCTCCCTTCCTCTCCCACCCTGTTCAACTCCGGTACCAGGCACCCGCAGATGTCCTCCTGCTATCTGCTGGACTCTCCGCTGGACGAGCTCGACTCGATCTACGACCGCTACCACCAGGTGGCGCGGCTGTCCAAGCACGCCGGAGGCATCGGCCTCTCGTACTCCCGTATCCGCGCCCGGGGTTCGCTGATCCGTGGCACCAACGGGCACTCCAACGGCATCGTGCCGTTCCTGAAGACGCTCGACGCCTCCGTCGCCGCCGTCAACCAGGGGGGCCGCCGCAAGGGCGCTGCCGCCGTCTACCTGGAGACCTGGCACGCGGACATCGAGGAGTTCCTGGAGCTGCGCGACAACACGGGCGAGGACCAGCGCCGCACGCACAACCTGAATCTGGCGCACTGGATCCCCGACGAGTTCATGCGCCGCGTCGACGCGGACACCGAGTGGTCGCTGTTCTCTCCGGCCGATACCCCCGAGCTGGTCGACCTGTGGGGCGACGAGTTCGATGCCGCCTACCGTGCGGCGGAGTCCAAGGGGCTGGCCCGCAGGACGATGCCCGCCCGTGAGCTGTACGGCCGGATGATGCGGACGCTCGCACAGACCGGTCAGGGCTGGATGACGTTCAAGGACGCCTCCAACCGGACAGCGAACCAGACCGCCGAGCCGGGCCGGGTCGTGCACTCGTCGAACCTGTGCACGGAGATCCTCGAGGTCACCGACGACGGCGAGACGGCCGTCTGCAATCTGGGTTCGGTCAACCTCGGCGCGTTCGTCGCCGGCGGAGAGATGGACTGGGAGCGGCTGGACGCCACCGTCCGAACCGCCGTGACCTTCCTCGACCGCGTGGTGGACATCAACTTCTACCCGACCGAGCAGGCCGGCCGGTCCAACGCCCGCTGGCGCCCGGTGGGCCTGGGTGCGATGGGTCTGCAGGACGTCTTCTTCCAGCTGCGGCTGCCCTTCGACTCGGCCGAGGCCCGCGCGCTGTCCACGAGGATCTCCGAGCGGATCATGCTTGCCGCGTACGAGGCGTCGTGCGACCTCGCGGAGCGCTCGGGCCCGCTGCCCGCCTGGTCCGAGACGCGCGCCGCCCGCGGTGTGCTGCACCCCGACCACTACGACACCGAGCTGAACTGGCCGGAGCGCTGGGACGCGCTGCGTGCCCGGGTCGCGAAGACCGGGATGCGCAACTCGCTGCTGCTCGCCATCGCGCCGACGGCGACGATCGCCTCGATCGCCGGTGTGTACGAGTGCATCGAGCCGCAGGTCTCCAACCTCTTCAAGCGCGAGACGCTCAGCGGCGAGTTCCTCCAGGTGAACGCATACCTGGTGGACGAGCTCAAGAAGCTCGGCGTGTGGGATGCGCGGACCCGGGAAGCGCTGCGCGAGGCGAGCGGCTCGGTGCAGGGCTTCGCCTGGATCCCCGAGGACGTGCGTGCGCTGTACCGCACGGCGTGGGAGATCCCGCAGCGTGGTCTGATCGACATGGCGGCGGCCCGTACGCCGTTCCTCGACCAGAGCCAGTCGCTGAACCTGTTCCTGGAGACGCCGACGATCGGCAAGCTCTCCTCGATGTACGCGTACGCCTGGAAGCAGGGGCTGAAGACGACGTACTACCTGCGTTCGCGTCCGGCGACCCGCATCGCCCGTGCGGCGTCCGGGACGACCGCTGCGGCCGCACCCATTCCCGTTCAGCAGGCTTCGGCGCCCGACGCGGACGCCATCGCCTGCTCGCTCGAAAACCCCGAGTCCTGCGAGGCCTGCCAGTAATGAGCTCCGACACCACCAAGAACCTGCTCGACCCTGGCTTCGAGCTGACCCTGCGGCCCATGCGCTACCCGGACTTCTACGAGCGCTACCGGGACGCGATCAAGAACACCTGGACGGTGGAGGAGGTCGACCTCCACTCCGACGTCGCCGACCTCGCCAAGCTCTCCCCCGGCGAGCAGCACATGATCGGCCGGCTCGTCGCGTTCTTCGCGACCGGTGACTCGATCGTCTCCAACAACCTGGTGCTGACGCTGTACAAGCACATCAACTCCCCGGAGGCGCGGCTGTACCTGTCGCGTCAGCTGTTCGAGGAGGCGGTGCACGTCCAGTTCTATCTGACGCTGCTCGACACCTATCTGCCCGATCCGCAGGACCGTGCGGCCGCGTTCGACGCGGTCGAGGAGATCCCCTCCATCCGCGAGAAGGCCCAGTTCTGCTTCAGGTGGATCAACGAGGTCGAGAAGCTCGACCGTCTGGAGACGCAGGCCGACCGCCGCCGCTTCCTGCTGAATCTGATCTGCTTCGCCGCGTGCATCGAGGGGCTGTTCTTCTACGGCGCCTTCGCGTACGTGTACTGGTTCCGCTCGCGCGGCCTGCTGCACGGCCTGGCCACGGGCACCAACTGGGTGTTCCGCGACGAGACCATGCACATGAACTTCGCGTTCGAGGTCGTGGACACCGTCCGCAAGGAGGAGCCGGAGCTCTTCGACGACGCCCTCCAGCAGCAGGTCACCGACATGCTGAAGGAGGCCGTCGAGGCGGAGCTGCAGTTCGGCCGCGATCTGTGCGGCGAGGGTCTGCCCGGTATGAACACGGAGTCGATGCGCCAGTACCTGGAGTGTGTCGCCGACCAGCGGCTCACCCGGCTCGGCTTCCCGCCGCTCTACGGCTCCGAGAACCCCTTCTCGTTCATGGAGCTGCAGGGGGTCCAGGAGCTGACGAACTTCTTCGAGCGCCGGCCCTCCGCGTACCAGGTTGCGGTGGAGGGCTCGGTCGGCTTCGACGACGACTTCTAGGTCCTCGCCCATACTCCGGCGAGCGGGCGCCGCGTGGCCATGACCGGCCGCGCGGCGCCCGGCGTTTCCGGAGGCTGCGCGGACCGCTGCCGTTCCGCGTCCCGCAGCTCGCGGTCGATCCTGCGCTCCGCTGCGATCCCTGCGAACGCGGGCAGCAGGACGAGGGTGAAAAGTGCGGCTATGACCAGGTAGCTCAGGAATGTGTTCATGGCTCTACTGTCGTCCGTGCGAGCCGATTCGGTCAGTGGCAGGACTGTCATGCAGCATCGAATTACTGCCACACTGTCGTCATGCTGAAGAATGTCGCCGCTCTGCTGCTCGACGAAGTCCATCCCTTCGAACTCGGCGTGCTGTGCGAGGTGTTCGGACTCGACCGCTCCGACGACGGGCTGCCGGTCCACGACTTCGCGGTCGTCTCGGCGGAGGGCCCGGTCCTGCGGACGCACGCCGGGTTCACCATCAGCACGCCGTACGGGCTGGACCGGCTGGAGGAGGCCGACCTCATCGCCGTACCGGCGGGCAGCCACTTCATGGAGCGGAAGTACCCCGAGGAGGTCCTGGACGCCCTGCGCCGGGCCGTGGAGCGCGGAGCGCGGGTGCTGAGCGTCTGCTCCGGCGCGTACGTGCTCGGCGCGGCCGGGCTGCTGGACGGCCGTCGCTGCACCACCCATTGGCGCCATGCGGCCGAGCTGGCGCGCCGCTTCCCGAAGGCTGTCGTGGAGCCGGACGTGCTCTATGTGGACGAGGGCCCGGTGATCACGTCGGCGGGCACGGCTGCGGGGATCGATGCCTGTCTGCATCTGGTCCGCCAGGCGCACGGACCGGCCGTCGCCAATGCCATCGCCCGCCGCATGGTGGTGCCGCCCCACCGGGACGGCGGCCAGGCCCAGTACATCAAGCGCCCGCTGCCCCGCACCCGGTGCGACACGGTCGGGGACACGCTCGCCTGGATGGAGCGCCACCTCGACCAGGAGATGACCGTCGAGCAGCTGGCCGCCCAGTCCCACATGTCGCCCCGCACCTTCGCGCGCCGCTTCCAGCAGGAGACGGGTACCACCCCGTACCGCTGGCTGCTGCGGCAGCGCGTGCTGCTGGCGCAGCACCTGCTGGAGACCTCGGACGAGACCATGGACACGATCGCCGGGCGGACCGGCTTCGGGAACGCGGCAGCGCTGCGTCATCAGTTCGTACGCTCACTGGGCACGACGCCGAATGCCTACCGCCGCACGTTCCGGGGACCCGTCGCGCTGACCGACGTGGCCTGAGCGGCGAACGGCGGTGCCCCGCCCGGGAGATCACGCGATCCGGGACGGGGCACGACAGCAGTGCGGTGTGCGGTCAGATGCCGCAGTTCGGTGCCGACCAGAAGTGGCTCGGTCCCTGGTTCACATGGATGTGGTCGCCGTGGTCTGGGTAGCCCGGTCCGAGGATCCCGTTGAAGCCGTGGTTACGGGCCTGCTGGGCGATGGTGCACAGTGCGTGCGGTCCGGCGCCGAGGTCGACGGCGTCACCGTACAGATGGCGGCTGTTGGACGCCCCGCCCACCGCGGAGTTGCAGGAGGTGGACCGGAATCCGCTGGTGACACGGATGGACTGGTCACCGAGTGCGTGCCGGAGCGCCTCCAGCTTCCACATGGAGCTCAGCGCATTGGCTTTGGCCGTGCCCGCGGCAACCGCCCCACCGGCCCAGGTGCTGTTGCACGTGTTGAGCTCGGGGTAGGTGAAGTGGATCGGGGTGCAGTCGTCGTCCTGGAGCGCATAGAGCTTGGACTGCGTGGCCGGTCCCGCGACGCCGTCCGCGGCAAGGCCGTAGGCCGTCTGGAATCGCTTGACGGCGGCCGTGGTGGCGGGGCCGTACGAGCCGTCGATGGCCAGTACGGAGTTGTATCCCGGATATCCGGACACCCGGATCTGGAGCTGGGTGACGTCGGCTCCGGAGGCTCCGGACGACAGCGTGCGGGTCCAGGTGTAGCAGCCGTCGGCCTGCGCGGGGCCCGCGGTGACGACGGCCCCGCCTATAGCGAACGCCATGGTCATGACAAAGCCGAGCAGCAGATGTGCGGAACGTCTGAGCATGGGGGTCTCCCTACCACGGTGAGGTGTAGGGGTGAGCCTGTCGGACGAGTCGACGCGCGTCAACTACCCCTAGGGAAACGCCGGTTGTTCGCTGGACGACACCCGCCGAGCAACAGAAAGGCCCTGCTGCCGGCCTACCGGCAGCAGGGCCCGGGCTCGGGAGGGATCAGCCGTTCGCGACGACTTCGTAGCGCGGCGTGCCCTCGTCCATCTGTCGCAGCGCGTCCTTGCGGTCCCGCTTCGAGAGCCGGTCGATGTACAGGTACCCGTAGAGGTGGTCCGTCTCGTGCTGGAGGCACCGCGCGAAGTACCCGTCGCCCCGCACCTTCACCGCGTTGCCCTTGGCGTCCTGGCCCCGCACCACCGCGTAGTCCGGGCGAGCCAGGGACGCGTACGCCGTCGGGACGGAGAGGCAGCCCTCGTTGGAGTCGTCGAGGTTGCGCTCCTCGGGCGCCAGCTCCTCGAGCACCGGGTTGCAGATCGCGCCGACGTGCCGCACCCCGTCGTCGTCCGGGCAGTCGTAGACGAAGACCTTGAGGTCCACGCCGATCTGGTTGGCAGCCAGGCCCACGCCCTCGGCCGTCCGCTGGCTGGCAAACATGTCGTCGATCAGCTGTGCGAGCTCATCGCCGAACTCCGTGACGTCTCTGCACTCCTTGTGCAGCACCGGATTGCCCACGACCGTGATCGGACGGGAGGTGCCGCGCTCGCGGTACGCCGCCTCGCGCGCCTCACAGTCCTCGGTGTCCACGAGGAATCCCTCGTCGTCCACGCCGACCTGCTCGTCCGTCTCCTGCTGCGACATGTCCGCCGTACGCCTTCCTGCAATGCCGAAAAGGTTGAGAACCGCACCGGAATCGGTGCCCGTACAGCCTACGGGCACCGGTCAGCAGACTTCTTCCAGATCCCGCCACTCACGGCTGTCCGGGCTGTCCGCGACCCAGCTGTCCAGCAGCCCGCGCACCAGCCCGGCCGGCGCCGCTATGCCGCATTCACGCTCGGGGACCCAGAGATCACCGGCGGTGCGGTGCCCCAGCGGGCCCGGGTGGCCCGGCTCGCTGTGGTCGTGCGGGTCCAGGTGCTCCCCGTCGCCCTCGTCGCTCTCCATCGGGCTCTCCGAACAGGCCCGGCACAGGAGCCGCACGGAGGACGACCAGTCCTCCGCGGCGAACCCGGCGTCGGACGCGAGCCGCTCCAGCGCGTCCCGGTCGGCCTCGGTGGAGGCTTCCAGGAGCACCACCCAGGTGGGTACGGGAGAGGGCGCCCACAACTCGATCTCGTCGAAAACGGGGTAGGACGGACCTGCCGCCGTGATCCGCTCGCCGTGCGGCACCCCGTCGTGCAGGACTACCTCGCCCCAGCGCCGGCCGGAGGACGGCAGCGGGATCGACAGCACTTCCATCCGCGCAGGATCGAGCCTGCGGCCCCAGACGACCTCGGCCTCGCCCTCGGGCGACAGCCGTACCGCCGCGCTGCCCAGCTCCATGCCCGTCGGCTCGCTGTTGGCCGCTGCGTTGTACTGGCCGCTGCCCGGCACCTTGAGTCCGTACGCCTGCCAGGCCCGGCGGGCCAGGGGCCAGTCCTGCAGCGCGGTGGCCGCGATCCCGACGTTCCACCAGTCCGGGGCGCCGGACTCCCTGTCGAGCAGGGCGACCGCGCGCAGGCCCGCTGCCCTGGCCTGCTCCCAGTCGTGCCGGAACTTGTGCAGCAGCGCCAGATTGAACCAGGACTCCGAGAGCCAGGGCTCCAGATCCGCCGCGCGCGTCAGCAGCGCCCCCGCGTCCTCGTACCGGCCGTCGCCGATCAGCGTGAACGCGCGGTCCGTGGCCTGCCGCCAAGAGGCGGATGGCCGATGCCGTACCTTCCCGAAGATCCTCACGATTCCCGCCTGTCCCGACTGGACACCCTCGTTTTCCGCTCTCCTTCGCATCCAACCATGCCCGGCCGGACGCTCGCTCATTACCCATGGGTTACCCAGACCGGACCGGGGTCAGACCGCCTCGCGCCAGGACTCTGGCCAGCGCTTCGACCACCTGCGGCTGGTAGTCGCGGCCGGTGCCGAGCCTGAGCTGCTCCAGCGCCCCCAGAGGGCCACCGGCGCCTTCCCCGCACAGGTCCTCGTACGCATTGACCGCACGGACGATCCTGGCGGTGATCGGTTGTTCCCGGTACGGATCGGCCTGCTGCTCCACGACCACGGCCACCTCGGTGTCCACCCCGGTCTGCCGCACCACCGCGCCGCCGAGCAGCGCGATCCGGCGCTGCTCGGCGGCCGGAAGCCCGGCGGTCGCGCCGTCGGGCACCGGATCGACGAGCGAGAGCTGGCCGATGTCGTGCATCAGCGCCGCGTACTCCAGGACGGTCAGCTCGGGTCCGGCCAGGCCGAGCTCCCTCCCGACGGCGGTGGAGAGCTCTGCGACTCTGCGGGCGTGGCCGTGCTGGGTGTATCCGGCGATCTCCGTCGACCGGGCGAGCGAGGTGATCGTCTGGCGGTAGGTCGTGCGGACGGCGGCGTACCGGCGGAAGGACACCTGGGTGAGCAGCAACGGAACGCACAGGACGGGCAGCGCCCAGAGCCCGCCGACGGCGACCCCGAGCGCCATCACGGCACCGGTTGCGCAGACGGCCGAGCCGATGCCGCTGAGAGCGCGGAGCTCGTCACGGAGCAGGGGCCCGAACGGGTAACGGGTACGGGAGTGCAGCAGCAGAGCGGCGAGGACGGCGTCGCACAGCGCGGTGAGGACCAGCAGCAGGAACAGGTAGAGCGCGAAGTAAGGTCCTTCGCCGAACCAGAGCGCCGTCCGCCCCGAGTTGAAGAGCGGCTGGAAGCACACTGCGGCGAAGGCGACAGCCAGGATGCGGCGGGCGGTCCGGTCGGGTCCAGGTCCGCTGCCGCGCGCCAGATGGGGCACGGAGGCGAGCAGCTGCGCCGCGGCGACGACAGTGATCACCTGGAAGGCGCCGTGCGGGCTGGGCTCCCCGGCGCTGCGCCCGAGCAGCGCGTACGCGAGTGCCCCGGCCGCCCCGAGCGGCGCGGGCTCCCGCTCGCCCGGCAGGGCGCCCCAGCGGGCCAGTTCGCCCACGGTGACGAGGACTCCGAAGGCGAGGGCGTGCCCGGGTGCCACGACTCCGTTCCACAGGGTGTGGCCGAGTGCGACGACAGCGAGGGCCAGGGCGGCGCTGCGGACGGCGAGGACCGCCGGGGGCAGCGAGGGGCGGCTGATCACGCTCACCGGAGCCGTCCGGGCCGGTCCGCGGTCCCGGCTTCGGACGGCGGCTTCCGCGACCGCTGCCGCGGCAGCCCGAACGTCTCCTCGTCCGAAGTGACCGCGTTGGCCTCCGAGGACCAGCCGTGCCGGTCCAGGGCCCGTGCCAGCGCCCGCACCATCCGCGGGTCGAACTGGCTGCCCGCGCAGCGCTCCAGCTCCTCCACCGCCGCCGGCACGGGCCGCCCACGCCGGTAGGCGCGGGTCGAGGTCATCGCGTCGAAGGCGTCGGCGACGGCCACGACGCGGGCGAACTCAGGGATCTTGTCGCCGGTGAGGCCGTACGGATAGCCGCTGCCGTCGAGCCGTTCGTGGTGGTGGAGGATCGCGGCGCGCGCCTCGTCGAGGAAGCCGATGCCCCGGACGATCTCGTGCCCGTACTCCGGATGCAGTTCGATGACCCGGCGCTCCTCCGGGGTGAGCGGTCCGTCCTTGCGCAGGACCCGCGTCGGGACGCCCAGCTTGCCGACATCGTGCAGGATCCCGGCGAAGCGGAGTGCCTCCATGCGCTGCTCCTCCATGCCGATCTCACGGGCGATCAGTTCGGAGGCCCGCCCCACCCGCTCGCTGTGGCCGCGGGTGTACGTGTCCTTGATGTCGACGGCCTGGACCAGCGCCCGGATGGTGGCCCGGTGGGCGGCGTGCTGGCGGTGGTACTGGGCGAACACCCAGCAGGAGATGTACATCGGCAGCAGGACGACCAGCGCGGACACCGGACCGTACGAGCTGCGCCAGAGAACGGCCATCATCAGCCCGGCGAGCGCGTGCACCAGATGCGGTCCCAGCGAGCTCGCCGGCAGTCCGCGCCAGGCGTGCCGCAGCGGCACGCGCTCGGCCGTGGCGATGATGCCGCCGTCCAGGGCGGCCAGGACGAGGCTGAAGACGAGCGCCGAGGCACAGGCGGGAAACAGGGCGTACGGGAGGTCGGGCACGGCACCGCCGCCGGGGCCCCCGAGCGTGGCGGGGCCCCCGAGGACGGTGTGGGCCGACGAGGCCGCCCACGCCGCGAGAGCGAGCTGCGCGGCCCGCCAGACGCGGCGGGCCGTCACCGGCGGCTGTTCGACCCGGCCGGCCAGCGACCCGGGTATCGCGACCAGGACGGCGGCGGCAGGCGGCAGCAGGAAGGCGGCGGCGAGCAGCAGGGGGAAGAACGATCCGGCACCGACCGGGACGGAGTTGCCGAAGAACGGGCAGCGCCCGGGCAGCTCACAGACCAGGTAGAGCGCCGTAAGAAGAGCGAGAGGTCCCCAGGGGGTGTCCGCCCCGGGGGACAGCGCCGGGAGTACGCAGAGAACGGAGCAGATCAGCGCGGTCAGAATGTATGCGCGCGCCGCCCCCGGTGTGCTCCTCACCCGTACCGCCCGCCCCCAGCCTGATCAATGAAGGCGCCAGGCTAGCGAGTTGGGCGTGACCGAGGGCCCCGATGGGCGGGATTAGCACATTCGGGTGACACTGCCGCGCTTCCGGCCCTCGACACGGGGTGAGGGTCAGCGATGCCGGACGGAAGCGGTCACTCAGCGGTAGCGGGCCGTTCTGCCCCGCCCAGCGCCACGTCCTGCTCCGGAACGGCCTGTCCCGAACGGATCAGGTCGATCCGTCCCATCACCTTCGAGCGCAGATCGGTCGGGACGTCGTCCTGACCGCAGCAGCGCTTCACCAGCTTCTTCACGGCCTGCTCCAAGCCGTACTTCTCGAGGCACGGGGAGCACTCCTCGAAGTGCACCTCGAACTTGGTGCAGTCGCCCTCGGGCATCTCATGGTCGAGAAACTCATAGAGATGATCGAGAACCTCTGAGCAATCCGTCTCGTGCGGCTCTCCGCAGCTCATGAGGTCGAGCCTTTCCTGTCGTCCGACTCACCGGCACCGGCCGGAACGAGCCCACGCTCACGCGCGTAGTCCTCCAGCATGCCGCGCAGCTGACGGCGGCCCCGGTGCAGGCGGGACATCACGGTACCGATGGGGGTCCCCATGATGTCCGCGATCTCCTTGTACGCAAAGCCCTCTACGTCGGCGAGATACACAGCGATGCGGAACTCTTCGGGGATCGACTGCAGCGCGGACTTCACATCGGAGTCCGGCAGGTGATCCAGCGCCTGGGACTCCGCCGAGCGCAGACCGGTCGACATGTGCGACTCGGCGCGTGCCAGCTGCCAGTCCTCGATCTCCTCGGCGGCACTCCGCTGAGGTTCGCGCTGCTTCTTGCGGTACGAGTTGATGAAGGTGTTCGTGAGAATGCGGTACATCCACGCCTTGAGGTTCGTGCCCTCACGGAACTGGTGGAAGGAGCCGTACGCCTTGGCGTACGTCTCCTGGACCAGGTCCTCGGCATCGGCGGGGTTGCGCGTCATACGCAGCGCCGCCGAGTACATCTGGTCGAGAAATCCGAGGGCGTCCCGCTCGAAGCGCGCATTGCGCTCGGCGGTCGTCTCCTCCGCACGGCCGTCGTCGGTCCCTGTGTCGGTCCCAGTGACCGGACCCACCTCCTCCAACGATGTGGCGGAACCGAAACCGGACCCGCTCGCATCGGAGAATAGTCGACCTTGCTTCGACGCGGGCTGTCGATCCGGTCCGCTCACGGCGCGCTCGGGAGTGGTCTTGGCCGCATGCAGGACCGTCCACTCCAGATCAGCGGTGTTCGAGCGGCGCGGGCAGATGGTCGAACCCATGCGACGGACTCCCTCTCCACGTACGACTTCGTTGTTCCGACGTCCCGAACAACAGCGGCCCCGCACGCCGCATTCCCCGGGGCCGCGCCGGTGCCGGAGAGGCAGGAGGAACTACGTGGCTACGGGAGTGTGTCCAGCCACTCGGCTGCCGCACCGGTCAGGAGCTCCATGGCCTGATCCTGGGTCAGAGGGGCCTTCTTCGGCACGGCGAAGCCGTGGTCCCCGTAGGGCACCTCGACGATCGTGTGCCCACCCGGAGGGAACTCCGCCGGTCGTCCGAACGGGTCATGCCCGCCCTGCACCACCAGGACGGGCACGCCCGCCCCCAGCAGCTCGTCCTTGCGCGACTTCTCCGGTTTGCCCGGAGGGTGCAGTGGAAAGCTCAGCGCAAGCACCGCGTGGGCACCGAGCTCCGTCGCCGTGCGGCAGGCCACCCGGGCCCCCGCGCTGCGCCCCCCGGCGACGACGGGCAGCCCCGGGACAGCCAGCGCGCTCCACAGTCCGCGCCAGCCCGTGTCCAGGGTCCGGGGAGCCGGAGCGAGCTTCTTCCCCGCCACCCGCCAGGGCTGCTCCACCAGAGCGACGCTCACCCGCCGCCCGGGGAGCACGGCGGCGAGGGCCTGGAGATCGCGCGCCTCGATACCGCCGCCCGCTCCGTGGCTGACGGCGAGCACCAGCCGGGCGTCCTTGGCCGGCCGCCAGGTGATCCTGGCCACTCCGGCTTCCGTATCGACCGTCTCGGTCCACTGCTGTGTCTCTGTACGGGTCACAGGACCCATCCTGACGGGTCAGAAGAGCGTGCTCACCTCTGGCGCGGCCAGCTCCTCCAGCAGTTCCGGGCCGTTGTTGCGGACGTTGCTGACTGCCGTGGCCACCGGATAGGCCCGCATGAGCCCTCCCGGCGGCGGCTCCAGCAGGGCCCTCAGCTCCGCGATGTCGGTACGCGCCGGGTCGAGCCAGTCGTCCCAGCGGTCGGGGGTGAGCATCAGGGGCATCCGGGGGTGGATGTCGGCGAGCGCGGCGGGCCCCTCGGCGGGGGCCACGGCCAGCGGGGACGTCTCCGCCTCGGTGGTGATCACGGAGCAGGTCACCCACCAGGCCTGCGGATGGTCGTCGGGCAGGGTCCGGTCGCGCCAGAACTCGTACAGACCGGCCATCGCGAAGACCTCACCGTCTGCGGGCGTCACGAAGTACGGCTGCTTGCGGGGCCGTTTCCGCTTCCCCGTCTCCTCCAGCTGCCGCTCGTCCACGCCGGTGACCCACTCGTAGTAGCCGTCCGCGGGAAGGATGCAGCGTCTCGACACGAAGGGGCGGCGGAAGGAGGGCTTCTCGTGGACGGTCTCCGCGCGGGCGTTGATCATTCGGGCGCCGCCCTCGGGGGACTTCGACCAGGACGGTACGAGGCCCCACTTCAGGGTGCGCAGCTGGCGAACCGGACGCTGGTCGTCTGCGTCCTTCACAGGACGTTCCAGAACCGCGTAGACCTCTTTGGTCGGTGCCACGTTCCAGTCGGGCTCCAGGGTCTCGGTGGGTTCCCACTTCTCGACCCCGAAGAGCCCGGTCAGGTCCTCCGGCCGCCGACTCGCTGCATACCGTCCGCACATAAGTGCCAGACTGCCACGACCGTCATGTCGAGTGGACGCCAATACCTCAAGTACCTCAAGGAGCCGCCCGCACCATGGACAGCACCGATCTGGGCGATCTGTGGGATCGCGTCTTCGGCACCCAGCCCGCTCCCGAGCAGTGGCTCGTTGTCGTGACGGCCACGGTGGCTCTCATCGCCGTCGTGCCGAACGTCATATGGCGGCTCTCCCGGAATGCGATCACCATCGCGCACGAGGGCGGTCACGGACTGGTGGCCCTGCTCACCGGGCGACAGCTCTCCGGCATCCGGCTGCACTCCGACACCAGCGGGCTGACCGTCAGCCGCGGCAAGCCGACCGGTGTCGGCATGATCCTCACGGCGGCGGCCGGTTACACGGCACCTCCATTGCTGGGGCTGGGCGGCGCCTGGCTGCTCACCAACGGCCGGATCACCCTGTTCCTGTGGCTGGCGACCGCGCTGCTCGCCGTGATGCTGGTCATGATCCGCAATCTGTACGGGGCGCTGACGGTCATCCTCACGGGTGCGGCCTTCCTGCTGGTGTCCTGGCTGACGTCGGCGGCTGTCCAGTCGGCATTCGCGTACACCGCGGTCTGGTTCCTGCTGCTCGGCGGAGTGCGCCCGGCGTTCGAACTGCAGTCCAAGCGGCGGCACGGCGGTGCACCGGACTCCGACGCCGACCAGCTCTCCCGGCTGACGCACGCACCAGCCGCGATATGGCTCTTCCTCTTCCATGCGGTGTCGCTCTGCTCGCTGATCGGCGGTGGACGATGGCTGCTCGGACTGTGACGGCCCAGAGCGCCCCGCTGTGTGTACCACCCTTGCGTTACATCACTATTTCGTCCCATTTGATCGGGATCCGGGTTTGCCGTGTGCCACTAAAGTGAGGGCCATGACCGAAAGCTCCGTGCACCCCGCCCTCTGGCCCGCCCCGCTTGCGAGCGGAGCCGTCGACGCGACCGTCACCGTGCCCGGATCGAAATCGGTCACCAACCGAGCCCTCGTCCTCGCCTCCCTCTCCTCCGAGCCGGGCTGGCTGCGCCGCCCGCTGCGCTCCCGGGACACCCTGCTGATGGCACAGGCTCTGCGCGCGATGGGCGTCGGGATCGAGGAGGGCGTCGGCCCGGACGGTTCGGGCGAGGCGTGGCGGGTCATTCCGGCCGGCCTGCACGGCCCGGCAACGATCGACGTCGGCAACGCAGGAACGGTCATGCGGTTCCTCCCGCCCGTGGCCTGCCTCACCGACGGCCCGGTCCACTTCGACGGGGACCCCCGCTCCTACGAGCGCCCCCTGAACGGCGTGATCGACGCGCTGCGGGCGCTGGGCGCCCGGATCGACGACGACGGGCGCGGGGCGCTGCCGCTGACCGTGCACGGCGCGGGCGCGCTGGACGGCGGTCCGGTGGCCATCGACGCCTCCTCGTCCTCGCAGTTCGTCTCCGCGCTGCTTCTGTCGGCGCCCCGGTTCAACCAGGGGGTGGAGGTACGCCACACAGGTTCGGCCCTTCCCTCCATGCCGCACATCCGGATGACCGTCGACATGCTCCGCGCGGTCGGCGCCCAGGTCGACGAACCGGAGAGCGGTGGTGAGCCGAACGTCTGGCGGGTCTCCCCCTCCGCGCTGCTCGGCCGCGATCTGACCGTCGAGCCGGATCTCTCCAACGCACAGCCGTTCCTCGCGGCCGCACTGGTCACCGGCGGCCGGGTCACGGTCCCCGACTGGCCGCTGCGTACCACCCAGCCGGGTGACGCGCTGCGCGAGATCTTCACCGCAATGGGCGGCAGCTGCGAGCTGACGGAGCGCGGTCTCACCTTCACAGGATCGGGCCGCATCCATGGCATCGACGTCGACCTGAGCGAGGTCGGTGAACTCACCCCGGGCGTCGCCGCCCTCGCCGCACTCGCCGACTCCCCGTCCACGCTGAGCGGCGTCGCCCATCTGCGGCTGCACGAGACGGACCGGCTGGCGGCTCTGACCAAGGAGATCAACGGCCTGGGCGGAGATGTCACCGAGACCGCCGACGGACTGCGGATCCGGCCGCGCCCCCTGCACGGCGGCACCTTCCATACGTACGACGACCACCGGATGGCGACCGCGGGCGCGATCATCGGCCTCGCCGTCGCGGGGGTGGAGATCGAGAACGTCGGTACGACCGCGAAGACGCTGCCGGACTTCCCCGAGATGTGGGCCGGCATGCTCGGTGATCCGTCCGCAACGGTCGGCGTCTCGCCGGGAGCACTCGGGGCATCCCCGGAAAGGCGCGGGGCCTGAGGACATGCGCCGCTACGGGAAGAACCCTGACGAGGACGACATCCGCGTCCGCCCCAACCGCAAGGGCAACCGCCCTCGCACGCACATCCGGCCGAAGCACGAGGACGCCCAGGACGGCATGGTCCTCACCGTCGACCGCGGCCGCCTCACCTGTCTCGTCGACGGGCGCACCGTGATGGCGATGAAGGCCCGTGAGCTGGGCCGCAAGGCCGCCGTCGTGGGAGACGTGGTCTCCATCGTCGGCGATCTCTCCGGTGACAAGGACACGCTGGCCCGCATCGTGCGCATCGGCGAGCGCCACTCGGTCCTGCGCCGCACCGCGGACGATGACGATCCGTACGAACGCGTGGTCGTCGCCAACGCCGATCAGCTGGCCATCGTCACCGCACTCGCCGACCCGGAACCCCGCCCGCGCATGATCGACCGCTGTCTGGTGGCGGCGTACGACGGAGGGCTCACCCCGCTCCTGGTCCTGACCAAGTCCGACCTGGCGTCACCGGACAAGCTCCTGGAGGCATACACCCCGCTGGGTGTCCCCTACATCGTCACCAGCCGCGAGGAACTGGAGAACGGCGACGCGGCGGACCGGGTGCGGGAGTTGCTCAACGACCGGGTGACCGCGTTCGTCGGGCACTCCGGAGTCGGGAAGACAACACTGGTCAACGCCCTGGTGCCGAAGGACAGACGACGCACGACCGGTGTGGTCAACGCCGTCACGGGCCGCGGCAGGCACACCACCACGTCGGCGCTCGCGCTGCCGCTGCCGGACGACCGCGGCTGGGTGGTCGACACCCCGGGTGTCCGTTCGTTCGGGCTGCACCACGTCGACCCGTCCCGGGTCATCAACGCGTTCCCCGATCTGCAGCCGGGTACGGAGAACTGTTCGCGCGGCTGCACCCATGACGACCGGCAGCCGGAATGCGCCCTGGATGCCTGGGTCGCGGAGGGCCACGCCGATCCCGCACGGCTCGACTCGCTGCGGCGGCTGCTCTCGACCCGGGAGCGGCGCGAGGGGGACTGAGAGGCGGCCCGCACGACTCGCGCACGTTTGCGAGCTCCCACGACTGGTAAGGGCATAATCGCGTCAAGCGAGACGAAGCAGTCACCTACGTGGGAGGCACCTGACGATGGCGTGGTTGCTGGTCGTGGTCGCAGGACTGCTGGAGACCGGCTTCGCCGTGTGTCTGAAGCTTTCGCACGGCTTCACCCGGCTGTGGCCGACGATCGCGTTCTGTGCCTTCGCCCTCGGAAGCTTCGGTCTGCTGACGCTGTCCCTCAAGAAGCTCGATGTCGGCCCCGCATACGCGGTGTGGACGGGCATCGGCGCGGCCGGCACGGCGATCTACGGGATGATCTTCCTCGACGACGTGGTCTCCACCCTCAAGCTCGTGTCGATCTCGCTGGTGATCGTCGGTGTGATCGGTCTGCAGCTGTCGGGCTCCTCGACCTGAGTTCCCTTGCACCGAACCGCGGTGCACCGCGTATCTCAGCGTGCAGAGTGCCGCGCCAGGGCCTCGCGCACCAGCGCCGCCGCGTCCGCCCCGGTCGGTGACGGTGCCAGGACCGGTGGCACGATCGCGTAGGAGAGGGCGAGCCGGAGCGCGATCTCGCAGGTCAGCGCCAGGTCGGCGGCGTCCTGCGGAGGGCTCCCGCTGTGGAGTGCGGCCACTGCCCGGTCCCGGACGAGCGCGAGCAGCTCGGTGGGCGTCGGCAACGCGGCATCGGCACGACGCTGCGCGGGAACAGCCGACGACGACGGTCCTGCGGCTCCGGGCCGGGGTAACCGGTCCCCCCAGAACCCCGTGAGCAGGGCCTTGACCAGGTCATTGGCCCGGGCGGCGCGCACCGTCCAAAGAGCGAGCTCCGCCGGTCCCGCTGCCGTGGCCCCGTGCGCGCAAAGGGCCCGTTCCACCCCGGACAGATAGCTGTCGGCAGCGCGCCGGATCAGGGCGCGGGCCAGGCCGGACTTGCTGCCGAACTCGTTGTAGAGAGTCTGCCGGGAGACCCCGGCGGCAGCTGCCACGTCGACCATGCGCACCGCCGTCCACGGCAGCGTCGAGAGCGCCGACAGTGCGGCGTCCAGCAGGGCTTCTCGCGTTGCAGGCATCGTTGCCTCCCACGCCGGGGGATCTGCGATTCAGAGTTGACGCGCTGCCGCGCACTGTCAAGGGGCCGCGCACCGGCTGCGGCACCGCTCGGGCGCACTTGTTGCCCACGGGGCCGTGTAGCCCGGACGGGTGCCTGTGGATACTGTGACGGCATGCCCGACTACCACGATGATCTGCGCCTCGCCCACGTGCTGGCGGATGCCGCTGACGCGACGACGATGGACCGGTTCAAGGCTCTGGACCTCAAGGTCGAGACGAAGCCGGACATGACGCCGGTGAGCGAGGCCGACAAGGCCGCCGAGGAGTTGATCCGCGGCCACCTCCATCGGGCCCGCCCACGCGACGCGATTCTGGGCGAGGAGTACGGCATCGAGGGGACCGGTCCGCGCCGCTGGGTGATCGACCCGATCGACGGCACCAAGAACTACGTACGCGGTGTGCCGGTCTGGGCGACGCTGATCTCGCTGATGGAGGCGGGTGAGAACGGTTTCCAGCCGGTGGTCGGCGTGGTGTCCGCGCCCGCGCTGAACCGGCGCTGGTGGGCGGCGAAGGGCGCGGGAGCGTTCTCCGGCCGCAGCCTGACCTCCGCGACCCGGCTGCACGTGTCGAAGGTGGAGCGGATCGCCGACGCGTCGCTCGCGTACTCCTCACTGACCGGGTGGGAGGAGCAGGGCCGGCTCGACGGCTTCATGGATCTGACGCGGGCCTGCTGGCGCACCCGTGGGTACGGGGACTTCTGGCCGTACATGATGGTCGCCGAGGGATCGGTCGACATCTGCGCGGAGCCGGAGCTGTCGCTCTGGGACATGGCAGCGAACGCGATCATCGTCCAGGAGGCGGGCGGGCAGTTCACCAGCCTGGACGGGGTCTCCGGTCCGGGCGGCGGCAACGCGGCGGCCTCGAACGGGACGCTCCACCACGAGCTGCTGGGATATCTGAACCAGCGCTACTGAGGCTTGACCTGGTCATTTCCTCCATCCTCAACCCCCTGGGCGGTCCTGGGGCCGTCATCGGCCCTGGGCCCGTCCTCGAAGGCACGGTTCACCGCCTCGCGCGTGCGCTGCTCGGCATGAGGTGCGTGTGCGTCCGCAGTGTGAAGCCGGGATCGTGGTGTCCCAGGTACTCCGACAACGCCTTGATGCTCTCCCTCGCGTCCAGCAGAACGGACGCGTAGAAGTGCCTCAGCGCGTGCATGCCGTTCTCCCGGCCAAGTCCACCATGGCCCGGTACCGCTCCGGCAGTGCAGAGCGAACGGCCAGCACACGCTCAGGTGCCCACGCCACGATCCGGCGAGGTTCCAGCCTGGGCGGCTTCACTGACGACGAGCGGCACGGGTTGTGCGGGATCAGGCGACCGTCGACGGCAGCCGCCACCATCGCGTTGAGGTTCGCGAAGATGACCCGTTGATAGGCAGGTGCCAATCCCCGTCTTCGAGCTTCCGCAGCCACTCACGAATGTGGATCGGCTTCAGACTGTCGAGCGAGCGACAGGGTGCGCCGGGAGTCGGTGCGCCTGGAGGCCGCCAGGCCGTTCGCCCTGGGTGAGAAGTCGTCGGAGATCGCGGCCGAGCTACGGGTGCATGTGCGGACGGTGGAGAAGTGGCGGCAGCGGTGGCGAGAGGGCAGTGTTCAGGCCTTGTCATCGAGGGGACCTACGTCGTCGCCCCGGCTGAGCGATGCCCAGTTGGCCAGGCTGGAGCGGGAGTTGGAGCGCGGCCCGCTGGCGCATGGCTTCGCGGATCAGCGGTGGACGCCGGCCAGGGCCAAGACGCTGATCGGCCGGATGTTCCACGTCAGCTACACCATCCAGGGCGTGCGCAAACTGTTGGTCCGTTGGTCAGCACTTGCCTGTAAGGAGGTTGACGGCTTACCCCGTGGGGGGCTTCCCTGTTGAATATGGAACCCCTGGTGGCAATTGGGCTGTTCGTCGTAGGTGTGTGGCTCTGGTTCAAGTGGGAAGCGTGGTTCGGAACGTCCTCCACGGGGGGCTATTCCTCGACCCCGTCGCCGGGGGACCCGTGCCGCAACTGCCACGGGGAAGGGAAAACGCCCGAATTCACCCAGTCTTGTCCAGCATGCTGGGGCACTGGGAAATACGACCCACGTATCTGAGGTTGAACTCGTAGGGGCGGGCTGAGCCTTCATCTCTCGGTGAGGGTGGCCTCCTTCCACCACGAGCACGGAACACTGCCGCTCGCCATCGCCTTCTACGAGCGAGTACGCCGACGTCCGCCTATACGGCAGCGACCGCCCGCAAACCCTGACCTCCCGCAACAACCTCGCCAACCCCTACAGGTCGGCGGGCGATCCCGTTGTATGAACAGACCCTCGCCGACTTCGAGCGGGCCCTGGGCGGCGACCACCCAACAACGATCGACGTAAGAGGCAACCGGGGTACGACTCTTTGAAGACAGGCCCTAGCCCAGAAGGCACTTTCGCGTTACCGCGCAGAAACCGGCCCACGGCAAGTGAAACGGCGAGGTCAGCCGTTGCTAGGGAACCCGGAACCTCGCGCACGTCGGCCCGCGCTGTGTGAGCGAGCCACATTGGTCCTCGGTTCCATCGCCCGCATTGAGGGCCATGATACTGATGCCTGCGGCCTGTGGCGGCAGGGACATCGGCATACTGACCCGCTGCTCGACCACGCCTTTGTCGTTGGGTCGGAGCTCGCTTGAGTAGTCGTCGACCCCGTCATGGACTGGATCATCCAAATTGGCCTTTACAACCGTTACAAATACCTCAACGTGAGCCCCCGTCTCGACACCGTCAGCATGAACGTCGAAGCTCAATTTCAGATTGGACCGAGGGCCGTCGACTTTGATGTTGGTGATGGTCGGCCGCCCGTTTCCCCCAGCAGCCTTGGCCGCGCCGATAACCGCCACGCTCAGAGCCACCATGTAGAGGATCACCCCGAGAATGAGCACAACGGTCTCCCACAGGTTGCCCCGCCGTGTGGGGTGGACGAGCAGGGCCACAATGCTGCAGACGATGGCGAGGATGGCGCAGAGTGAGGCCACATAGATGGGCCACGACTCGTTGTTGAGGGCAACGAACACGACGTCGCTGCTGAGGCCAAGCAGCGTCATGACTCCGGCAACGGCGACGAGGGCGCCAGCCAGGATCTTGGCAACGTCGTCCAGGCGTTTTCCGATCCTGGCCTGGATCTCTTCGTGCGTCGGGGCAGGTTTTTGTTCGCTTCCCCTCTCCGGGACCCCGCTCATCGTGCTCCTCCTGACCGAAGGCCCAGGGCGGTCAGCCGGTCGTCCGGCTGGCGTCCGGCCCTAGTGGAAGACGCTAAGTTCGCGCGAGAACCTCAGCGACCCGGGATAGACCGAACAGACGAACGACTACTAGGGCGTGTGTCGGAAGTGCTCCAAGTTGGCTGACGTGAGTGCGCGGGGGCGGAGTTACCGATATCTCGGACCGGTCGAGCTGAGGACCGCGGTCCGGCCTGGCAGCGGCGGGTGCCGGATCAGCTCGGCGGCTGACTTCGGCAGCTGGATCGCTGAACGATCTGCGGCGGAGCTGGCCGAACCGTTCACCTTCGTGGTTGGCACGGATGGTGTTCTTCGGCTGGCGCCGCGACGAAGCGAGCACGTGGCTTGTGCCGACGGCGACATGGTTTTGAGCGCCGGCGAGATCAGCTTCATGCGCGAGACAGGCCGGTGGGCTGTGGGCGAGGTCAGCAACCAGTCCACCGGGTACTGCCCGGACGTCAGCTCCTGGTCGGCAGTCGCCCGTGCTCTGGACGACGTAGAGCTCGGGCGGCCCTCCGGCTTCACCCATGAAGTGGTGTTCCGACGGTGCCGTGGCTGCCAGGAGCACAACATCGTGCGCGAGGACGACTTCGTTTGCGTCTTCTGCGGCAGCGATCTGCCTACGGCGTGGAACGTGGATCCAACCCCGTGAGGGCCGAGGGCCACAGTCACTCGTTGATGGCTGCGATGAGGACGGTCGCTTCGTAGCGGACCGCGAGCTCGTCGTATCGCGTGGCCACGGCGCGGTGCTTCTTGAGGCGGTTGATCCCGCACTCGACCGCATGGCGCTCGCGGTAGTCGGCCGGGTCGAAACGTGGCGGTCGGCCTCCACGGGAGCGGAGCTTCTGGCGGTTGCACGCTTGGTCGACCTTGTCCAGGATGGTGCAGCGGATCCTGCGACGGCGCAGGTGAGCGCGGTTCTTGCGGAAGGCGTAGGCCTTGTCAGCGCGCACGCGATCAGGGTGAACGCGCGGCCGGCCCGGCCCGATGCGGGGCACGCGGACCTTGTCCAGCACGGGTTCGAAGCGGGCGAGGAGCCTGTGCCAGGTGCCGTCCCGCTGCCATTGGCGGAACAGGTCGTAGCTCCGGCCCCACAGTCCGTACTCGACGGGCACGTCCCGCCACGGAACACCGGTCCGGACCCGGAACCGCGTGCCATCGATCAGCTGCCGCCGTGGTCGGACTGGCGGCCGTCCCGTCTTCGTCCCCGTCGGCAACAACGGCTCCCACACAGCCCACTGTTCATCCGTGAGATCTCCCCGCGCCATGAACCGGGTCATTCATCGCTCAAGATCCACTTTTGATACACGGCGTAGGTGCGTGGCTCCAGGAGGGCAATCGGTCTGGTGCGTAGATCGCCAGCATCCCGCGCCTCCTGGGCGCCTGAGCAGGCGCACCGGAACCATGAGGGGCGTGCCGCACCACCGCACGCCCCTCGAACGGTCTTCGCCACCCCTTGTTGCCGCCCCCCAACAGTGCGACTCTGAGAGTCCCCCTACTTGTGAACTTGTGAATCGGCTCACGCAGTCGCTTCACGAAGGAGGTGGCTCCCTTCATGCTCGTCCGTGACGCCATGAGCACGGTGGTCCTCACCATCGGCCCGACCCACACCCTCCGCCAGGCCGCCCGGCTGATGTCGGTCCGCCGTGTCGGAGCAGCCGTCGTCCATGACCCGGACACCTGCGGATTCGGCATTCTCACCGAGCGCGACATCCTCAACGCGGTCGGAGCGGGCCAGAACCCCGATGTCGAGACCGCCTCCGGCCACACCACCACCGATGTGGTCTTCGCCGCACCCGTCTGGACTCTGGAGGAGGCGGCCGAGGCCATGACGCACGGCGGCTTCCGGCATCTGATCGTGCTGGACGGCGCCGGGCCGGTCGGCATCGTGTCGGTGCGCGACATCATCCGCTGCTGGGCACCGGCCGGACGTCATCCGGTGGAGCTGGTCGGCTGAGTGGCCCTACCCGCGCGACCCGCCGGCCCCTGCGCGCGGGAGGCCGGCCGATCGCGCGGGCCACGTCGCCCACTGGGCGTCAATGACCGACCGGATGAGCGTCCTGCCCTGCCGGTCAATGTCCTCGGCCTCGACTCACGCCCCGACGGGAGCGCACACGGAAGTGCGGGGTGGCCGGCGGATCCGCCGGCCACCCCGCATGCGCGTCCGCTGATTCAGGTCCTGGGGGCACCCGCAAAGTCCCGCCTGGCCCGCGACGCCTGGCCCGCACATTGGCCGCGTTGTCGCACCGGCCGAGTACGTCCGGTACGAGGCCGGTCCTTGCCCTTGCGATGGCCCGCACCGGACGCCGCGAGCACCGCCCTCCGGGCGCACGGCAGGATTCTGCGGACGCCCTCTAGCCGCGCAGGGCCTGGACCGCTGCTTCCAGCCGCTTGCCGAAGTCACCGTCGGCCTGGCAGAAGTTGTTGATCGCGCGCTCGGCGATGTCATCGCGCGAGACCTGCGAGATGAACCCGGCGAGGTTCTCGATCAGTCGCGTCTTCTCGTCCTCGGAGTAGAGCCGGTAGAGGTTTCCGGCCTGGACGAAGTCGCTGTCCTCGGCATGGCTCGGGGCCTCGTGGTTGCCGGTGCCGCCGGTGACCGGAGTCGGCTGCCACAGCGGCTTGTCCGTCTGGAACGGGCCGCCGAAGCTGTTCGGCTCGTAGTTCTTCGAACCCTTGTGGCGGCCGTCGTAGAGGTGCCCGTCACGGCTGTTGGTACGCGCCTCGGTGGCGTGCGGGCGGTTCACCGGCAGGTGGTCGGCGTTGATGCCGACGCGGTAGCGGTGGGCGTCGCCGTACGCGAAGAGACGGCCCTGGAGCATCTTGTCCGGGGACGGGCCGATACCCGGCACGAAGTGCGCTGGGCTGAAGATCGACTGCTCGACCTCGGCGAAGATGTTCTCCGGGTTGCGGTTGAGCTCGAGCTTGCCGATCTCGACCGGCGGGTAGTCCTCGTGCGGCCAGACCTTGGTCAGGTCGAACGGGTTGAAGCGGTAGTTCGCCGCCTCGGCCGCCGGCATGATCTGCACCTGCACGGTCCAGGACGGGAATTCGCCGCGCTCGATGGACTCGCGGAGGTCGCGCTGGTGACTGTCCGGGTCGGCGCCGGCAAGACGCACGGCCTCGTCGCTGGTGAGGTTCTTGATGCCCTGGTCGGTCTTGAAGTGGTACTTGACCCAGAAGACCTCGCCGGCCTCGTTGTTCCACTGGTACGTGTGTGATCCGTACCCGTTCATGTGGCGCAGCGTGGCCGGGATGCCACGGTCCCCGAAGAGCCAGGTCACCTGGTGCGTGGACTCGGGCGACAGACCCCAGAAGTCCCAGACGTTGTCCGCCTCCTGCGAGCCGGTGTACGGGTCGCGCTTCTGGGTGTGGATGAAGTCGGGGAACTTGATGGCGTCCTTGATGAAGAACACCGGGGTGTTGTTGCCGACGAGGTCGTAATTGCCCTCTTCGGTGTAGAACTTCAGCGCGAAACCGCGCGGGTCACGCACCGCGTCGGCGGAGCCGAGGTTGCCCGCGACGGTGGAGAAGCGCAGGAACGTCTCAGTCTGCTTGCCGACCTCGGAGAGGAACTTCGCACGCGTCCACTGCGAGACGTCGCGGGTCAGCGTGAACGTGCCGTACGCACCTGCGCCACGGGCGTGCACGATGCGCTCCGGGATGCGCTCACGGTTGAAGTGAGCAAGCTTCTCCAGCAGCGCCTGGTCCTGTACGAGAACCGGACCACCCGGACCGGCGGTCTCGCTGTTCTGGTTGTCGGCAACCGGTGCGCCGGCCTCCGTGGTGAGCGGTCCCTGCGTCACGTGCGCCTCCTGCGTCATGTCCTGCACAGTCGTCGGTTCCTGCACAGCCTGTCCCTCGGCGTATGCCGTTCCCGATCCTACAATGGACATTGTCTAAGTCAAGTGAGCATCCAAAGTCACACCCATTCGGGACTCGCTCCCCCCACTGTTAGGCTGGACCCCATGAGTGACCTCCTGGAACGACTTCGTGGACGCGGCTGGCGCATGACGGCGCAGCGGCGTGTCGTGGCCGAGGTCCTTGACGGGGACCACGTACACCTGACGGCGGACGAGGTGCACGCGAGGGCCGTCGACAGGCTGCCCGAGATCTCCCGCGCCACCGTGTACAACACCCTGGGCGAGATGGTGTCTCTCGGTGAGGTCATAGAGGTGTCCACCGACCGCCGGGCCAAGCGGTACGACCCGAACGCCCACCGCCCCCACCACCACCTGGTGTGCGCGCAGTGCGGAGCCATCCGGGACGTGCACCCGTCGGGAGATCCGCTGGCCGATCTGCCGGCCCACGAGCGCTTCGGCTTCACCGTCTCCAACGTCGAGGTGACCTACCGGGGCGTCTGCCCGAACTGCGCCGCCGCCGCCTGAGGCGACCCGGTCCCGCGCCCCCGGGTGCGGGACCTCGCCCTGCATCCGTCCGGACATACGACTGAGGCCCGGATCCTTTTCAGGATCCGGGC
>NZ_JBHWVO010000026.1:26146-107834 GCF_042736635.1 Streptomyces sp. NPDC060035
CCTCAGTCTTCAGTAGCGGGGACAGGATTTGAACCTGCGACCTCTGGGTTATGAGCCCAGCGAGCTACCGAGCTGCTCCACCCCGCGTCGTTGTGATTGCAACATTACGGCACCCCGCCAACCAGCGCAAATTCATTCCGCGGACACCCGTGCGCCCAGGAAGCACGCCGCTACGCGGTGAGCTCCTGGTGGAGCGCCTCCAGCAGCCGGGCGGCCCGCTCGGCCACCTCCGCCGGTCCCAGCTCGACGGCACGGGCACACCAGCGCTGCCCCTCCGTGAGCTCACCCCGGCGGGCGGCGAGCAGTGCGAGGCGCAGGGCGGCCCGGCCGTGCCCGTCGTTGGCTGCGCGGCCCCACCACAGGGCCGCTTCGCGCTCGCTGCCCTCACGGGCGAGCAGCAGGCCGAGATTGAACGCCCCGTTGCGGCTGCCCGACTCGGCGGCCTCGCGGTACCAGCGGGCAGCGCTCTCCAGGTCGCCACGGGCAGCGGCGAGCATCCCGGCCCGGACCTGGGCGCGGCGGTGCCCCTGCTCGGCCGCGCGCTCGTACCACTCCTCGCACTCGGTCTTCTCCGGCATCGGCTCGCCCAGCCCTGGCGGTCCGGGCGGCGGCTGGCGCAGGTCGAGTACGCCGGCCAGCCGGAAGGCCGCCTCGGCGCTGCCGCCACCGGCGGCGCAGCGCAGATGACGCTCGGCCTCCTGCTCCTCACCGTCGCGCAACAGCGCCATACCGACCTGCAGGGCGGCGTCGGTGTGCCCGGCAGCGGCCGCCCGCTTGTACCAGCCCAGTGCCGTACGGTCCTCGTCGCGTCCGGCATGCAGGATGCCGAGGTTGAACGCGGCATCCACGCTGCCCGCTTCGGCCGCCTTGGAGAACCACGGCTCGGCGCCGGTGCCGTCCCCCGCCTGGAGCAGCAGCACGGCCAGCGCGTTGGCGGCCTCACGGTGCCCTGCGTAGGCGGCACGGCGGTACCACTGCTCGGCCTGAGGAGTTCGATCCTGGGCTGCGCAGAGCAGACCGAGGTTGTACGCACCGTTGACGTCGCCCGCGTCCATCGCGGCGCGGTACCAGCGCTCGGCGGTCTGCTGCTCACCGCGGGCCGCGTGGAGTGCTCCCAGGGCGTTGGCGGCGTTGCCGTCGCCGTCCTGGGCTGCGCGCAGCCACCACACGGCAGCGCTCTCCTCGTCGCCTGCGTCGCGCAGCAGGAAGCCGAGGGCGCAGGCAGCGCGCGGTTCACCGTCCTTGGCTGCGGTGAGATACCAGCGGCCCGCTTCCTTCAGCTCACCGCGCTGCTCCAGGATGGCGCCGAGGTGCAGGGCGGCACGGCGATGACCACGCGCGGCAGACTGCCGGTACCACTGCTCGGCCTCACCGACCCGGCCGTCCTCGAGGCCCGCGACGGGGCTGTCGCTCTTCCCCGCCGCACGGCCGTCCAGAACACTCCGCGCGCCCGCTCCGGCGCTCCGCCCCATACCGAAGGCGTCCTGCGGCTCCTCGACTGCGTTGCGTTCCAGGATGCGTGCGAGGCGGTAGGCGGCCTCCCGGTGGCCCTGTTCGGCGGCAGCCCGCAGCCAGCGCTCGGCTCCGACGTCGCCACGGTGCTCGAGCAGGTCGGCCAGGGCGTACGCGCCCAGCGCATGGCCCTGCTCGGCGGACTGGCGCAGCCAGTACTCGGCCCCGGGCTCGTCACCGCACTCCCGGAAGTGGCGCCCGAGCGCGTGCGCGGCCGCAGCGGACCCTGCGACGGCGGCGATGCGCCACCACCCGGCGGCCTCGTCCGCGTACCCGCGCTGGTGGAGGAGGACACCCAGGTTGTTGGCTGCGGCCCGGTCGCCCTCGGCGGTGGCGGCACGCAGGTAGGACTCGGCACCGTCAAGGTCGCCGCGGCGCAGCAGAAGCGCGCCTAGGACGCTCATCGACGCGGCGTCACCGGCGTCCGCGGCACGACGGTGTCGCGCCTCTGTCTCGGCATGGTCCGTGGTATCAGTGGTGTCCGTGGCGTAGGCGGCGTCCTCGGCACAGGTGTCGTCGGTGGTGTCAGCAGCCTCGGCGAGGGCAGCGGCAAATACCGCATCCGCCACGTTTTCCGTCTTCCGGACGTGTCGCTGCACAAACCGCCCTGTCTCCAACAGAGTTGCCCTGTCCCCCATAAATACCATCGTCGCACCACCTGCAACCCGCGTACACCTGGTATACCGCGGCCAGTGAGGTCACTTCAGCGTTTTGTCGACATGCCCACAGAGAGACAAGTCAAACACGTTCAAGCCCAACTCGTGCTCCGCGAACCGCACTTCGCACCAACAACTTGAGAAAGTACCCAGGGCGACAATCGACGGCATGACGAAGGCCCGGATCCTTTTCAGGATCCGGGCCTCAGTCTTCAGTAGCGGGGACAGGATTTGAACCTGCGACCTCTGGGTTATGAGCCCAGCGAGCTACCGAGCTGCTCCACCCCGCGTCGTTGTGTTCAAACCGTACCACGACGCGGGGTGGGACTTTCTCAGCTGCCCTGGTCGTCGCCCTTCTCATCGGCCTTGTCAGCCGAGTCGGGCTTGGCCGCCGTGTCTGCCGCGTCGGCACCGCCGGCAGGCTTGGACTGGGCGGCTGCCGCCTTCCTGAGGGCATCCTCCAGGTCCGCCTGCGCCTTGCCGTAGGCGGTCCAGTCGTTCTTCTTCAGGGCCGCCTCACCCGCCGCGTACGCCTTCTGCGCATCCGCGATGGCCTGCTTCAGAGCGGCCTCCCCGGTGGCAGGAGGCTCGGTGGTGTCACCCGGTGGCTCGGTGGGCTCCGGCGGGGTCGTCGTATCGGGGTTCTCCACCCCGAAGACGGCGTTGAGCGCCTCCCCGAGGCTGTTCTCGAAGACGATCTTCGACCCGTACGAGGCGGCTACCTTGCGCAGCAGCGGATAGTTCTGCGTGCCACCGCGCGTGTACACCGGCTCGATGTAGAGGAAGCCCCCGTCCAGCGGCACGGTCAGCAGATTGCCGTACTCGATGTCCGAGTCGGTGCCCTTGAGGTTCCTCACGAACTCGGCTACGTCGTCGTTGCCGTTGAGCTCACTCTGTACCTGGCCCGGGCCCTTCACCGTGGTGGTGACTCTCAACAGCCTTATGGTGCCGTAGTCCTCGCCGGCCGCGTCCGCGTCCACCGCCATGAACGCCCCGAGGTCGGGTCGCCCCTTCGGTGTGAACGTCGTGGTCAGGGAGAACCTCTGCTCGTCCTGATCCGGCATCTTCATGCTCAGGTAGTACGGCGGAACGGCCCCGGGCTCCTTGTTGGTGGGGTCGTCCGGCACCTGCCAGGCATCGCTGCCGCTGTAGAACTGCGCGGGATCCTGGACGTGATAGCGCGTGAGCAGCTCCCGCTGGACCTTGAACAGGTCCTGCGGATAGCGCAGGTGGTCCATCAGGTCCTTCGGGATGTCCCCCCGCGACTTCACGGTCCCGGGGAACGCCTTGCGCCAGGTCTTGAGCACCGGGTCCTTGGTGTCCCACTCGTAGAGCTTGACCTTGCCGTCGTACGCGTCGACGGTGGCCTTCACCGAGTTGCGGATGTAGTTGACCTGGTTCTGCTGGGCGACGACCGCGCGCTGGTTGGTGGTCAGCGAGTCCGCTGTGGTGTCACCGAGCGTCGTACGCGAGGCGTACGGATAGCCGTTGGTCGTGGTGTAGGCGTCGACGACCCACTGGATCCGGCCGCCCACGACCGCCGGATAGGCGTCGCCGTCGATCGTGAGCCAGGGCGCCACCGCCTCGACCCGTTCCTTGGGGGTGCGGTTGTACAGAATCCGCGAACCGTCGCCGATGGCTCCCGAATACAGTATCTGCGGCTCGCTGAACGACACCGCGTAAGCGGCGCGGTTGAAGGCGCTGGAGAGACTGACCCCGCTGTTGCCCTTGTAGCTGGTGGTCTTCTCGCCGTCCTCCTCGTAGTCGAGCTCCTTCTGGGGCCCTCCGACGATGGAGTACTGCTCGGTCTTCTCGCCGTAGTAGATCCGCTGCTCGTACTTCGGCAGCTCACCAGTGGTCGGCAGGCCCGACTCGGTGAAGTCCGGGGAGCCCGCCGGGTTGGTGCCCGTCGTGGTGCCCCGGGCCGCGATGGCACCGTAGCCGTGGGTGTACGTGAAGTGGTCGTTGATCCAGTTCCGCTTGGGGAGGCCGTCGAGGTTCAGCTCGCGCAGGCCGATGACGGTGTCCTGCTCCTTGCCGTCCTCCCCCTTGTAGCGGTCGACGTCCAGCGTCTTGGGGAACTGGTAGTAGTTCCTCTTCTGCTGGAGCTGCTGGAAGGCCGGAGAGACGACGTTCGGATCCATCACCCGATAGCTGGCCGCGGCGTCCGCACCGGCCCGGAGCTTCGCATCGTCCGTGGTCGTGCTCTTGCCCGAGTAGTCGTCCACCTTCGCGTCGTCGATGTCGTAGGCATCGCGGGTGGCGTCGATGTTCTTCCGGATGAACGGCGCTTCCTTGGCCTGCTCGTTCGGCTGGACCTGGAACTTCTGCACGATCGCCGGGTAGAGCCCGCCGATCAGGATCGCGGAGAGCACCATGAGGCCGAAGCCGATCACCGGCAGCTGCCAGGTGCGCCGCCAGAGCGTCGCGAAGAACAGCACGGCACAGATGACAGCGATGCAGAACAGGATCGTCTTCGCCGGAAGGTAGGCGTTGGCGTCGACATACCGCAGGCCCGTCCAGTTGTCCGTGGCCTTGAAGTCACTCGACTTCACGGCCAGGCCGTACCGGTCGAGCCAGTACGCCACGGCCTTCAGCGAGACGAAGATGCCGAGCAGCACGGAGAGGTGGCCGGTGGCCGCAGCCGTGGCCCGCGCGCCGGGGCTGGTGATCCGCAGCCCGCCGTACAGGTAGTGGGTCAGCGCGGCGGCGATCAGCGACAGCACGGCCGCGGCGAAGCCGAAGCCGAGCATGAAGCGGTACCACGGCAGGTCGAAGGCGTAGAAGGACACATCCAGCTTGAACTGGGGGTCCTTCTGCCCGAACGACACGCCGTTGACATACATCAGCCACGTACGCCACTGGCCCGACGCGGACGCTCCGGCGATCAGCCCGACGAGGGCGGTGATCGCGAGCAGCACCCACTTCTTGTACGGGGCGACGCTCATCCGGTAGCGGTCCAGGCTCTGCTGCTCCAGCGACATCGCGCTCAACGGCGGCCTGAGCCGGTGCGCGAGCCAGATGTTCACACCGATGGCGAGGGCCATCAGCAGTCCGAAGACGAGGAACAAGCCGATCTTGGTCCACAGGGTGGTGGTGAAGACGGATGAATACGCGACCGACCTGTACCAGAGCCAGTCCGTCCAGAACCCGGCGAACATGACAAAGGCCATGGCGAGAACCGCCAGGACACCCAGTGTCATGAGCAGGGTACGGACGCGCCGGGACGGGCGGCCGACTCTGATCCGTGGCCCGGTCGGGCCTCCGCCGCGGTCCGGCATCTGGAAAGCCAACGTGCGCACCTCGAAGTTCGCGGTCGTGTGAAGCAGGCCCAGCGATCGTAGAGCCCACCTATGCAACTTACTGAGGCTTTACCTAGTTCCCGTTCCCGGGGCGGAAGGAGGCAGGATATTGACCATGCCCAACGTTTCCCCCTCAGGCCCTCCGATGGCCGCGAGCCCCCTCACCGTCGCCGTACTCGAAATCGACGCCTACGCCTCAGGTCTCGGCTGGGATCAGCCCGCCCGGCTGTTCGCCCTCGTCGACACCGCCAAGTTGCGGGCCAGTGAGCCCGGGCTCGCAGCCCAGCTCGGCCTCGACGACACGGCGTCGACCACCGCCGCCTTCACCCCTATCGAACAGGAGGAGCTTCCCGCCGGCACCGCGCTGGACGAATTCCTCGCCACGATCGCCTGGCCCGACGCCGTGGTCGGCTGCGCCATGACGGTGGAGCGGCTGATGCTGCCGCCGTCCGCCGAGGCCTCCGTGCCGGAAGGCCTGAGCGACACCCAGCTGACCCAGTGGGTCGCCAAGCACCCGGACCGGCAGGAGGTCCGGATGACCGTGGCAGTTCTGCGGGACGGGGCGCGGGACTCGGCTGTGCGGTTGCGGGAGAAGGACTCCCCGACCGAGGTCCTGACCGGTGCGGGCCTGGTCCCGGGACTGGCCGAGGCGCTCGCGGCCACCTTCGAGGCCTGATGCCTTCGGTTCCGCGGGCCTGATACCGTCCCGCGGTCCCGGCCGCCTACCGTCCCGCGGGGACCGGCCTCAGCCTGCCGAGCAGCTCGGCAGGCCGGCCGGGTCCCCTGCGCGGATCTTTTCCAGCGACTTCTTCGCGTCGTCGAGGGTCTTGACCCTCACCAGGGTGAGACCGCTCGGGGTGTCGGCCGCCGCGGCGGAGCAGTTGTCGTCCGGGGTGAGGAAGTACCGGGCGCCGGCATCACGCGCACCGACCAGCTTCATGTTGATGCCACCGATCGGCCCGACCTTGCCGCTGTCGTCGATGGTGCCGGTGCCGGCGATGAACTTTCCGCCCGTCAGCTTGCCGGGCGTGAGCTTGTCGATGATGCCGAGCGAGAACATCAGCCCGGCGCTCGGGCCGCCGACGTCGGCGAGCTTGATGTCGATCTCGAACGGGAACGTGTGGTCCGTCCCGGCCTGGATGCCGACGATCGCACGGTTCTCCGAAGGAGCCTTCCGCGTGGTGAGGGTGATCTCCCGTGTGCCCTGCGGCTTCTTGCCGGCCTTCTCGGCGGCGGCCGCCGCCTTGGCGGGAATGATCGTGAACACGACGTCCTCACCGGGCTTGTGCTTGGTGACGAACTTCGCGACGTCCTCGGGCCGGCTGACCGCCGTCCCGTCGACGGCTTCGATCACATCGCCCGCGTGCAGCTTGCCCTGGGCGGGGCTGTCCTTGACGACTGTGGAGACCACGACCCGTGAGGTGACGGGAATCTTCAGCTCCTCGAGGGCCGCGACCTTGGCGCTCTCCTGGGACTGACTGAACTCCTCGGCGTTCTCCTGCGTCGACTCCTCTTCCGTCTTGCCGTCCGGATAGAGGGTGTCGTGGGGCACGATCACGCTGTCGTGGGCCAGCCAGCCGTAGACGGCCTCGACGATGTTCATGTCGTAGTCCGCGCCGGTGACGCGGACCGTCGTCATGTTGAGGTTCCCGGATGTCGGATAGGTCTTGCGGCCGGTGATGTGCAGAACGGGTTCGCCACGGGCGTCGCCGAGCGTGTTCACCGTCGGGCCGGGAGACATCTCCGCATACGGCACGGGGATCAGCACGCCTACGCAGAGCAGCGCGATCAGGATGAGCGTGGATGCGAGCATCGTCGCGGTGCGGCGTGGCATGGAACGACAGTACGGGAAGGGCCTGTCAGTGCACCGCCGGGGCCGGTCCGTACGCGGCGCAGGGGCCAAGTGGCACGGGGCTCGGCGAGCGGCACTGCCGGTCCGCTCACCGCGCGGGGAACCCGCGGAAGAGGAGGGTGGCTGCGATGCGCGATTGGCAACTGCGTACAGCTTCCGCTGTCTCAGACAGCCTCGGAACCGGAGTGCGATTTCTCCATCGCTTCACGGAACCTGGCGTATCCGGCGAGTTCGGTGACATCGCCGGTCGTTCGATTGCGGGCTGCCCACCCTCCCCATATCGCCGCGCCAAGAGCAGCGAAAAGCGGAATCAAAAGCCAAGCGAGTGCTGCCATCACGACCTCCCTACCCCATGAGCGACCGCAACTGACGATCAGAAGATTAACCACCTGCAGGACCAACGCTCATGGCAGGGGTGCGGTTACGCAAATCGGGGCTGAACACCCCCGGGGCGGTTTGCGCTCAGCAGGCGCCGACCCACTCCTCCGTGCCGTCCGAGAAGCGCTGGTGCTTCCAGATCGGAACCTCGTGCTTGAGGTCGTCGATCAGCTTGCGGCAGGCCTCGAAGGCCTCCCCCCGATGGGCGCAGGAGACGGCGACGACCACCGCCAGATCGCCCACGCCCAGTTCACCCACCCGGTGGACAGCGGCCAGCGCCCGGACCGGGAACTGCGCGACGACCTTCTCCGCCACTCGGCGCAGCTCGTCCTGGGCGCTCGGATGGCAGGAGTATCCGAGCGTGCCGACGTCCTGTCCGTCGTCGTGATTGCGCACGGTGCCGACGAAGAGCGCGATGCCACCGGCGGCGTCGTCGCCGACCGCACGGAAGATCTCGTCGACGGAGAGCGGCGTCTCCCGGATCTCCAGCAGCCGGATGGGGTACTGGGCTGCCTGCTCACCGGGGTGGTCGTGGGTGCGTGCCATAGGACCCATCGTGCCGCACGCCACCGACATCGCGGAATAGCGTTTTCGACCAGCAGACCGACCGGCCCGCTTGGAGCCTCCTCCAGGTCTCCCCCGGGAGCGCCCGGTCCGCGCCTGGGGTGACGAAGCGCGCGCTAGAAGCGACGGCGCGCCTTGCGGGCGCGCCGGACCAGTGCTGCCGTGCCGAGGAGGGCGACCGTGGCTCCTGCGGCGCCCGCGGCGGTTGCGTCCTTGCGGCCGAGGCGGCGTCCGGCGACCGTGTGGCGCCCCTCCACCTCTTCCAGAAGTGCTCCGAGGACCTCCTCATTGGTCCACCGGGGCCGCCAGCCGACGTCGTGGAGACGGCTCACGCTGACCACCCAGGGGTGCATGGTGTAGGCGAGGTCACCCGCCGGGGACGGGGTGAGGCCGATCCGGTGCAGGCGGGCCGCCGCCCCGAGAGCAACGGCGGACGGCAGTTCCATACGGCGTACGCCGGAGAGCTCCTCGACTTCCTCCTGCTCCAGCCACCCGTCGCAGCCGACCGCGAACTCCCCGTCGATCTTCTCCAGTGCGGCGTACTCCAGGGCGCTCACCAGGTCTTCGACATGGCAGAACTGCCAGGCGGGGCGTGATCCGGCGACGACCAGGAGCCTCGGCGACTCGAAATAGCGGGTCAGCGCGGTGTCGGTGCCGCCGACCAGGACGGTCGGGCGCACCACCGTGACATTGAGTCCGGGGTGGGCACGGGGCGCGCGGCGCCCGAGCCGTTCGATCTCCAGGAGGTCACCGACGCCGGTGGCCTCCGCCGTGGCGCGCAGTTCGGCGTCCTCGGACAGCGGGATGTCATTGTCGGGCAGTGCGCCGTAGACCATCGCCGAGGTGCACAGCACGACCCGGTGGACCCCGACGGCCGCTGCGGCCGTCAGTACGGTCTGGGTACCGCGTACGTTGTACGCCGTACGGGCCGCGGGGTCGGTCTCCAGGTCGAGATCCAGTGCCAGGTGCACGACGACATCCGCCCCACGCAGCTTCTCCGCGATGGCGGGGTCCCGCACGTCCAGGATGTGCCATGTGGCCTCGGACACCTCCCCCCGGCGCTCATCGATGGCGATGACCTGCTTGATCTCGTCGGATGCGGCGAGATGCGCGGTGAGCAGTTCACCGACGCCGGTCGCGGCACCGGTGACCGCGACGACGGGTCCCCGGCTTCTGGAGCGATTCTTCGTGGGCTTGTTTTCGGGCGAGGGGTCGGCCAGGTTTCGCGCTGCGCGAACCTGCGGATCTGGGGAACTCACCGGGCGTCTCCAGCGGTTGTCTTCAGTACGTACCCGAATGACGCGTACGTACCAGGTGGCGTCCATCCTGCCGCAGGCCGGGAGCCGGCGGAGCACTGAGGCCCTAAGCGGCCTTTGGTGTCTACGCTGGATGGTGATGTCGGGCAGTCGCCGTCGGTTCGATCCGGCGGCCCTACGAGCCGAGGAAACCCGTGAGTGACACCCCATTCGGATTCGGCCTTCCGCCGGAGGAGCCGGAAAACGGCGACGAGGGCAAGAAGAAGGACCCCACCGGAGGTGGGCAGGGTCCGGGCGGGCCTGCGAACCCGTTCGGCATCGGGCCGGGCGCGGGCGGGGACAACCCGTTCGCTGCGATGTTCGGCACGATGAACCCGAACGACCTGGGAGCGGCCTTCCAGCAGCTCGGCCAGATGCTGAGCTTCGAGGGCGGCCCCGTCAACTGGGACATGGCCAAGCAGATCGCCCGCCAGACGGTTTCGCAGGGCACCCCGGACGGCAGTAAGGACGCGAGCGTCGGCCCGTCGGATCAGTCGGCGGTCGACGAGGCACTGCGTCTGGCGGATCTCTGGTTGGACGGCGTGACGTCGCTGCCCTCCGGTTCGGTCTCGACGGTGGCGTGGAGCCGTGCGGAGTGGGTCGAGGCGTCCCTCCCTGCCTGGCAGCAGCTGGTGGACCCGGTGGCCGAGCGGGTCGGTCTGGCCATGGGCGACGTCCTGCCCGAGGAGATGCAGGCCATGGCCGGCCCGCTGATCGGGATGATGCGTTCCATGGGCGGAGCCATGTTCGGTCAGCAGATCGGGCAGGCGGTCGGCGTGCTCGCCGGCGAAGTCGTCGGGTCGACGGACATCGGACTCCCTCTGGGTCCGGCCGGAAAGGCCGCGCTGCTTCCGCTGAACATCGAGCGGTTCGGTAAGGACCTGAGCGTTGCGCAGGACGAGGTGCGGCTGTATCTCGCACTGCGTGAGGCCGCCCACCAGAGGCTCTTCGCCCACGTTCCATGGCTGCGCTCGCATCTGTTCGGTGCGGTCGAGGCGTACGCGCGCGGCATCAAGGTCGACACCAGCAAGCTCGAGGACGTCGTCGGCCAGTTCGACCCGTCGCAGCCCGAGCAGCTGCAGGATGCGCTCCAGCAGGGCATGTTCCAGCCGGAGGACACACCTGAGCAGAAGGCGTCGCTCGCCCGCCTGGAGACAGCGCTCGCCCTCGTCGAGGGCTGGGTGGACGCCGTGGTGCACGAGGCCGCGAAGTCCCGGCTGACCTCGGCGGACGCCCTGCGCGAGACGATGCGCAGGCGCCGTGCGTCCGGCGGTCCCGCCGAGCAGACCTTCGCCACACTCATCGGTCTCCAGCTGCGTCCGCGCCGACTGCGGGACGCTTCGCGGCTGTGGGCCTCGCTCACGGACGCCCGGGGCGTCGACGGCCGTGACGGCCTGTGGGAGCACCCTGACATGCTGCCGACGGCCCAGGACCTGGACGACCCGGACGGTTTTGTGCACCACGAGCATCTGGACTTCTCCGAGCTGGACAAGATGCTCGGCGAGGCCGCGAAGGGCCCGCAGAAGCCTGCGGCCGAGGACTCGGACGACACGAAGGCCGATGACTCGGACGACACGAAGAGCGACGGCAAGGACGACACCGACAAGTGAGCCTGCACGACGACGCCGTTCTCGTACTCAAGGGCTACGACACGGACCAGGGGGACCAGAGGGAGCTGCGTCAGACGTATCTGGACCATCTGGCCGAGCACCCGGACGGCATGTGGAAGGCCTGTGGGTCCGGGCACCTCACGGCCAGCGCACTGGTGATCGATCCGGAGCAGGGCCGGGTGCTGCTGACGCTGCACAGGAAGCTGCGGATGTGGCTCCAGATGGGAGGCCACTGCGAACCTCAGGATTCCACCCTGGCCGCCGCCGCTCTGCGCGAGGCCGGGGAGGAGTCCGGGATCGCGGGACTCACCCTGCTGCCCGGCGGGCCGGTCCGGTTGGACCGGCACCCCATCCCTGCGCCCTGCCACTGGCATCTCGACGTGCAGTACGCGGCGACGGCTCCCGCCGGCGCGACGGAACTGATCAGCGAGGAATCCCTCGACCTGCGCTGGTTCCCGTACGACGAGGTGGCCGGGGTGGCGGACGCCTCGGTCGTGCGACTGGTGGAAGGCACCCGGGCACGGCTGGAGCACGGCCGCTAACCACGCGCGGCGGGCATGGGTGAGGGGCGGCCTCTCGGAGGCCGCCCCTCACCCATGCCCGATCCGGGTGAATCAGTTCCAGGCGTTGTTCTGGTTCTGGCTGCGGGCGCCGTTCTGGCCCACGCCGAACTGGGCGGCCGCGCCCTGGCCGATCTGTGCGTGCTGCGGAGGCAGCACCTCACTCGGCTGGACGAGAGCGAATCCCTGGCCCAGGAAGCTGAGCTCCCAGCCCTCCCCGGTGTTGCCGCGGCGCCGGAAAACGCCGGAGGAGTGCGTCTGAGCCTGCATCTGTACCCTCAGCCCGCTCGACCAGGCAACGATCGCGTCGGCATCGGCATTCACGTACTTGTCGGGCGTGACCTGCATCATCAACGGCTGGCCCGAGGTCATCAGCGCGACCTTGCCACTGCCGGAGATGTTGAGCTGGTACTTGCCGGTGCCTGAGATCCCGTACTGGCTGTCCACCGCGATGACCTCGGTGTGCAGCGACGAGTCGAGGGCAAGGACATACGCGCTGTCGACCGTCATGCCCTCGCGGTCGACATCGACCACGTGGATGTACTGGGCGAGATTGGCCAGATAGACCGTTCCCTGGCCCGAGCAGCGCATCAGGTCGAGGCCCTCGCCCGTGTTCCTGCGGGCGCTGCGCTGTCCCTGCGACTGGTACTCACCGTCGAATTCCATGAGCCCCTGATAGGCGACCATGGCTCCCTTGCGGGCGAGGACGTCGTCATGACCGGTCAGCGAGACGCGCAGAAGCTGCGGGTTCTGCACGGTGTACCGGTCCTGCGACTGCTGTTCGGTGTAGCTGAAAAGCGGACTCTGCATGATGTGTTCCCCCCGCTCAGTTCCGGATCCGCAGGCGGTCGGTACTGTCCTCGCTCGGCTGGACGACGACGATGCCCTGACCCGAGAAGGCCATCTGGTACGCCTCTCCACTGCCCCGCCCGATGAGCGAGGCCGCCTTGAAGCTGCGCTTGCCCTTGACCTTCAGGTTCGGGGACCACGCCACGAGAGCGTCGGGGTCGACGTACGTCTCGTCCTCGCCCCGGCCGCAGTCGACGACGATCGGTGTGCCGCGCGAGGTGATGGCGACCCATCCCGTGCCCTGGACGCCGACGTTCCACAGGCCCTGTCCGGTGAATTTGGCCAGGCCCTTGACCCGCTCCACACCCCAGGTGAGGTGGCTGTCGAAGGCGAGGAGGTTGGTGCCGTTGACCGACAGCGAGTCGTTGTTGAGATTGATGACAACCACATCGGCGCCGTAGTCGGCGAGGTAGAGCAGCCCGTCTCCGGCGCACTTCATCAGAGGTGCGCCCTCGCCGGTGATCCACTGCGAGGCGATCTGGCGGACGGCGGGCGGGTTGGGCTCGTACTGGATGAAGCCCTCGTAGGCCACCATCGAGCCGGTACGTGCGTAGAGGTCCTGCCCGGAGGCCATGGCGACCTTGAGCATCGTGCGGCCGTGGTTCTCCATCCGGGCCGTGACGGGGGTCGGGGCGAAGCCCGCGAGTTGCTGATTCATGACGGGCTCCCTCAGACCTCGTAGGGCTGGACGACGATGAAGTTCCCGGGAGCTCCCCGGAACTGGAGGTTCACGGTCTCCCCGCTGTGGCCCGGATACGCGTTGCGGCGCAGTCGGACCTGGCTGGAGACGATCACCTGGGACGTGGACGACCAGGCCACCACCGCGTTGCAGTCGGCGAACGTGGTCGGGGTGACCGGCAGGACGACCGGAACACCGTGTGTCTTGACGACGACGGTGCCGGTGCCCTGGAACTGCATGGTGAACAGCGCGCCGCCGGGAATCCCGTGCCCTTCGATCCTGCGGACCTCGTACTGCAGCGACTCGTCGAAGGCGAGGACGCTCTCCGCCGAGACGCAGAGGCCGTCACCCTGCAGCTCGATGGGGTGCAGGTGAGATCCCTCCTCGGCGAGGAAGACCTGCCCGCGGCCGGTACAGCGCATCAACTGCATTTCCTGGCCTGTCGCGTTACCGACCATGCGGCCCGCGAAACCGGCACCCTTGTAGCCGAAGTCGACCTTCCCCTGGTACATCACCATGCTGCCCTGGCGGGCGAGCACAGGTGTTCCTCCCATGGTCAGGTCCACGCGCATGAGCTGCTGGTTCTGCGAGGTCCAGCGCTGCCCGGTGGCCGTCTCCTTGTACGGCTGCAGGGCGGCCTGCAGCCCTGCACCGGCCTGCGGGACGCCCTGGGGCACCACTCCCTGGGGCGCGCCGGGGTGCATTCCCGGGGGCTGCTGCCCGTACGGGGCCGGCGGCTGCTGCCCGTACGGCGGGGCGGGTGGGGGCTGTTGACCGTACGGCGGGGCGGGCGGCGGCTGTTGACCGTACGGCGGGGCGGGTGGCGCAGCCTGGCCCGGGACCTGGCCGAACTGCGGCTGCTGAGGCGGTTGCCCGTACGGAGTGGGCGCCAGGGGCGCCGCGATCGTCGGCGCGGTGTGAACCGGCTGCTGCGGCGCGGGAGCCGGCGCGGCGGGCGCACCGAACGACGGTGCGGGCTGCGGAGCCTGGGGTGCTGCCGGGGCGCCGAATGCCGGGGGCGCGGATGCCTGGGCGGGCGGGGCGAACGAGGGCGCGGCACCCTGTGGCTGCGGTGCTGCCGGAGCCTCCTCGGCGACCTCGCCGCCGAAGTTCTTGAGCAGCGCGTCGAGGCCGCCGTCGAAGCCCTGGCCGACTGCGGCGAACCGCCAGACGTCCTTGAGGTAGAAGTCGCCCAGCATGACCGCGCGCTCGGTGGTGAACTCCGAACCGGTGAAGGCGTACTTCACCACTTCCTCGCCGCCGGCGACGATCCGGATGTACCCGGGGCCGACCTGCGACATCTGCCCCGCACCGTCGAGTGTCGCGGTGAACGAAAGCTTGTGGATGTTCGCCGGAATACGGTCGAGGGTGACGCGGAAGGACTCGGTGTCGCCGGCCTGGGCGCCCAGCAGCTGAATGGACTCCTCGGGTGATTTCGGCTGATTGAAGAAGATGAAATACCGGTCGTCCGAGAGCTGCTCATTGGCATCGAGACCGAAGCAGCTGATGTCGAACGTCAGGCCCGGGCCGGCGATCTGCACACCTACGTACAGATCCGTCCCTGGCGTGAGATCACTGATCTTGGCCTTGTGGCCGCGTTGGAATTCCCTGGCCATGCGTAACGACCGTCCCCCATCCCGAATGTGAATGCGTCGCGTCAGGCTAACCGCAAACCACGACATTGAGCTAAGTCGGTACAGACCCGGTACAGAATCACCGAACGTCACTCTTCCCGCGCGGTGGGCAGATGCGGGAGCCGGTCGGCCGCCACTACTCCCTCGAGATAGCCGCGCGCCCGCTCGGTACGCGGATACGCCTCCAACAGGCGCCAGAAGCCCGGGCCGTGGCCGGGAACCAGGAGATGGGCCAGTTCATGAAGGAGGACGTAGTCGACGACGTACTCCGGCATGCCCTGCAGCCGGTGCGAGAGACGGATACTTCCCTCGGCCGGGGTGCAGGAGCCCCAGCGGGTGTTCTGGTTGGTCACCCATCGCACCGAG
Organism: Streptomyces sp. NPDC060035; assembly: GCF_042736635.1. Taxonomy (NCBI): domain Bacteria; kingdom Bacillati; phylum Actinomycetota; class Actinomycetes; order Kitasatosporales; family Streptomycetaceae; genus Streptomyces; species Streptomyces sp. NPDC060035. Next base: position 41,404 of record NZ_JBHWVO010000026.1, read on the forward strand.
GCGGGGCGCGCCCGGCCTTCGAAGTACTGGGCGGAGAGCCGCTCGGCATGCTCGGCGAGCTCACTGTCGCCGATCAGACGCTTGCTCTCCTGGGCGGCGAGCTTGTCGAGCATCACGCCGACCCAGCGCTGCTCCTCCGCCTCCGACATCCGGGCGGGGATGAGCACGATGGTGCGGTCGCCCTCCCGGTACGCGGAGACCGTTCTGCTGCGCCGGGCACTTCTGCGGACCTCGACCGCGCTCGTCACCGATGCGCGGGGCTGATGGATGGCCGCGCTGCGCTGAAGTCGTCCGGCGCTGCGCACGGGGGACTCCCCGGCGAGGCCGGGTGAGGAATCGGCGGGCACGCCATGACGTTACCCGCTGCCGGCGCGGGAAGTCCCGCCCCCCGGACGGTTCGGCGTTGATCCACTTCGCGGCATGCACCATTTGAACGACTAATGCCCCAGCCTGTGGATAACTTTCCGCACGATTCGCCTCCGCGTTGCATTCTGACAACGGATCCCGACGCCGACCGATACCGACCGGCGCAGACGGACACCGACCGGGGAGAAGTCATGCATCCGATGTTGAAACCTGCGCTGCGCCGGGCCTGGCGCGGACGGAACACCGTGCAATTCGGTGTGACGCCCGCGCACGCGGTGACGCTGGGTCCGATGGATATCGCTACCGGAACTTTCCTCGAACTGCTCGACGGAACGCGCGGACTCCCGCTGCTGCGCGAAGAGGCCAGGGCGCTGGATCTGTCGGACCGTCATGTGGACCTTCTGGTAGCGCGCCTGACGGAGGCAGGGCTGCTCGACGACTTGAGTGCGGGCGGCCCGGAAGCCGATGCATTACGCCGACGGGCCGAGACCATGGAGCGGCAGCGCCCCGACGCCGCGTCACTTTCCGTTGTCCATCCGGATCCCGGGAGCGGGCTGCGCAGGCTCGCGGCCCGGCGCGCGATGCGGGTCCAGGTGCGGGGCGCGGGCAGGGTCGGCGCGGCGATCGCCGCGGTGTTGTCCGGGTCCGGAGTGGGCCGGGTCGAGGTCCTCGACGGTGGCCGCACCGAACCGTGGGACATCGCGCCCGGCGGACTTCCGGCGGCAGCAGTCGGGGAGCGGCGGGATTCGGCGGCCCGGCAGCTGGTCCGCCGGTCCGCGCCCGGGGGAACTCCCCGGGCGGCGGAGACGGCAGGAGCTCCGGCGAGCGGCGAGCCCGCACTGTCCCTGATCGTGGTGGCCCCACGGGACGGCCTCTCCGTCTACGCCCCCGATCCGGATACCGCAGCACCGTGGATCGCCTCGGGTACGCCGCATCTCTACGCGGGAGTGATCGAAGCCACCGGGGTGGTCGGGCCTCTGGTGCTGCCCGGCGGCACCGGTTGTGCGGGCTGCCTGGCGCTGCACCGTGCGGAGCGGGATCCGCAGTGGCCGCGGATGCTGGCGCAGTGGAAGTCCGGGCGGCGCAGCACAGTGCCCGCCTGCGATCTGGGGCTGGCGACGGCGGTGGCCGGTCTCGCGGCGGCCCACGCGCTGTCCTTTCTCGACGGGGAACTGCCCGCCAGCACAGGTACCCGGTGGGAGGCCGCGCTGCCTCTGCTGGAGTGGCGAGCCGAACGGCTGGGTTCGCACCTCGACTGCTCCTGTGGTGCTGCCGGGCAGACTGAGGGCGAGCTCACCTCCGTGGCCGGCGCGGCACAGGACACAATGGCGGGGTGACCGCCGCCGACGGAGCAGGGCCGAATACTCACGCGGCACGGCAGTCTGGGAACTGGAGGGGCACATGTCTGATCTTCCCCGGAAAGCGGTCACCCGTACCGCGAAGCTGGCCGCGCTGCCGCTCGGCTTCGCCGGCCGTGCCACGTGGGGCCTGGGCAAGCGGATCGGCGGGAAGTCCGCGGAAATCGTGGCCCGCGAGGTCCAGCAGCGCACGGCGGATCAACTCTTCAAGGTGCTCGGCGAGTTGAAGGGCGGTGCGATGAAGCTCGGGCAGGCGCTGTCCGTCTTCGAGTCGGCGCTGCCCGAAGATGTCGCGGGCCCGTACAGGGCGGCACTGACCAAACTGCAGGAGGCGGCTCCGCCCATGCCGACCCGTACCGTCCACGGGGTGCTGGCTGAGCGGCTCGGTGAGGACTGGCGGGAACTGTTCCTCGAATTCGAGGACCAGCCGTCTGCCGCCGCGTCGATCGGGCAGGTTCACCGCGCCGTGTGGCACGACGGACGCGACGTCGCCGTGAAGGTGCAGTATCCGGGCGCGGGTGAGGCACTGCTCTCGGATCTGACCCAGCTCAGCCGCTTCGCAAGGCTGTTCGGCCCGCTGATTCCCGGCATGGACATCAAGCCGCTCATCACGGAACTGCGGGACCGCGTCTCGGAGGAGCTGGACTACGCGTTGGAGGCTCAGGCCCAGCAGGAGCACGCGGCGGAGTTCGAGGACGATCCCGATGTGGTGATCCCCGGGGTGGTGCACCAGTCCGAACAGGTGCTGGTGACCGAGTGGATCGACGGAATACCTCTGTCGGAAGTGATCGCCGACGGCACGCCGGACCAGAGGGACCGCGCTGGTCAGCTGCTCGCGCGCTTCCTTTTCTCGGGACCGGCACGCACGGGTCTGCTCCACGCCGACCCCCATCCGGGCAACTTCCGGCTGCTGCCTCCGGTGGGCGCGGACGCCGAGGAGGTTGAGGAGGCGGACAGCATCGGCGCAGATGCGGCCCGGTGGAGGCTGGGCGTTCTGGACTTCGGAACGGTGGACCGGTTGCCGGGCGGACTGCCGCGGACCATCGGCGACTCGCTGCGTATGACGTTGGACGGTGATGCCGAGGCTGTGTACCGGATGCTCCGTGAGGAGGGCTTCGTCAAGGACTCGATCGAACTCGCGCCGGACGCCGTGCTCGACTATCTCCTGCCGATCATCGAACCGGCGCAGGTGGAGGAGTTCACCTTCACCCGCTCCTGGCTACGGAGTCAGGCCGCCCGCATCGCTGACCCGCGCTCCCCCGCCCACCAACTGGGCAAGCAGCTGAACCTTCCGCCGTCCTATCTGCTGATACACCGCGTCACGCTGAGCACCATCGGTGTGTTGTGCCAGCTCGGTGCCACGGTGCGCCTGCGGGACGAACTGGAGTCGTGGCTACCGGGATTCCTCCTGGAATGCGAGCCGGCCGAGGAGAGCGAGGACGGCCAGGAGGGCGCCGTGGTCGAGGCCCGGAGCCTTTCATGACGGCTGCGGGCTCCCCGTCACCACCAGTCCGGGTCCAGCCGGCTCTCGATCGCCCGGATATGAGTGCGGGCGCAGTCCTCGCAGACGTACTGGCGTCTGCCGTTCTCCACGGAGCAGATCCAGGTCGGGGGTGCCGTGTCGCCGTCGGCCATGACGCCGCACCGGGCACATGACACATGCCCGGCGCCCGGCCGCGCCGGGCGATGAGTGTCCTCGTCCACCTCGCGACGATATCTCCGTCGGCCCGGCGGGCTCGGCACAACGCACCGCGGGGCCGGCCTGTTCGGACCGGCCCCGCGGAAGGGGTGGGGTGGCTGCGCGAGGGGCAGAGCGGTTGCCCCGGCAGCCGTGCCGCCGTGTCGCGCCGGCCGCATCGTGCTGCTGGTGGGGCTGTTACTGCATGACCGCCATGGCGAGCGCACGGCGGGCGCGCATCGAGGCACGCTCCGCCCGGCGCTGCATCCGCCGGGCGGCCACCAGGCGCACGGCCTGGCGGTCCACCTCGGCTTCCCTCAGGCGGTCGTGCATATGCGCACGGGCCAAGGCTTCTGGGATGAGTTGCATCTCGCGGGTCCTGTTCTGACGCGAGTCGTTCGCGCCGATGATGGTGACGTCCGGGGTCGCGGAGCCGACGGGCTCCCTCGTGGGGGTGATCATTGGTGCCTGATTTCGGGGGTCATGGGTCTGGGGACGGTCGATGGTTCCGATGCGCTTCGTTCGTGTGGGGGACATGACCCCCAGGCCGGCGGTCATGCCGCGACCGGGTTCTTGCGCGGACGGCCACGCGGACGCTTGCGGGCGACGACAACGCCCTGGACGAAGAGCTCGCCGCCCCAGACGCCCCACGGCTCGCGACGCTCCTTGGCGCCGGCGAGACAGGCCTCGACGAGCGGACAGGTCCGGCAGAGGGACTTGGCGTACTCGACGTCGGCCGGCGTCTCGGCGAAGAAGACCTCCGGGTCGTACGAACGGCAGGGGACGGGCACGCCGAGGTTCTCGATGGCGTCGTCGAGCGCGGTGAGCGCGGTGAGGGGGATCAAGGTGGAGTCCTCCGTGAGGCCGGGCGGGGAGATCGTGTCGGAAGGCGGTACGGACGGGGCGTGCGTCTCGATTTGCACGGCGGTGTTGTCCTCGTCTGGTCGTGCCGGCCTGTTGGCCGGTTGGCGGCTGGTACCAGGTCCTGCTTGTCCGAGGCTCCTTCGTCTCGTCTCATCCGTTCGGACAAAACAAAAGGGCCGCGGATCCCGAGTGGGGTTCCGCGGCCCTGAAGGCGCCGGCCTGATTCTGGATCAGGCTGGATCACTCCAGGGTTCAGGCCCACGGAAGGCCCACATCGTGTGGTGCTGTGTCGTCTGCTTCTTGGCTCCGGCACCGACGGCCGCAAAGGCATAGGCGCGAGCCTGTCCCTTCGCTACTGCTGCTGCCGGTGCCTCGGTCGGTCGCTCATTGCGCTCCCGCACGGGCAGGCTCGCCAGGGACAGAGGGCTGCCGGCGGAAATGCCGGACACACCGGTGCCACGAAGCGAAAGTTCCGAAGAGCAGCCGAGGCCGAGCGAGCAGGCGGAGACGACCGAGGGATCGGTCGTTTTGGTGGTCTTGATGATGCTGATCACAGGAATCGCCTCCTCTCGGCGTCTCGGGGGACCGGCCGGGGCCGGTCCTGCGTATTCGGATAAGTACAGCACGGAATCAGGGCTTCAGAGAAGTCGCTGTTCCCGATGGTTAAGAACCTATGGTGATGACTGCTGCGGGCGCAAACTATTTTTTCGACGAGTTTTTCTCACACGTCGTCGTCGCCCTCTCCTGACTCCCGTTCCAGCGTCCGACCTGCACAGATGTCGAGCACATCGGCTCCGAAGCGGGTCAGCTTCCGGTTGCCGACGCCGCCGATGACGACCAGCTCGCCCTCGGTGTCCGGCACCGCCTCGGCGATCGCCATCAGCGTCTTGTCGGTGAACACGCAGTACGCGGGCTGGCCGATCTCCTTCGCCCGGTCCGCTCGCCACTGCCTCAGTCGCTCGTACAGCCCCTCGTCCATGTCCGACGGGCAGTCCTCACAGCGCATCAGCTTGATCTCACCGGCTTCGGTGAGGGTCTTGCCGCAGACCCGGCACAGCACCGGCCCACGACGCCTGGGCCGGGCAGGCTTCTCAAAACCGCCGCTGCTTGCACCCGTGCCCGTACCCGAGCCGCGGTCGATGCCGCCGCCTCCCCCCGCGCCGCCCCGCACCCCGAAGGCGGTCGAGCCGGGTCGCAGCCCGTTCAGGAAGCGGGTCGGCCGACGGCCACCGCGTCCGCCGGGTGAGCGGGACAGGGCCCAGGACAGCGAGAGGTGGAAGCGGGCCCGGGTGACACCGACGTACAGCAGCCGGCGTTCCTCTTCGACCTGTTCGTCGGTCTTGGCGTAGGCGATCGGCATCATGCCCTCGGTGAGCCCGACCAGGAAGGCTGCATCCCATTCCAGCCCCTTCGCCGAGTGCAGCGAAGCCAGCGTGACGCCCTGGACCGTGGGGGCGTGCTGGGCTGCTGCCCGTTCGTCGAGCTCCGCCACGAGGTCGGAGAGCGTGGCGCCCGGCCTGGCCTGTTCGAAGTCCTCGGCCAGACGCACCAGAGCGGCCAGCGACTCCCAGCGGTCCCGGACCGCACCGGAGCCGTTGGGCGGCTTGGAGGTCCACCCCTTGGTGGAGAGCACCGCCCGCACCTCGGAGGGCAGGTTCTCGGCGCCGTCGAGCAAGGAGTCGTTGCCCCCGGCGCGGGCGGCGCCGCGCAGGGCGACGCCCGCCTCCCGTACCTCCGCACGGTCGAAAAAACGCTCCGCTCCGCGCAGCTGGTAGGGCACACCCGCGTCCGCGAGGGCCTGCTCGTAGACCTCGGACTGGGAATTGACCCGGTACAGCACGGCGATCTCGCCGGCCGGGACACCTGCGGCGATCAGATCACGGATCCGCCGGGCGGTGCCCTCGGCCTCCGCGGGCTCGTCCGCATACTCCGTGTAGGCGGGTTCGGGGCCCTTCTCGCGCTGCGAGACCAGCTCCAGCCGGTGCTCGGCCGCCCTGCCCCGGGCCTGGCTCAGCAGTCCGTTGGCCAGGTGGACGACCTGGGGCGTGGAGCGGTAGTCCCGCACCAGTTTGACCACCGTCGCGTTCGGGTGGCGGGTGCGGAAGTTCAGCAGATGGTCGGGGGTCGCCCCGGTGAAGGAGTAGATCGTCTGGCTTGCGTCACCGACGACGCACAGGTTGTCCCGGTCGCCGAGCCAGAGGTCGAGGAGCCGCTGCTGGAGCGGGCTGACGTCCTGGTACTCGTCGACGACGAAGTGCTGGTACTGGCCGCGCACGTGCTCGGCGATGTCGTGCCGGTCCTGAAGGATGCCGACGGTGAGAAGCAGCACATCCTCGAAGTCGATCACCGACCGCTCACGCTTGAGCTGCTCGTACATCGCATAGATCTGTGACAGCTCGGCAGGATCACGCGGGGCGTCGCGCTGGGTCTTGGCGACCGCGGCCGGGTAGTCGGCGGGCACGGTCTGGGTGACCTTGGCCCACTCGATCTCGCTCGTGGTGTCCCGCAGCTCGTTGCGGTCGAGCCGGATCCCGCAGCGGGACGCCGCCTCGGCGACCAGCTGGACCTTGCGCTCCACCAGCCGCGGCAGCGCACCACCGACTGCTTTCGGCCAGAAGTACTGGAGCTGACGCAGCGCAGCCGAGTGGAACGTCCGCGCCTGCACGCCGGTGGCGCCGAGCTGACGGAGCCTGCCCCGCATCTCGCCGGCAGCGCGGTTGGTGAAGGTGACGGCGAGCACGGTCGTCGGCTGGATGATCCCGGCCCTCACCCCGTAGGCGATGCGATGCGTGATGGCTCGCGTCTTGCCCGTACCGGCTCCGGCCAGCACGCACACGGGTCCGGCGAGGGCCAGCGCGACCTCGCGCTGCTCCGGGTCGAGCCCGTCGAGCACGGCGTCCGCGGACTCGGGAACCTGCGGGAAAAGAGTGGAATGCGTTGCTGCTGTCACCCCGCCATGCTGCCAGGTCGCAGGGGGCCGGTGCGGAAGTTGTCCACAGGGGGTGGCGTTCGTCGTACTGATAACTGATACGGATGCGGTCGCGGGAATGGCGGCCGGGTCCCGTACGTTGCCTGCATGCGGGAAGGTACGGGAACGTGTTCTTCCCGCCTTCCAGCGAGACGGACGAGACAAGGGAGCACCAGCGACATGCCGGGCACTGTGACGATGTACAGCACCACGTGGTGCGGCTACTGCCGTCGGCTCAAGGGCCAGATGGACCGCGAAGGCATCGCGTACACCGAGGTCAACATCGAGCAGGACCCGGATTCGGCAGCTTTTGTCGAGAAGGCGAATGGCGGAAACCAGACGGTTCCGACCGTGCTCTTCCCTGACGGTTCGACGCTGACGAACCCCTCGCTGGCCCAGGTCAAGCAGAAGGTCGGCGCCTGACGCAGTTACGAACGGCGACGGCCCCGAGCTGAAGCTCCGGGGCCGTCGCCATGCCTGGCGCACTGCGAGCGGGCCGGGCGGGTCGGGCCGGCATCAGCGATTACGGGGACGCTTTCGCCACCAGCTCGGCCGTCGTTCCGCTTCCCGGTCCGGGCCCTGCACCGGCTCCGGGCCCGGCACCGGCTCCCGGCCCGGATCCGCTGCCAGCTCCCGCAGGGCGGTCCTGATGCGGTCGAAGGTCGCTATCCGGTTCTGCTTCTCACCGGGCAGGACGACTCCGACACAGACCAGCTTGATCCTGCCGCCACCGAGCGGGTTCCCCACGAAGACCGGAGCACCGGCGCACCCCACGGGCAGGGCGGAGTCCCAGTGGACGTGGCTGTCGTCCCCCCGTGCCACCTGGCCCACGACGACGGCCTGCAGCCTCTCTCCGTCCGTCTCCCCCACGTCATGGCCCAGAATGTAGGCGGGCTGAGGCTCGGCACCGATCCGGGCAATGTCCTCGTCGTTCGCGGCCAGACCGTCGGTGATCTCGTCGGTCGCCCAGCTCCAGCCCTTGCGAGCGCCGTGGGCATGCAGTCCGGCCGTGGACATCACGGCGACGCCCAGCTCACCGAGGACGGTCCACCCGGCGGCGAAGTCCGTCATGAGAAGCTTCTCCGCGCTCATCGCGGGTTCACACAACTCGGGTCGCAGCGTCAGCTCGCCCACGTCGTAGCGCGTAACCTCCGCAGCCGTCACGAGGTACTGCCTGATGACCTCCGCGTCGGACGTGGAGTCGACGAGGTCGTTGAACCAGAAGGCCGTTCCGTGCTGCCGGTCCGCGTGCACTTCCTCGAAGGCCAGCGTCGAGCGGCCGACGTTGGCCATGATGGCATTGATGATCGCGTCGTGACGGACGCTCGATTCGGGCATGGCCGGGACCCTACCGAGGCGTCCCGGCGCACGGGCACGCCAGGGTGTCCCGCTGCACCGGCCCCGCCCCGCCCGTACCGTCAGCCGGCGTTGCCCGGCCTCGGGAGCGGCTTGCCGTACCAGAGCTCGATCAGGCGCGCCGCGATCGAGATGCCGAACGGGGGCAGGACCTCACCCGATTCGAAGGACGCCGTCAGGTCCTCGCGGGAGAACCAGCGGGCCTCCTCGATCTCCTCGCCGTCCACGTTGATCTCCGAGGAGGTGGCCCGAGCCATGAAGCCGAGCATCAGGCTGGACGGGAACGGCCAGGGCTGGCTGGCGATGTACTCGACCTCGCCGACGGTGACGCCCGCTTCCTCGAACACCTCGCGGGCCACGGACTGCTCGATCGACTCACCCGGCTCGACAAATCCCGCGAGCGTCGAGAAGCGTCCCTCGGGCCAGTGCACCTGGCGGCCCAGCAGGGCACGGTCCTGGTCGTCGGTGACCAGCATGATCACCGCAGGGTCGGTCCGCGGGTAGTGCTCCGCGCCGCAGGCCTGGCAGCGGCGGATGTGGCCGGCCGCCGCGATGACGGTGCGCTCGCCACAGCGTGAGCAGAAGCGGTGCAGTCGCTGCCAGTTCTCCAGGGCCACCGCGTGCACCATGAGCCCTGCATCACGCGCGCCGAGGAGCAGCCCCGCCTCGCGCAGGCCCGCAGGGCGCGCGGACTGGTCCATACGGCCCGGCAGCGAGTCCTTCTGGAGGGCGAAGTAGCGCACCCCCTCCTCGTCGGTGCCGAGGAAGTAGCGGTGGGTCTCGGTGAGCGGCGCCTCGAAGGACGGGGTCATGACGAGCTCGGTGCCGCCGTCCGGGGTGTCGTCGATCAGCGCCTGTCCGCCGGACACGACGAAGACTCTGGTCGTCGGGTGGCTCCAGGCTGCGGCGAGCCAGGCCTCGTCGAGCCGGTGGTGCGCGGAGCGGTCGATGCCGCTGGGCGCGGTGAGACCGATCGGACGGTCAGCGGTGGCGTTGTCGAAGGTGCTCACAGGTGCTTCCTACTCCCCCGGGGATGGATCGGGTGTTCAGAGAATTCAGCGGGGTGCCGCGGCCAGTTCGCCCCACAGATGGGCGGCGGTCTCCACGCCCTTGAGGAGGAGGTCGATCTCGACCTTCTCGTCGGGGCCGTGCCAGCCGTCGGACGGTACGGAGATGCCCAGGAAGAGGACGGGTGCGCCGAGCACGTCCTGCAGGTCTGCTGCGGGGCCCGAGCCTCCTTCGCGGGTGAAGAGGATCTTCTTCCCGAAGGCCCGTCCCATGGCGCGGGTCACCGCCTGCAGGGCGGGGTGGTCCAGCGGGGTCAGGCACGGCCGGGTGGCGGGGGCGAAGGTGATCCGGTGACGGACGCCGGCCGGGATCTGTTCCTCGGCCCACTTGACGACCATCTGCTGGATGCGGTCCGGGTCCTGGCCTGCGACCAGCCGGAAGCTCAGCTTCACCAGGGCGGACGAGGGGATGACCGTCTTGCTGCCCGCCCCTTGGTAGCCGCCGCCGATGCCATTGACCTCGGCGGTGGGGCGCGCCCAGACGCGCTCCAGGGTGGAGTACCCGGCCTCGCCCGCGGTGGCCTGTGAAGCTGCGGTGCGCAGCCAGGTGGCCTCGTCGAAGGGCAGCTCGGCGAAGAGGGCCCGCTCGGTGTCGGTGAGTTCGGCCACGCCGTCGTAGAACCCGGGTACCGCGACCCGGCCCTGCGGGTCGTGGAGCGCGGCGACGAGGCGGGCCAGAGCGGTCGCGGGGTTGGGTACGGCGCCGCCGAACGATCCGGAATGGATGTCCTGGCCCGGGCCGTACAGCTCGATCTCGCACTCGGCGAGACCGCGCATTCCGGTACAGACGGTCGGGGTGTTCTCGTCCCACATGCCGGTGTCGGAGACGATCACGACGTCGGCCGCAAGGCGGTCGGCACGCTCTTCGGCCAGGGCGCGGAAGTGCGGGGAGCCGGACTCCTCCTCGCCCTCGACGAGGAGCTTGAGGTGCACGGCGGGGGTGGTGCGGCCGGTTGCCGCGAGGTGGGCCCGGACGCCGAGTGTGTGGAAGAACACCTGGCCCTTGTCGTCGGCCGCGCCGCGCCCGTAGAGCCTGCCGTCGCGGATCACCGGTTCGAACGGCTCGGTGTGCCAGCCGTCCTCGCGGGCTGCGGGCTGTACGTCGTGGTGGCCGTAGACGAGGACGACCGGTGCGTCCGGGTCGTCGGACGGCCACTCGGCGAAGACGGCCGGGGCGCCGGGCGTCTCCCAGATCTCGGTGACGGGGAACCCGGTCTCGGCGAGCTTGTGCGTGAGCCACTCGGCACTGCGCCGTACGTCCCCGTCGTGCTCCGGCTGGGCGGATACGGACGGGATGCGCAGCCACTCGGCCAGGTCGTCGAGGAAGGCTGTGCGGTGCTGCTCGGTGTACATACGGACGGCACTGTCCGGGGTGTCGCTCATGGTCTTGAGCCTATCGGCCCTGCGGAGGTGACTCGTCCAGCAGAAGCTGCTCCAGTTCCGCCCTGCCCGGCAGCCGGGCAGGGCTGACGGTCTCCCCGGTGCGTACGTACAGGAACGTCGCTGCGACCGCTTCCGGCGGAAGGTCGTGCAGTTCGGCCCAGGCCAGGCGGTAGACGGCGAGCTGGAGGGGGTCGGCCGTGCGGTGCCTGCCGGTCTTCCAGTCGACGATTTCGTAGGTGTCCCCCGTGCGGTAGACCGCGTCGATCCGGCCCCGGATCACCCGGCCGGCGAGGGTGATCTGGAACGGGGTCTCGACGCGGTACGGGGTGCGCCGGGCGTACACGCTGCGCTCGAAGGCTTCCTTGAGCGCGGCGAGATCCTGTTCGTCGGCGATCTCCGTGTCGTTGTCGTCGCCCCCGGGGAGCTCGTCGGGGCCGAGCATGGGCAGCGGCAGTTCCTCGAACCTGGACTCCACCCAGGCATGGAAGCGGGTCCCCCGGCGGGCCGCGGCCTGTGGGGGCCTGGGCATGGGGCGGGCCAGTTCCCGTGCGAAGCCTTCGGGGTCGTCGGCAAGGTGCAGCAGCTGGGTGGCGGAGAGCGAGGCGGGTACGAGAACGTCCCGCACGGATGCGCGGGCACGGCGCAGCTCACCCGCGAGGGCGTCGAGATCGCGGTCCCAGGAGGCGAGGGTGCGCGATTCCTCCGGGGTGAGCTCCGCGTCCGCGGGGGTGCGGGCAGCGGGAACCCTGGGGGCGGGCGGGCCCGGGTCCTGCGATGGGGCCACTGCGTCGCTGTGAGAGGGCGCACCGTCGGGGGACGGGTCGTCGTACGGTGCGTCGGCCTCGTCGTACAGCGCCTCCCCGTTGTCGCCGTAGAAGGCCTCCCCGTTGTCGAACGGGGGCTCTCCCTCGTCGTACGGGGGCTCCTCGTCGTACACATCCGGTACGGGGGTGGCTGCCAGCGCCTCCAGGTGGGCCAGCACCGTGTCCCTGGCGGCACGGCGGCGGGCCATGGCTGTGGCGTCCAGGGGAAGCGGCCAGGCCTGATCGGTGTCCCTCTCCTGGAGTGCCGGGTTCTCCTCGTCCTCCCCGGGCTCGTCGGCCCAGGCCTCGATCTCGCCGTACCCGGCCGCGCAGTGCTCGTACAGCGCCTCGAGAAAGGCGGACGGGCCGCGTGTCTTCTTCTGGGACGGGCCCCACCAGTGGCCGGAGCCGAGGAGCAGGCTGCGAGGACGGGTGAAGGTGACATAGCCGAGGCGGAGCTCCTCGGTGTTCTGATGCTCCTTCATCTCCTCCTTGAAGGCTTTGAGGCCCTTGGCGTCCCAGGAGTGGACGACCGGGAGGGTGGCAGCATCGCCGCGCAGTGAGTGCGGCAGGACCTTGGACTGCGAGGTCCAGGCATCCCGGGACTGACCACTCGGGAACTGGCCGGTCACCAGCCCCGGCACGGCGACGACATCCCACTCCAGGCCCTTGGACTTGTGCGCGGTGAGGACCTTGACGGTGTTCTCCCCACCGGGCAGTGCGTTGTCCAGGCCCTTTTCGTACTGCGCCGCCGTGCGCAGGAAGCCGAGGAAGGCGAGCAGGGAGGCTTCCCCGTCGACCGCGGCAAAGCCTGCGGCGACGTCCAGGAAGTTGGCGAGGGTCTCGCGTCGGCGGGCGGCGAGGGCGTGCGGCGACGCGGAGAGCTCCACTTCCAGGCCGGTCGTGGCGAGGACGCGGTGCAGAACGTCCATGAGGGGGTCGGCGAGTGAGCGGCGCAGGTCGCGCAGCTCGGTGGCGAGGCGGGCGAAACGGATGCGTGCCTCCGTCGAGAACGGCAGTCCGTCGTCCTCGGCCCCTCCCGACTCCAGGAAGGTGTCCAGGGCGTCCGCGAGCGAGATCACCTCGGCGGGGTCGATGCCTTCGACCGCTTCGGCGAGACGGCGGTCGGGGTCGAAGTCGTCGTCCCCGCCGTGGGAGGTGCGGTGGACGAGGAGTCGGGCGCGGCGGCCGAGCAGTGCGAGGTCCCGGGCGCCGATCCGCCAGCGCGGCCCGATGAGCAGCCGGACCAGCGAGGCGTTGGCCCCGGGGTCCTGGAGGACTTCGCAGACGCCGACGAGATCCGCGACCTCCGGGAGGTGCAGCAGCCCGGACAGGCCGACGACCTCGACCGGGATGTCCCGGGCGACGAGGGCGGCCTGGATCAGGGGGAAGTCTCCCGCGGTCCGGCACAGGACGGCGATCTCCCCGGGTGCGGTGCCGGTCCGTACGAGGTGGGCGAGGGAGTCGCCGAGCCAGTCGATCTCTTCGGCGTGGGTACGGAGCAGGGCGCACCGCACCATGCCGTCCCGCTCGGCACCGGGCGCGGGCCGCAGTGCCTCCACGCCCTCGTGCATGGCGCGCAGGGGGTCGGCGAGGCCGTTGGCGAGGTGGAGGAGGCGGCCGCCGCTGCGGCGGTTCTCGCTGAGGGAGTAGCGGGTGGCGGGGGTGCCGTCGGCGTGCGGGAAGTGGTGCGGGAAGTCGTCGAGGTTGGCGACGGAGGCACCGCGCCAGCCGTAGATCGCCTGGCACGGGTCTCCGACGGCGGTGACGGCGTGGCCGGCCGCGGCTTCGCCCGACCCGCCGAAGAGGCCGGCGAGCAGGAGGCGCTGGGCCACGGAGGTGTCCTGGTACTCGTCGAGCAGGACGACCCTGAATTCGTCGCGCAGGATGGCGCCGACCTCGGGCCGGGTGAGGGCCAGCTCGGCGGAGAGCGCGATCTGGTCGCCGAAGTCGAGGAGATCCCGGCTGCGTTTGGCCGCCCGGTAGCGCCGGGTCAGCTCGAGGAGCTCGCGGCGGGCCTCGGCCGTCTCGGGGATCTTGCGCAGCTCGGCGTTGGTGAGCCTGGCCGTTCCGAGTGTCCGGAGCAGTTCGGTGTCGTACTCCGCGAGCTGTTCGGGGCGTACCAGGTGTTCGGCGAGCTCGGCGTCCAGGGCCAGCAGGTCGCTGACCAGTGTGGGAAAGGACCTGGTCAGCGCCGGGAAGGGGCCGGGTGCCTCGCGCAGCACCCGGGCGGCGAGCTGGTAGCGGGTGGCGTCGGCGAGGAGGCGGGTGGTGGGTTCGAGACCGATCCGCAGGCCGTGATCGGTGAGCAGCCGGCCGGCGAAGGCGTGGTACGTGGAGATGCTGGGCTCGCCCGGGGGGTTGTCCGGATCGATGACGTCCGGGTCGGTGACCCCTGCTGCGACAAGGGCTTTGCGGACCCGCTCGGCGAGCTCGCCCGCGGCCTTGTTCGTGAAGGTCAGGCCGAGGACCTGCTCCGGGGCGACCTGCCCGGTCCCGACGAGCCACACCACGCGGGCCGCCATCACCGTGGTCTTCCCCGAGCCGGCTCCGGCCACGATCACCTGCGGGGCGGGCGGCGCAGTGATGCAGGCCGTCTGCTCCGGGGTGAAGGGGATCCCGAGGAGCTCCTTGAGCTGCTCGGGGTCGGTGATACGCGAGGACACTCCAGAGAGGCTAACCGCAGGCACCGACAAAGCTGTCCCGCCCTGACATCGCCCGGGACCACACACGGTGGCTCGCCCGGGACGTCACTCGATGATCTGACGGCCTTCGGGCTGTGCGCTGCACGAGGCCCGGAAGGTGCAGTGGGTGCAGTGCTGGCCGGTCGTGGGCGTGAAGCGTTCGTCCAGGACGCGGCCGGCCGCCGTGGCCAGCAGGTCGGAGACCCACTCCCCGGAGAGGGGTTCCTGGGCCTGCACCTTGGGAAGGGCGTCGCCGCCCTCCTTCTTCGGGGCCGGCTGGCGCAGCTGTACGAGTTCGGCGCCGCCGGGATCGGGGCGGCGGCCCTCGAAGACGTCATCGACGGCGCCTTCCCTGACCGCCAGCTGGTACACGGCGAGCTGGGGGTGAGCGGCCACCTCGTCCTTGGTCGGTGCCCCCTTTCCGGTCTTGAAGTCGACGACGTACGCCCGGCCCTCGGTGTCCTGTTCGACCCGGTCCATGGAGCCCCGGATGCGCACCGCGTACTCCCCCGCTTCGAGCGTCACGTCGAAGTCGTGTTCGCTGGCGGCGGGGGTGCGACCGGTGCGGTCCATGACGTGCCAGCGCAGGAAGCGCTCCAGGGCGGCACGCGCCTGGTCCTTCTCCTGCTGGGACTTCCACGGTGCGTCGAAGACCAGGCCGTTCCAGACGGAGTCCAGGCGCTCCATCAGGACGTCCAGGTCAGCGGCGGTACGGCCCGAGGCCACTTCGTCGGCGAGGACGTGGACCACGTTGCCGAAGCCCTGTGCGGCCGTTGCCGGGGCATCGGCCTTCACCTCGCGGCCCAGGAACCACTGCAGGGCGCAGGTGTTGGCGAGCTGGTCGAGCGCGCTTCCGGACAGCGCGACGGGATGGTCCCGGTCGCGCAGCGGGACCTCGGAGCGGGTCGTCTCGTTCAGCCCCCACCAGCGGTACGGATGGGCCGCGGGCACGAGCGGCTGGCCCTCGTCATCGGTCAGCGCGGCGAGCCGGGCGAGCCGGTGGGCAGCGGCGTCGCGCAGGGCGGCCGACGCGGCGGGGTCGACGGTCGTCGCCCGGAGTTCGGCGACGAGCGAGGCGACCGCGAGCGGGCGGCGGGGCCGGCCTGTGATGTCGCGTGGTTCGACCCCGAGCTCGGTGAGGAAGCGGGACGGCTGGTCACCGTCGTCGGCAGGGGCCTTGACCGCCGTGACGACGAGACGTTCCCGGGCGCGGGTGGCGGCGACGTAGAAGAGGCGGCGTTCCTCGGCCAGGAGCGCCCCCGGGGTGAGGGGTTCGGCCAGGCCGTCACGGCCGATCCGGTCCGCCTCGAGGAGTGAACCGCGGCGGCGCAGGTCGGGCCAGAGCCCTTCCTGCACCCCGGCGACGACGACCAGACGCCACTCCAGGCCCTTGGAACGGTGCGCGGTCATCAGCCGTACGGCATCGGGGCGAACAGCACGCCGGGAGAGTGTGTCGGCGGCGATGTCCTGGGCGTCGACCTCTTCCAGGAAGTTGAGCGCACCTCGTCCTCCGGTGCGCTCCTCCGCGCGGGCCGCTGTTTCGAAGAGGGCGCACACGGCGTCGAGGTCCCGGTCGGCGTTCCGGCCGCCCGCGCCGCCGCGCAGTGCGGCCCGCTCGAGCCTGCCCGGCCAGGGGGTGCCGTCCCACAGGGTCCACAGGGCCTCTTCGGCCGTGCCGCCGCCCTCCAGGAGTTCGCGGGCCTTGCGCAGGAGCGCACCGAGGCGCTGGGCACCGCGGGCGTACGCCGGGTCGTGCGCCACAAGACGCTCGGGCTCGGCGAGGGCTCTGGCCAGCAGCTCGCCGGACGGCGGCGGCACACGGTTGCCGGCGGCCCGCTCCTCGTCGCGCAGGGCACGGCCCAGGCGCCGCAGATCGGCGGCGTCCATGGAGCCGAGCGGGGACGTGAGGAGCGTGAGGGCTGTCTCGGTGTCGAGCCTCTCCGCGCCGGCCGGGGCACCGGACAGCTCGGGATCGGCCCCGGTGTCGTGCCGCTTGGGATCGCCCTCCGCCTCGGTGTCGAGCCGGTCCGTATCCGTATCGGCATCCGTATCCGTATCGGCGCCGTCGCTGTCGGCGTCGGCGTCGCTGCCGGCGTCGGCGTCGCTGCCGGCGTCGGCGTCGCTGCCGGCGTCGGCGTCGCTGCCGGCGTCGCTGCCGCTGCCGGCGTGGCTGTCGCTGCCGGTGTCCTCGTGCGGCTCGGGCACGGCACGGCCCACCGCCGCCGTGGCTACCGTCCGCAGCGCGGTCAGCAGCGGCGCGACCGCCGGCTCATGACGCAGCGGGAGGTCGTCGCCGTCCACCTCCAGAGGCACGCCGGCGGACGTGAGCGCCCTGCGCACGGCAGGAATCGAACGGCCTCCGGCACGCACGAGGACCGCCATGTCCTTCCACGGCACGCCCTCCTCCAGGTGCGCGCGCCGCAGCAGGTCGGCGATGTTCTCCAGCTCGGTGGAAGCGGTCGGATAGGTGTACGTCTCGACCCGGCCGCCCCCGCGCACGGCGGACAGCTCGCGGTGGGCACGGACCTTGTCCGACGGCAGGCGGGTGAGTGGCATCCGGCGGGTGAGCAGCCGGGTGGCGGCGAGCAGCTGCGCACCGGAGCGGCGCGAGGTGGTGAGGACTCCGACGGGGGCGGGCGCGCCGTCGGCGCGGCGGAAGGTGTCCGGGAAGTCGAGGATGCCGTTCACATCGGCGCCCCGGAAGGCGTAGATCGACTGGTCCGGGTCCCCGAAGGCGATCAGCGTCCGGCCTCCCCCGGTACCCGGGGCGCTCCCCCGGTTCCCCGCCAGCGCATGGAGCAGCCGCACCTGGGCCGGGTCCGTGTCCTGGTACTCGTCGACGAAGACCGCGTCGTAACTCCGGGCCAGCAGCGCGCCGACCTCGGGCCGCTCGGCGAGAAGGACGGCCCGGTGGACCAGTTCCGCGTAGTCCAGGACCCCCTGTGCGTCGAGGACATCCAGGTATTCGGCGAGGAACTGCGCGGCGGCGCTCCAGTCCGGACGGCCGGTGCGGCGCGCGAATGCGGCAAGGGCGTCCGGGCCGAGGCCGAGTTCGCGGCTGCGTGCCAGCACCGCGCGTACCTCGTCGGCGAAGCCGCGCGTGGTCAGGCAGGCCCGCAGCTCGTCGGGCCAGCGGACATGGGTGAGTCCTGCCTGTTCCAGGCCGAGCTGGCCCGCGAGGAGCTCACGGACAGTGACGTCCTGCTCGGGTCCGGAGAGCAGGCGCAGCGGATCGGCGAACAGGTCGGCGTCCTGGTGTGCGCGGACCAGGGCGTAGCAGTACGAGTGGAAGGTGGTGGCCTGCGGACCGCGGGTGCCACCGAGCCTGGACGCCATCCGGTCGCGCAGCTCCACTGCTGCCTTGCGGCTGAAGGTGAGGACGAGGATGCGGGCCGGGTCGGTCCCCGCGGCCACTCGGGCGGCGACGGCCTCGACGAGCGTGGTGGTCTTGCCCGTACCCGGTCCGGCGAGGACCAGCAGCGGGCCGGTCCGGTGATCAACCACCGCGCGTTGCCCTGCGTCCAGGAGAGGTGGGGCAACGGAACCCGGCGGGGTGCGCACCAGCCGGTAGGCGCCCGGGGTCCGCCGCCGTGTCTGACGGTACGGACTGTTCCGGGTGGTGAAGGAGGAGCTCACGTGGGTCGCCGGTCCTGGTGGGTGTACTCGGTCTGCTCGGGTGGCCTGGGTGCGCTGAGGACGAAGGAGCGGAGCGCGCCGCGCGTGGACGACGCTACGCCAGCGGCGGGCCGCGGCGCAGCGACTGGGCTGCGTCCCTCGTCACGTGTGCGCCCTGCGGGCCCGGCGCGAGTCCCGTACCGGCCCGGCGCATGTCTCCGGGGCGCACGATGGCCGAAGCTGTCAGATGTGAGCTTCCTCGCCCCCGTCCGGACCGTGGTCCGGACCGCTTCCGGGACGGCCTGCCGCGTCCGTGGCGCCGTCCCACCTGGCGCGTTTCATATCGAGGCGCGGGAGGTGCCCCTCCGCACTGCGCGAGGCTTCGCGCAGCGGCGTGCCCTCGTCACGGTAGTGGTCCAGTGCCCGCAGCTCATGACCCGGGAGCAGTGCCCCGTCGGCCCGCACGACACGCCACCACGGCACTGCGGAGCCGTACAGCGCCATCACCCGGCCGACCTGTCTCGGTCCGCCGTCGCCGAGCCACTCCGCCACATCGCCGTACGTCATGACGTGGCCTGCCGGGATCAGGTCGGCGACGTCCAGGACCCGCTCCGCGTACTCGGGCAGCTCGGCGCCCGTGGGGGCCGACGGCGCCCCACCCGCAGCGCCGCCGCTCGTCCGGTCTTCGCTCATCCGCCACATCCTGCCGTACGCCACCGACAGTGGTGCGGGTTCGGTGTCGCCCTGATCACACAGCGTGCGCGCAAGGGCAAAGGAGCGTATGTTGCGCATCGCGCGCCCGTGCAATGCACCCTGATGCCCCCCTCTGTCTGCAGGCCGTGCCACCATCATGCGGGCGGTGACCGGTGATACGAGAACACGAAGACCAATCAGAGGCGACGAAGGAGCAGGGCGTGCAGCCACCGAAGGCGGCCGACGCCTCTGATGCCGAGCCGCGCCCCGACGCGCCCGACACCCCGGATGCCCGGAACACCGCCGCGGACGCACAGAACGCCCCCGAACCTTCCGGGGAGCACCTCGCGGGCTCGACCCTCGCCTCGGCCGACGCCGGGCTGACCGACCGCGTATCGGGTGACGAGCCGCTGCTGCCCGCCCGTGTGCACCGCCCCTCCGATCTGCTGCGGCTCCTCATCGGTGTCCTCGCGATCGTCCTTCTCTTCTCCATCGCCGCTTTCGCCCAGGGCACCACCACCGGCCTCGAGGACGACATCTCCAAGGGCACCGACCAGGCGCCCGACCTGCTGATCAAGCTCGCCGGACTGGTGTCCAGCATCGCTGTACTGCTCGTACCGGTCGCCTTCGCGATCGAGCGACTGGTCAAACGTGACGGGCTGCGCATCGCGGACGGCGTGCTCGCCGCCGTACTGGCCCACGGGGTGACGCTGGCCACCGATCTCTGGGTCGCGAGGTCGGCATCGGGGACCATCCGGGACGCTCTGACCCAGCCGCAGCCCGGTGACGCGCTCACTGATCCCGTGCACGGTTACCTGGCCCCCGTCATCGCCTACATGACGGCGGTCGGCATGGCACGCAGACCGCGCTGGCGGGTCGTGCTGTGGGTGGTGCTGCTCCTGGACGCCTTCGCGATGCTGGTCGGGGGGTACACCACACCGTTCTCCATCATCCTCACCGTGCTGATCGGCTGGACCGTGGCGTACGGCACGCTGTACGCGGTCGGCTCGCCGAACGTCCGTCCGACCGGCCAGCACCTGATGGCCGGTCTGCGCCATGTCGGTTTCCGCCCGGTCGCCGCGATGCGCACCGAGGACGCCCCCGAAAACATCGACCAGAGCGACCGTGGCCGCCGCTATCTGGTCACCCTGGAGAACGGGCCACCGCTGGATGTGACGGTCGTCGACCGTGAACAGCAGGCCCAGGGCTTCTTCTACCGGGTGTGGCGCAGGCTCACCCTGCGCAGCATCACCCAGCGCCGTTCCATCCAGTCCCTGCGCCAGGCCCTGGAGCAGGAGGCACTGCTCGCGTACGCGGCGATCGCCGCCGGGGCCAACGCACCCAAGCTGATCGCGACCTCCGAGCTCGGTCCCGATGCCGTGATGCTGGTGTACGAACACATCGGCGGGCGCTCGCTGGATTCGATGGAGGACGAGGAGATCACCGACGACCTGGTGCGCGGCGCCTGGCGGCAGGTGAAAGCGCTCCAGTCGCGGCGGATCGCGCACCGCAGGCTCACCGGTGACGCGATTCTGGTGGATCTTTCCGGCACGGTGTTCGTCACCGATCTCCGCGGCGGTGAGATCGCGGCCGGCGACCTGATCCTGCGCATGGACGTCGCCCAGCTGCTCACCACCACGGGGCTGCGGGTGGGCGCCGAACGGGCGGTGGCCGGGGCGCTCGCCGTACTCGGTCCCGACGCCGTCGCCGACAGTCTGCCGCTGCTCCAGCCGATCGCTCTCAGCCGCTCCACCCGGGCGACGCTGCGCAGGATCGCCCGCGAGCGCTCGCAGCGCGAGCGTGAGGCCGTGCTCGAGGCCTCGCAGACGGCCAAGCAGGCCAGGACGGACGGGCAGGACGAGGCGGCTGCCGGCGACCGCAAGACGGCCCGCAAGTCGCTGCGCACCGAGAAGCAGGCCGAGAAGCGGGCGATTGACGATGCCCTGGACGAGGCACGCGAGGAGGATCTGCTCGCCCAGATCCGTCGGCAGGTGCTGCTGATCCGGCCGCAGGCGCCGGTCGAACCGGTGCGGCTCGAACGCATCAAGCCGCGCACCCTGTTCAGTTTCATCGCAGGTTCGATCGCCGCGTACTTCCTGATCTCACAGGTCACCGAGGCCGACTTCGGGACGGTCGTCGAGCAGGCGGAGTGGGGCTGGGTGGCGGCGGCTCTGGGCTTCTCCGCCCTCAGCTACATCGCCGCGGCCATGAGCCTGCTGGGCTTCGTGCCGGAGCGGGTGCCGTTCGGCAAGACCGTGCTGGCGCAGGTGGCCGGGTCGTTCGTGAAGATCGTCGCGCCGGCGGCGGTCGGGGGCGTGGCGCTGAACACACGCTTCCTGCAGCGTGCCGGAGTACGCCCGGGGCTCGCCGTCGCGAGTGTCGGCGCCTCCCAGCTGTTCGGCCTCGGCTGCCACATCCTGCTGCTCGCCCTGTTCGGATATCTGACGGGTACGGAGAAGACGCCGGACTCGCTCACCCCGTCGAGAACGGTCATCGCGGGGCTGCTCACCGTCGCGGTGCTCGTGCTGGTCGTGACCGCGATCCCCTTCCTGCGGAAGTTCGTCGTGACGCGGGTGCGGTCGCTGTTCGCCGGAGTCGTACCACGCATGCTCGACGTCGTGCAGCGCCCGCAGAAGCTGGTCACCGGCATCGGCGGCATGCTGCTGCTGACCGGCCTGTTCGTGCTCTGCCTGGACGCGTCGATCCGAGCGTTCAGCGGTCCCGACGTCCCGCAGCTCAGCTACGCCAGCATCGCGGTGGTCTTCCTCGCCGGCAACGCCCTGGGGTCCGCGGCACCCACCCCCGGCGGTATGGGAGCGGTCGAGGGTGCGCTGACCCTGGGGCTCATCGCGGTGGGCCTGCCGAAGGAGGTCGCGGCGCCGGCGGTGCTGCTGTACCGCGTGATGACGCTGTGGCTGCCGGTGCTTCCCGGCTGGATCTGCTTCAACCAGCTGACCCGGAAGGGCGAGCTCTAGCCCAGGGGCACGGACCGGGCGCCGCACCACTCGCATGGACCGTGCCCCGCGCGTTCCCCCGCACCCCGCCGCACGATGGGGTCATGAGGACCTCTCCCGCCCTGCGCGCCGCTGCCCTCGCTGCCACCGCCGCCGTCCTGCTGCCGCTGGCCGCATGTTCCGACGGCGACGACAGCGGGAGTACGGACCGGGCGAAGCCCTCTGCGGCATCGACCGCTTCACCCACGGCGACAGCGGAGAAGCTGTCTTCCCAGAAGCTCGACTGGCAGCCCTGTCCGGCCCCGAACGAGGCCCAGGGCAGTGGGGCCTCGCCCTCCCCCCTCCCGGGAGGGACGGTCTGGGAGTGCTCCTTCATGGACGTACCGCTCAGCTACGCGGAGCCGGACGGCAGGACCATCGAAATGGCGCTCGTCCGCGCCAGGGCCAGGAACCAGGACCGCAGGATCGGCTCCCTCGTCTTCAACTTCGGCGGACCGGGCGCCTCCGGTGTCGCCACCCTGCCGTCCTTCGGAACGGCGTACGACGCGCTCCGTACCCGCTACGACCTGGTGAGCTTCGACCCGCGTGGGGTGGGCCGCAGCGAGGGCGTCGTCTGCTCGGACGACGAGGCCCTCGACGCGCGTTACGAGATGGACGGCACTCCGGACAACAGTGCCGAGGAGAAGGCCTTCGTCGAGGACCAGGAGTCCTACATCGCGGACTGCAAGGACAACTCCGGCGAGGTGCTGCCCTACGTCGGTACGACGAACGCGGCCCGGGACATGGACCTGCTCCGCGAAGTGCTCGGCGACGACAAGCTGTACTACTTCGGGATCTCCTACGGAACCGAACTGGGCGGTGTCTACGCCCACCAGTTCCCGGGGAAGGTCGGCCGCATGGTCCTGGATGCCGTCGTCGACCCGACGGAGAACTCCAAGCAGTCCTCGCTCGGCCAGGCCAGGGGCTTCCAGCTCGCCCTGGACAACTTCGCCGCCGACTGCGCCGAACGCGATGACTGCAGGCTCCCCGGTTCCACCGCACAGGAGGTCCAGGACTGGATCGCCGCACTCCTCGCTCAACTGGAGAAGGAGCCCGTCCCGGGGCTGGGCGAACGCGAACTGACGCAGACCCAGGCCACCACCGGCATCGCGTCGGCCCTCTACTCCAAGGAGACCTGGCCACTGCTCGAACAGGGTCTCGACGAGGCGGACGGTGACAACGGCGGGCTGTTGCTCGCGCTCGCCGACTCGCTGAACGGCCGCGCCGAGGACGGCCGCTACGACAACTCGAACGCCGCCAACGCGGCCATCAACTGCGCGGACTCCAAGGAGCGGTTCACCCTGGAGCAGACCAGGGCGGCGCTGCCCGCGTTCCGCGAGGCCTCCCCGGTCTTCGGCGACTACCTCGGCTGGGGACTCCTGTCCTGCACCGGCTGGCCCGTCGCAGGCGCCTGGGAGACTCCCGACGTCAGCGCCCCGGGTGCGGCACCCATCCTGGTCATCGGCAACACCGGCGACCCGGCGACGCCGTACGCGGGCGCCAAGGCGATGGCAGCCGAGCTCGGCAAGGGGGTCGGGATCGAGCTCACCTACAAGGGCGAGGGACACGGTGCGTACAACGGCGGCAGCGTCTGTGTGCAGAGAGCAGTGGACGGCTATCTGCTGAACGGGAAAGTGCCGGCCTCGGGCACGGTCTGCGAGTGACAGCCCTTAGCATGACCGGGCATCTGTAACGCCCGGCGTGCGCCCCACCGCCTTCGCGGTATTCGGCCTTCGGGCAACGGGGAGGGAACGCACATGCGTGTACGCGGACGAGCCCGGAAGGCTGCTGCCCTGGCCGGATCGGCCCTGATGACGGCAGGGGTACTCGCGGGATGCGACAGCTCCCCGTCCCCGCGGCCCACATCCCCGAAAACGGCGTCCGAGCAGCCCGGCTCCCCGCAATCCACCTCGTCCGCACCCCAGGTGTCGGCCTGGAAGCGCTGCGAAGCCCCGGAGGGCGGCCAAGCGCCCGGTCCCGACTGGCGGTGCGCCACCGTCGACGTGCCGCTGGACTACGCCCGCCCGGACGGCGACACGATCGCCATCGCGCTGATCCGCAAGAAGGCCACGGAGAAGAGCCGGCGGATCGGCTCGATGCTCTTCAACTTCGGCGGCCCCGGCGGCTCGGGGGTCGACATCCTGCCGCGCGCCGCCGGTTCGTACGGAAAGCTCAACACCCGTTACGACCTCGTCGGCTTCGACCCCCGAGGCGTCGCGGGCAGCGCCGGGGTCCACTGCCGCAGTGACGAGGAGCAGGAAAGGGCGTACCGCGAGGTCGACATGACACCGGACACGGCTGCGGAGGAGACCGCGTTCGTCAAGGACGGTGCGGACTTCGGCGCAGGCTGCGAGCGCCGCTCCGGCAGGGTGCTCCCCCATGTCGGCACGACGAACGCAGCCCGGGACATGGACGTGATCCGTAGGGCGCTCGGCGACGGAAAGCTTTCCTACTTCGGCATTTCGTACGGTACGGAGCTCGGCGGGACCTACGCCCATCTCTTCCCGCAGAGCGTGGGACGGGTCGTGCTCGACGCAGTAGTGGACCCGACGGCGGACACGGTGGGCCACGCACGCAACCAGGCCACGGGCTTCCAGCGGGCGCTGGAGAACTACCTCAAGGACCGCGGCCAGGACCCGGAGGCGGGCACACAGCGAATAGCGGCACTGCTGCGGCGGATCGACGCCGACCCCCTGCCGACCGCCTCGGGCCGCAAGCTCAACGAGACGCTGGCCATCACAGGCATCGTGACCCCGCTCTATTCGAAGAGCAGCTGGCCCTCCCTGACGGACGCGCTCGACGAGGCCGAGAACAGCGGCACGGGCGACGGGCTGCTCCAGCTGGCCGATTCGTACAACGGCCGTGACGAGAGCGGGCACTACGGCACCCAGACCCACTCGCAGCGGGCGATCTCCTGCGCCGACACCAAGGCCAGGCCGACGGTGTCCGAGACGCGGGCACTGCTGCCCGAATTCCGCGCGCTGTCGCCGGTCTTCGGCCCGTTCCTGGCGTGGGACACGGCGGGATGGTGCGCCCGGTGGCCGGTCGACGGAGAGCACGACACACCGGAGGCGAGTGCTCCGGGCGCCGCGCCGATGCTCGTCATCGGCACGACCGGCGACCCGGCGACACCATACGAGGGCGCAAGGAAGATGGCGGACGAGCTGGGCGCGGGGGTCGGCGTGATGCTGACCAACAAAGGTGAGGGGCACGGCTCGTACGGCGAGAGCAGATGCGTGACCTCGCTCGTCGACGCCTACTTCCTGGACGGGAAGATCCCGGCGGACGGCCGGACCTGCAGCTGACGGCACCGTGCGAAGGGGCCGGCTCCGGTGCGGAGCCGACCCCTTCGTACGTCGTGCGTATTGCTGCGGTCCTAGTAGACCGGCTTCTCGGGCTCGATCTGGTGGACCCAGCCGATCACGCCGCCGCCGACGTGCACCGCGTCGGCGAAGCCCGCCGACTTGAGGACCGCGAGGACCTCGGCGCTGCGGACACCCGTCTTGCAGTGCAGGACGATGCGCCTGTCCTGCGGCAGGTCCTGCAGCGCGTTGCCCATCAGGAACTCGTTCTTCGGGATCAGCTTGGCGCCCGGGATCGAGACGATCTCGTACTCGTTCGGCTCGCGGACGTCGATGATCTCGATCTTCTCGTCCCCGTCGATCCACTCCTTGAGCTGCTTGGGAGTGATCGTGGAGCCGGCCGCCGCCTCCTGGGCCTCCTCGGACACGACGCCGCAGAAGGCCTCGTAGTCGATGAGCTCGGTGACGGTGGGGTTCTCGCCGCAGACCGCGCAGTCCGGGTCCTTGCGGACCTTGACCTGGCGGTACTGCATCTCCAGGGCGTCGTAGATCATCAGCCGGCCGACCAGCGGGTCACCGATACCGGCGAGCAGCTTGATGGCCTCGTTGACCTGGATGGAGCCGATGGACGCGCAGAGCACGCCCAGGACACCGCCCTCGGCGCAGGACGGGACCATGCCGGGGGGCGGCGGCTCCGGGTAGAGGCAGCGGTAGCAGGGACCGTGCTCGGACCAGAAGACGGACGCCTGGCCGTCGAAACGGTAGATCGAGCCCCAGACGTACGGCTTGTTCAGCAGGACCGCGGCATCGTTGACGAGATAGCGGGTGGCGAAGTTGTCCGTGCCGTCCACGATCAGGTCGTACTGGGCGAAGATGTCCATCACGTTGTCGGCTTCGAGCCGCTCCTCGTGAAGGACGACGGTCACCAGCGGGTTGATACCCAGCACCGAGTCCCTGGCCGACTGGGCCTTGGACCGGCCGATGTCGGCCTGGCTGTGGATGATCTGGCGCTGCAGGTTCGACTCGTCGACCTCGTCGAACTCCACGATGCCGAGCGTGCCGACACCGGCCGCGGCCAGATACATCAGGGCCGGCGAGCCGAGGCCGCCGGCGCCGACACAGAGCACCTTCGCGTTCTTCAGCCGCTTCTGTCCGTCCATCCCGACATCCGGGATGATCAGGTGGCGGGAGTACCTGCGGACCTCGTCGACGGTGAGCTCAGCAGCTGGCTCGACCAAGGGTGGCAGCGACACAGGAACCTCAACAATGCAGGTGGTCGGTTTCTACGTACTTCATCTACGTACGGTTGTTCTCCCGTAACACTGCCACGCCGCTCCTCATTCCGAGATACCGGGTCCGATCCGCGAGACGAATTCGTCCCAGTAGCTGGGCAGTGCCGCAAATGGATCCGTTTGTCCCCTCCGGCCGTCACGGTCCGTGAAGAAGACCGTGCCCGCGCCCTGCCAGCGGGCGACGCGCATGGCCTCTTCCAGGTGGGTACGCGGAACCCCGTGCACGAAGTGGGCGAAGCGGCCCGGCTCGTATACCGCGGTCCACTCGGCCACCTGCGACCAGCGGTAGTCGGTCCACGGCCCGCGGAAGGTGACCAGCTGGTCGGCGGCCTCGGCGTAGCCCGGATACGGGTGGGTGCCGTGCCCCAGGACTAGCCTGCCTCCCCCGTCCGCACTGTCGCTGTCCTCCAGGAGCGCGGCCAGGGTGCTGGTGAGCCGGCGGACCGCCGGGAGGCCGGCTCGCTCGGCGGGGCAGTGGTCGAGGTAGAAGCCGCCGACCCGGTACCAGTCGAGGAAGGACTGGGCGTCGGCGACCAGTTCCCCGAAGGGGCGGCTGCCGAAGGCCAGATCGAGGTGGCCGAGCAGCCGCCCGCCCGAGGCCCGGACGGCATCGTCGGGAGCCTCGCCGTGCAGGGCCCGTTCCCGGGCGTTACGGAGGCGTCCGGCCGCCTCCAGACAGTGCGGGTCGGGTCTCGCACCCGGCCCGTTGTCGATGTTGAGGACCGCCCAGTGCAGCGGCGTGCCGGGGCGATTGAGCTCCGCCCACTCGGTGGGTGCGAGCAGCGGGTGGGCGTAGCCGGGGACACCGACACCGAGCTGTTCGGCGCCGCTGGTCCGCAGGGTCGCGCCGTTGCTGGTCAGATACGGCATGCCGCCTCCATCCAGATGTCGGCCAGGGACTCCTCCAGGTTGATCCGGGGGCGCCAGCCGAGCCGGTCCCTGGCGGTGCGCACATCGGCCTGCTGCCATGCGCCGCAGCCGTCCGGATAGGGCGACGGGGTCGCCGCGAGATGCTCGACGACGGACTCCGCGGAGGCCCGGGGGGCGCCGATCGGGAGCCGGGCAGGAGGCGTGTCGAGCTCATGGAGGGCGCCCGCGTATCCGGCGACCCTGGCGAGAACCGCAGCCGCGTCACGCAGCCGCACGGCCCTGCCGGTGCCGATGTTGACGACGCCCTGGGCGGCGGACAGCGAGGCGGCGTGCACGGCGCGTGCCACGTCCCGTACGTCGACGAAGTCGCGCTGCACTCCGAGGCCGCTGAGCTTGAGCTCGGAGTCGCCGGACTGCATGGCGCGGCGCATCGTCTCGGCGAGCCTCCCGAGCGGGGAGCCCGCCGGGGTTCCGGGCCCGACCGGTGAGAAGACCCGCAGGACCACCGCGTCCAGGCCGGAGCCGAGGACGAGTTCGGTGGCGGCGAGTTTGCTGACACCGTACGGGCCTCCGGGGCGGGGCACGGCGTCCTCGGGGGTGGACGAACCGGGCTGCGAGGGCCCGTACTCGGAGGCGCAGCCGACCTGGACGAGCCGGGCACTGCAGCCGCTGCGGCGCATGGCCTCGCAGACGGTGGCGACGGCGACGGTGTTGTGACGGGTGAGGTCGCGTGCGCCGCCACGGGTGGCGCCCGCGCAGTTGACGACGACTCCGGGGTGAACTGCGTCCAGGAAGCGGGTGAGCGCTCCGGGGCTGCCGCCGGCGAGATCGAACCGTACGTCGGCGTCGTCGCCGCGGCCGAGCGCCGTGAGGTGCACGGCGGGGTCGGCGAGCAGGCGGTCGGCGACGAAGCGGCCGAGGAATCCGTTGGCTCCGAGCAGCAGAACCCTCATCGCGCGCCCCCTGAGTGCCGACGGCGGGCTGCCGGTGCGAGGGATTGGGGGGTCATGTCCGGTGTCTCCTTGAGGAAGGGGTGTGCGGTAGGGGAGTTCCGCGGCGTCGGCTCCGCGGGTGGGCGGTCTCTGGTTACGCCGTGGCGTGGGCGGAGGCCCGGGAGAGCGCGACCGAGGCATGGATCAGCAGGCCGAGTGCGGCGAAGCCGCAGGCCAGGGTGGGTACGCCTCCGGTGCCGGCCGCCATGACGAGGGCCTCGACGGGCCGGGCGAGGAGGTCGAGACCGGGCAGTCGCCCGGCCAGGATCAGGAAGGGAGCGGCCACTTCGACGGCGCAGGCGAAGGCAAGTCCGGTGGCGGCGGGTTCGGGAAAGCCGTGGGCGATCAGCAGGCGGGCCAGGAAGAGCAGGACGCCGAGGGCGGCAGGGGCGACGAGGGCGCCGCCGCCTCCGTAGCCGAGATCGGCCAGGACCAGCAGAACGGCCAGCGCGCACAGGAAGAGGGCGACGAGACCGAGGAGCAGGGGGCGTACACCGTCGCCGAACTCCGCCAGTCCGTGGCTGCCGACGAGTCGGTGACGGGCGTGCACGGCGAACAGGTGCGTGCACCAGGCGGCGGGGGCCACGGCCAGCGCCAGACCGAGCAGAGGTGCGGGCACGGCCGTCCAGTGCCCGTCGGGGCCACCGCTGATGACCTGCCTGAGCAGGTCGTCGCCGTAGACCACGTATCCGAGGAGCCAGCAGACGTACAGCGTGGTGCCACCGGCGCTGTCCGGGGCGCGCAGGGGGCCGGACCGCAGGCAGAGCCGGAGCCCGAGGAAGACGAGCAGCGCCCCGACGGACGTCAACGCGAACCGCGCTCCCCCGTCGAGTACCCCTTCGGTGCCCCTGAGCACCCCGACGGTCGCGAGGCACGCGGCACCGGGCAGCAGTGCGAGCAGCGTCCAGCCGGCCCGCGCCTCGGTGTCGGGCCCCGGTTGCGGGGGGCCGAAGGGCGTGGGCCGCGCAGCGCCCGGTACGCGGGCATAGAGCTCCTCCGCGAGCGAGAAGACGTCACGGTGCCGGTAGCGGGCGGCGGTACGGTCGGTGAGCCCGTGCGCCTCCAGACCGGCGGCGATCTCCAGGGGATCGACGGCCCGCTCGCAGAGTTCGCGGTGCCGGTGCATGAGCAGCTTCACGGGGTCGGCGGAGCCGCGCCGCCCGGCGGGCCGGCGGGCGGGATGGTAGGCGATCTCGGGGGCGCGGGCGCCGGGGCCGCCGGGCTCCGGGGCGTCGCCGGCCGCCGCGGCGGATGTTCCTGCCTCCGCGTCGGCGATGACCGTGGAGGGCAGCGGGTC
This sequence comes from Streptomyces sp. NPDC060035, assembly GCF_042736635.1. Taxonomy (NCBI): domain Bacteria; kingdom Bacillati; phylum Actinomycetota; class Actinomycetes; order Kitasatosporales; family Streptomycetaceae; genus Streptomyces; species Streptomyces sp. NPDC060035. The sequence goes on from NZ_JBHWVO010000026.1 coordinate 70,985, forward strand.
GGTCGTGGCGGCCTCCGGAGCACGCTCCGGCATCGCGGCAGCTCCGGCCCGGACGTCGGCCGGTCGGCCCATCGGGCGTCCTTCGTGGTCATGGCCGGTCAGGTCGTCACGCATCGCGGTCCCCCGCTCCGTGTGCGCCCGCGCACACACCCTCGGCCCCGACGGCCCAGCTCGGCAGTCGGGAGCCACCGGACGTCACCGGGGCGGATGGCCGGCGGCCCAGCACATGGGCCTCCGGGGGTGTGGCGAAGGGGCGTGGTGGACCGTCGGGGTCCTCCGCCCCCGTTGCCGCCCCCCATGGGGCCGGGGAGTGCGCCACCAGGTCCAGGTAAATGCCGCGAAATGCCGCAAGGTTCTGTTCGACGGTGAAGAGTTCGAGTGCCCGGGCGCGCGCCGCGGCGCCGAGGCGTGCGCGGCGCTCGGGGTCGCGCAGCAGCGCGACGCAGGCGTCGGCAAGCGCCCGGGGGTTGCGCGGGGGCACCACGAGCCCCGTACCGCCGATGACTTCGACGACGGCGCCCACATCCGTCGAGACGGTGGCCCGGCCGCAGAACATCGCCTCGACCAGGCTGATGGGGAAGCCCTCGACAACGCTGGACAGGACGACGACACCGCCCGCGGCATAGGCCTCCGCGAGGTCGGGTGCCTCGGGGCCGCCGATCTCCTCGAAGGTGACCGGGTTGTCGCCCACGGCGTGCGCGTCCGTCGCCTCGTCGGGGAAGAGCTGGGCGGCGAGCGCCCTGCAGTGCGCGAGGTAGGTGTTCCCCTCGTCCCCCTGGGCCGGGGCGCCGAAGATGCGCAGCCGGGCGTCCGGTTCGGCCCGGCGCACCTCGGCGAAGGCGTGCAGCAGGGCGATCAGATCCTTGGCGGGCTCGATCCGTCCGATCCAGACCAGTGTGTGCGGACCGCCGTCGTCGTCGCCCTCTCCCACGGCCCCGAAGCGCTCCGCCTCCATGCCCGGGTAGACCGTGCGCAGCTTGGCACGGTCGGCCCCGCACCGCTCCTGCCAGCGGCGGACATGGGTGTTGCCGGGCGTGATGACCGTGGCCTGCCGGTACACCTCGGAGGCCAGCTGCCCGTGGAAGTTGGCCAGCAGGGCGCGCACCGGCGCACCGAACGGCGCCTCGGGCGCGGCCAGATAGTGCGTCCGCAGCGGTACGCCGTGTTCCGTGACGAGCAGCGGCACTCCGAAGAAGCGTTTGGCCAGCAGCCCCGGCAGCGCCGCGGCACCGCCGGAGGCCGCGTGACAGAGGTCGACCGCGCCGAGGCTCTCCTCGTCGTACCAGTCGAGGGAGAGGGGGCGCAGGGCGCGCTCCAGCTCGGCGGCGAAAGCGAGGTAGTCGGGGACGGTCGCGCCGTGCACGGTCCGTCCGGCACCCGGGGCACGGCACGCCGATTCCACGATCCGTACGGTCGCCTCGGAGCGCAGTGCGGCGTGCAGGCCACCGCGCTCCCGGGCCAGTTCGGCCAGACCGTAGAGACCATCGGTGAAGCGGTCCGCCGGCGCGGCGTACGCACCCGCTCGCCCGGTGTCCTCCCCCGGCTCCACGGCGGCGTCGCCCCCCGCACAGACCGCGTCGACGAGCGCCGTCACGTGCGCCGTGAAGCGCCGCCGGTCGCTCCGCCCGTACGAGCGCCCCAGACCGGTGGCGAGCCGGCCGGGCAGCCCTCTCGGCCGGACTCCGCGCCGGGTCTCGTCCTCGTGCGTCCACAGCGACGCCGTCCGCACCCGCGCGATCCGGTCCGGGAGCCTCACCCAGCCCTGTTGCTCCTGATGGGCGGAGCGGCTGAGCGCGAAGAGGTCGAACTCGTGCTGGGGAAGACCGCGTACCAAGCGGTCGCACCAGAGTCTGGACTCACCGGTCGCATACGGATAACCACCGTCCGTGAGGAGTCCGATCCGCACGAGCACACCCCCGATCTCCCTTGTGGGCGGCCGCCGTTGATCGGCGACTCGCAGCGGGACGACCGTAAGCGGATACGCCGGTGGTACGACGGACGGTTGTCCGTCGCACCACCGAAAGGGGTGAACCACCGTAACTTTCTCGCCCCGGTCGCGTTCTGTCGCGATAAGGTGCCGTACGGTTACGCAGGGTCAGGCTGCGGCCAGCTCCTTGCGCGGCGCGGCGCACTGTTGCAGGCGCCGGAACAACCGGTGCGGGTGTCGCGGCGGACGCGCCGTCGGCCTGCGGCGGGAGCTGCGGGGCCCGAAGGCCGAACAAGCCGGCCGGCTGACTCGGTGAGCGCCAGGGACACGCGGGGCGGCGGCAGTTCCCAGGCCCACGGTTCGGGGTCCTCGGCGAACGGCACACAGGTCGGCGTCGGCAGCCGCCGAGCGCCTCCCGGATGTCACCGTGGACGAGCCGCCCGCCTCAGAATGTGGATCTGGTGGTCCGGCAATGGCTCAGCTGCCGGGATGCACCCACGGATTGGGCCGGCACTTGATGCCTTCCAGCTCCAGCGTCTTGGTCTGCTGCTGCATCACGGGAGCCAGGGCGCCGGGCGTGCGGCAGCTCACATGGTTGTGCCCCAGCCGATGACCCACCTCGTGATTGATCAGCATCTGACGGTAGGCCAGAAGCCTGTCCGGACCGAAGGTCGAGGCACCTTGGGCCCACCGGTACGCATTGATCATGACGCGGTCCGTCGCAGCGGAATCGCAGGAGACGTTGTCCTCCGTGGTGTCCAGACCTGATTTCCTGCACCAGACCGCGGTGGTGCCCGGACTGGCGAGGGTGATCACGAAATCGGGCTCCCCGGAGGAGATCCGTTCGAAGGTCATGGCGCCGTCGTGCGCCCAACTGCGGTCGTCGTTGAGCGTCTCCTGCACGGCCTCGGCGAAGAGGGCCGCATCGAGACCGAGACCCTTTTCGACGTCAATCCGATAGCGGTACTTGTGCCCCTTGCCGGGTGCTTTCGCCAGCCCCGGGACGGCTTCGAACTTCCCGGACGCCTTGAGAGTCGGGGTGAGCGGATAGGGCTTGGCCATCTTCTCCGCGTACGACAGGGGCTTGGCCCCCACCCGCTGCGGCTGCGTCTGGGGGGTCGGGCGCTCCACGGAGCGGGAGGCGTCCTCGGAGCCCTCCCGGTCGACGCCTGCGGCCCTCGACGTGCCCGGGGAGCCGCTCCCGGAGTCCTGTGCCACCTGCCCGGCCACCACGACCGCGAGCACCGTGGTCACCGCGGCGGCCGCGATCCCGGTGAAGGCGCGTCCCTTGCCTCCCTTGCCCCCGCCGCCCGGGGCGTCCCCGGATCCGTCGGGTCCGTCGGCCGCATCGGGCAGCCCAAGAGGCTGCGCGGGCGGTGCGGTGGGCGCGTCCGCGCTGTCGAACGCGTCGACGAACTCCCTGCGCGGTCCCGGTATCAGCGGAGAACTACCGGTCTGCGGCCCTGTGGTCAGGCGCCGTTCGGCCGCGCGCTGCGCCGCCTGCTGGGCCGATACCTGGCGCGCCACGGCCTGCCGGGCGTAGGCCTGCGGACCGGTACCGGACCCCTGCCAGTCGCCGTACCGCTGCTGCGTACCGGCCCCCCAGCCGCCACCCGGCTCGCGCTGCTCGGGATGGCCGCTGCGCGCCTGCGGAACGTCACGGAACGGCGTGTGGCCCTCCCCTGCGGAAGGCGTGGCCGAGTCTCGCCTGCGCCGCCCGTCGCCGGACCCGGAGCGGGCCGTGCCACTGCCGGCCGCGGCAGCGGCCCCGGTATCGCGCCCTTTGACCTCGGGGCCCTTTCGACTGTGTCGTCCCACGCCCCGGATCAGCTCCCGCCGCATTCGTCGAGCAGTTCCCGGAACGCCTGGGCGACCGCCTCCGGGTACTCCATCATCGCCACGTGCCCGGCGTCGGGCAGTGTCAGCAGCCGCGAGTCGCGGAAGGCCGCGGACGCTCTGCGTGCCATCCGGTACGAGACGAGCTGGTCCCGTCCGCCGTACACGAGCAGGGTCGGTGCGAGCACCCGCTCGGCCTGGCGCCACAGCCCGTGCTGTCCGCCCAGTGTGTAGGCATCGACGATGCCCCGCGCCGAACGCGTCATGACGTCCCAGAAGTACGGCAGCTCCAGCCGTCTCTCCATCTCGGCCACCGCATGGCGGAAGGCTTCCTCGGAGATGCGCGCCGGATCGCCGTAACAGAGTGCCATGACACCGCGGGTGCGCTGCTCCGCTGTCCACTTCCGGGTGAGACGGGAGAACAGGGAAGCGACGCCCGGGAGTGCGAGCAGCCCGGTAGGCACGGCGGGCCGCTGCACCCGGATCTCGGGCAGGGCGGGCGAAATCAGCGTCAGGGTGCGCACCAGATCGGGGCGGACGGCCGCGACCCGGGTGGCAACGGCGCCACCCAGAGAATTACCGAAAAGGTGAACGGGGCCACGCCGTCCCGCGTCCAGCAGCCGGATCACGGCCCGCGCGTGTCCGGTGACGGAGTAGTTGCCGTCGTCCGGCGGCGGGGAGTCCCCGAAGCCGGGCAGATCGACCGCCTCCCCGTCGACCACGTCGGCCAGCATCGGCATCATGGCCGACCAGTTCTGGGACGAGCCGCCCAGCCCGTGCACATAGAGAGCGGGAGCGAGCCCCTCCGTCGCGCCCGGACGGGCACGGACAGTCAGCGTGAGGCCGGGCAGCGGGACGGAGCGGAGTTTCTCGCCCTCCGCAACCCTCACAGCACTGACCTTGGGAGCCACTGCGGCAGCGGCGGCGCGGATACCGGGCAGCTCGGTCGAAGACATGCGGCAATGTTACGAGACGATCACGCGCTGGTTCATGTGTTCGCCGTCACAGGCCGCATAGCGCCCCCGAAGGGTTGCTCCTAGGCTTCAAGGGAAGGAAGGGAGCCACTATGACGGTCGACCCGAGCGACCCGGAGACCTTCGAGGACCCCCAGCCCGACGAACCGGACCAGGAAACCCCCGAAGCCGACGCCGCCGAACAGCACGCCGACATCCGGCAGGACCGCGACGAACCGCTCACCGACATCGACCGGGACACGGCAAACGAGGCGGATACGGCCGAGCAGGCCCGCGTTGTCACACAAGATGAGGACGATTACCGCTAGTACGCCCCATATTGCGGCATTACCCGGCACATCTGTGGCTACCGCAGCAGTCCGGTCCGTGAAATTCTGCGTCCGCGCCGCGCGCACCCGGGTTACTCAAAAGTACGATGGCTGCACGGCGCAGCGTGTACTGAACGGCTGTGCTTGATCACAAATTTGGGAGGCGGCGTGACAGCCATCGAGCAGACAGAGGCAGCGCGCCCGCGGGGCACTCGCCTGCCCCGCCGTGCCCGACGCAATCAGCTGCTGGGCGCTGCGCAGGAGGTCTTTGTCGCGCAGGGCTACCACTCCGCCGCGATGGACGACATCGCCGAGCGGGCCGGTGTCAGCAAGCCGGTGCTCTATCAGCACTTCCCCGGCAAGCTGGAGCTCTACCTGGCCCTGCTCGACCAGCACTGCGAGTCGCTGCTCCAGGCGGTCCGCACGGCTCTCGCCTCCACGACGGACAACAAGCTGCGCGTGGCGGCGACCATGGACGCCTACTTCGCGTACGTGGAGGACGAGGGCGGCGCCTTCCGTCTGGTCTTCGAGTCCGACCTGACCAATGAGCCGGCGGTTCGCGAACGGGTCGACCGGGTCTCGCTGCAGTGCGCCGAGGCGATCTCCGACGTGATCGCCGGTGACACGGGCCTGTCCAAGGACGAGTCGATGCTGCTCGCGGTCGGCCTGGGCGGTGTCTCCCAGGTGGTGGCGCGCTACTGGCTCTCCAGCCGCTCCGGCATTCCGCGTGACACCGCGGTACAGCTGTTGACCTCGCTCGCCTGGCGGGGCATCGCGGGATTCCCGCTGCACGGCACCGATCAGCACTGAATCCTCTACGCGGCAGGCGCCGGTGTTCGCTGCGGGCGTTGCCGGTCGACCCGTGGTCGCTCCCTTCACCGGGCTAATGTGTGCTGCGTACGGCGCGGTTCACCGCGCAGAGACGGACCGTCGGAGGGACATAGCCGTGGAGGTCAAGATCGGGGTGCAGCACACGCCCCGGGAGATCGTTCTGGAGAGCGGGCTTTCCGCCGAAGAGGTCGAGAGCGCGGTCGGCGAGGCGCTCAGCGGCAAGGCGCAGCTGCTCAGCCTCACGGACGACAAGGGCCGCAAGGTTCTGGTGCCGGCCGACCGGATCGCGTACGTGGAGATCGGCGAGCCCAGCACCCGACGGGTGGGGTTCGGCGCGCTGTAGGTCGCGCGACCCGAAAGACAGCGGAAGAGGCCCGGCGGATGTTGTCCGCCGGGCCTCTTCCGCTGTCCCGTGTTCCTCCGTCCGGACGGTTTTACCGCCGGTTTCCCCCCGGAGGGGTTTCCCGGGTGGAGGAGGAGGGTTGCATTCCGCGGCCCCGGGTAATACCGCCTACGACCGATCTGCCCGCCGCGCAATCAAGCGAGGTGACCCTCTGTGCTCTGGGAATCCATCAGCTCCGTCGTACTCGGACTCGCGCTGTCCTGGGTCGCGCTCCGCCGGCTGCCCGGCCGGCTCCCGTCCCACCGTGTCGTGTTCGTCACGGGGGCGCTCGGTGCCCTGTTCGGGACGTATCTGACGCACTCGGCGCTGGGCTCCGGCCATGTTCTGGCGACACCGGTCGGCGCGGTGCTGGTCGGGGCGGTGACCCTGTCGCTGCTCATCCGCCCGCACGGCAGCCGGCCGGTCCGGTCCGCGGCGGTCCAGTAGGGGGCGTTCGTCAGGCGGCCAGGCCGAGTGCGGCCATCCGCTTGGTGTGGGCCTCGGTGATCCTGGAGAACATCCGGCCGACCTCGGCCAGGTCGAAGCCGCCCGCCACTCCGCCCACGAGCATCGTCGACAGGGCATCGCGGTCGGCGACGACCCGCTGGGCCTGGGACAGCGCCTCACCCATCAGCCGCCGGGCCCAGAGTGCGAGCCTGCCGCCCACGCGGGGTTCCGCCTCGATGGCGGCGCGCACCTTCTCGACCGCAAAATTGCCGTGTCCCGTGTCGTCGAGCACGGAGAGCACGAGGGAGCGGGTGTCCGTGTCGAGGCGGGCCGCGATCTCACGGTAGAAGTCGCTGGCGATCGAGTCTCCGACGTACGCCTTGACGAGACCCTCGAGCCAGTCCGACGGTGCGGTCTGCCGGTGGAAGTCGTCCAATGCCTTGGCGAACGGCTCCATGGCCGCCGTCGGCTCCTCGTCGATCGCGGTGAGCCGGTCCGTCAGCTGCTCGAAATGATGGAATTCGGCGGACGCCATCTTTGCCAGTGCCGCCTTGTCGCCGAGTGTCGGCGCGAGTTTGGCATCCTCGGCGAGCCGCTCGAAGGCCGCCAGTTCGCCATAGGCGAGTGCGCCCAGCAGATCCACGACTGCGGCACGGTACTGCGGGTCGGCGGACGCGGTGGCCCAGTCCTGGGCGGCGATCCCGGTGGGTGCGGGGGATTCCTCGGATGCTTCAGTGGCGTTGTCAGGCGTCTCCATGGAGCGCAGAATAGCCCGCCCGCGGGAGGACGGAAGGGCCTGGTCAGCCGGAGACATCACACCGTTCCGATGAATTCGCCCAACACACATGCGCGAATCCGGGGTACAGTGGTATTGCGCTTACTGAGCATTTGCTGTGCCAGGAGCGCGCCCTTGAATGAGGATGCCCGGTCGGTGGCCCGATCGGCTCCGACCCGACAGCCCTCCACGCGGTATGTGCGACACGTACGACCGCAGATGAGGGGCCCCCTCAGCGGCACGAGCGCTCGAGCGACGGCAGTGGTCCCGCGCCACCCGGCCCATCCACGGCCGGATGACCAACCCCGGCACGGTACGACCCCCAGCGTTCGCCTCGGACCGCGTCTCACAGAAGAGGCAGCACCCTGACTACGTTCCGCGACCTCGGAATCCTTACCGAGACGGCCGAAGCCCTTGAGGCTGTCGGCATCATGTCCCCGTTCCCCATCCAGGAGATGACGCTCCCTGTAGCGCTCTCCGGCTCGGACGTCATCGGCCAGGCCAAGACCGGCACCGGCAAGACGCTCGGTTTCGGTCTGCCGCTCCTGGAGCGCGTGACCGTCCCCGCCGACGTCGAGGCGGGCCGGGCGGCGCCCGAGAAGCTCACCGACGCGCCGCAGGCTCTCATCGTCGTCCCCACCCGCGAGCTGTGCCAGCAGGTCACCAACGACCTGCTCACCGCCGGCAAGGTCCGTAACGTCCGCGTTCTCGCGATCTACGGCGGCCGGGCGTACGAGCCCCAGGTCGAGGCCCTCAAGAAGGGCGTCGATGTGATCGTCGGCACCCCGGGCCGACTGCTCGACCTGGCGGGCCAGCGCAAGCTCGACCTCTCGCACATCCGCGTCCTCGTCCTCGACGAGGCCGACGAGATGCTCGACCTGGGCTTCCTGCCCGATGTCGAGCGCATCATCACCATGCTGCCGCCGAAGCGCCAGACCATGCTGTTCTCGGCCACCATGCCGGGCGCTGTCATCTCTCTCGCGCGCCGCTACATGTCGCAGCCGACGCACATCAACGCCACGTCGCCCGACGACGAGGGCACCACGGTCAAGAACACGGCGCAGCATGTCTACCGTGCGCACAACATGGACAAGCCGGAGATGCTCTCCCGCATCCTCCAGGCCAACGGGCGCGGACTGGCCATGGTCTTCTGCCGTACGAAGCGCACCGCCGCCGACATCGCGGACCAGCTGGAGAAGCGCGGTTTCGCGTCCGGCGCGGTCCACGGCGACCTCGGCCAGGGCGCCCGTGAGCAGGCGCTGCGAGCGTTCCGCAACGGCAAGGTGGACGTCCTTGTCTGCACCGACGTCGCAGCTCGCGGTATCGATGTCGAGGGTGTGACCCATGTCATCAACTACCAGTCGCCGGAGGACGAGAAGACGTACCTCCACCGCATCGGCCGTACCGGCCGCGCGGGCGCCAAGGGCATCGCGATCACGCTGGTCGACTGGGACGACATCCCGCGCTGGCAGCTGATCAACAAGGCTCTGGACCTGAAGTTCCCGGACCCGGCCGAGACGTACTCCACCTCGCCGCACCTGTACGAGGAGCTCGACATCCCCGCGGGCACCAAGGGTGTCCTGCCGCGGACCGAGCGGACCCGTGCGGGTCTGCGGGCCGAAGAGGTCGAGGACCTCGGCGAGACGGGCGGCCGCGGTCGCAAGTCCTCCGCGGCCGTCTCCGCCCCCGCCCCCCGTGAGGAGCGTGCCCCGCGCACTCCGCGTCAGCGTCGTCGCACCCGGGCCGGCACCGCCGAGGAAGGCGCCGTCACGGTCACCGTGCCCGCGCCGTCCACGGAGGCCGGTGACGAGCAGACGGAGCCGCGCACCCCGCGCCGCCGCCGCCGTGCCCGCGTCGGCGCCCCGGAGGGCGTCGGGGAGTCCGCGGTGGCCGTGGCCGAGGCTCCGGCCGCGCCTGTTGTCGTCGAGGCCGCACCCGTGGCCGAGGCGGAGCCGGCGGCCGACACGCAGCCGCGCCGCCGCCGTACCCGGGCCACCGCCGCGAAGCCGGTCGCCGAGACGGTGTCGGTGACCCCGGTCGCCGAGACCGTGGTCGACTTCCAGACCGTGGCCGTGGCCGCACCGGTGGCGGAGCCCGTGGCGACCAAGCCGCGCCGCCGCGCCCGTGTCGTCAGGCCGGTCGTCGACGAGGTCGACTTCCAGATCGCTCCGGTCTCCGAGCCCGTGTCCGACACCAAGTCCCGTCGTCGGCCCCGTGCCGCCGCCAAGCCGAAGACCGAGGCGGTGGCCGCGACTGCGGCCGCCACCGAGGACGCCGCGGAGACGAAGCCGCGCCGTCGCCGGCCGCGCGCCGCGGTGAAGGCGGAGGCCACCGTCGCCGAGACCGTGGTGAGCGGTACCGCGTCCGAGGACGAGGCACCCGCGAAGCCGCGCCGTCGTCGTGCACGCGCGACAACGGCCGTCGCCGAGGCAGCGACGACCGAAGGCTGATCACTTCGGCCCGTCCGTACGGCCCCGGTTCCCGCACTGCGGGAACCGGGGCCGTACGCCTTTCCCGGGCGCCGTACCGCCCCCGGCGATAACCTCACCCCATGAGCAGGCCGCCCACCTTCACCCCGCCCCCCTGTGCCCGTGCCCGCATGCTGCGTACCGCGCGCGGGGACTTCGCCGTGCTGGATGCCGCACCGCCGGACGGGGCGCACTCCACCGCCCTTCTGCTGCCCGGGTACACCGGCAGCAAGGAGGACTTCATCGCCCTGCTCGAACCCCTTGCCGATGCCGGGTTCCGGGTGGTCTCCATCGATGGCCGCGGCCAGTTCGAGACCGAGGGGACGGACCGTCAGGAGTCTTATGCCCAGGCCGAGTTGGCCCGCGATGTGCTGGCCCAGGCCGCCGCGCTCGACGGCCCCGACGGCACCCCGGCAACCGGCGGCATCCATCTGCTCGGGCACTCCCTGGGCGGCCAGATCGCCCGTGCCGCGGTGCTCCTCGACGCCTCGCCGTTCCGTTCACTGACCCTGATGTCGTCCGGGCCGGCCGAGATCGTTCCTGCCCAGCAGAAGAAGGCGCAGCTGCTCAGCGACGCCCTGGTCCGCTGGAGCATGGCCGACGTCTGGCAGGCCATGCGCGCCCTCGATCCGCCCGAGGACGCGAACACCGGGGACAGCGAGGACCTGCGCCGCCGCTGGATGCGCCACCATCCCGCGCAGCTGATCGCCACGGGCGCCCAGCTCTCGGCCGAGCCGGACCGGGTGGCCGAGCTCGCCGCCCTCTCCCTGCCCGTGCACGTGGTGTCGGGCGAGAGCGACGACGTCTGGCCCGTACCGCTGCTGGACGGCATGGCGCAGCGGCTTGGTGCCCGGCGCACCGTGATCGAGGGAGCCGAGCACTCCCCCAACACGGCCCGGCCGCTGGAGACGGCGGCAGCCCTCGTCTCGTTCTGGGACGGCCTGCGAGCCGCCGGCCCGGCCCGCTGACCACACCCGGGGTGTTCCCGGGGCGGACCTGCTCCGCCCCGGGAACCACCACCAGGTCAGCTCACCGTGCTGAAGGACTTCCATCCGGTACCGATCTTGACGCCGGACCGGACACCACCGGTGCCGTTCCCGTCGTAGCGGTACAGGTCGCCGCCCGTGGTACGGGCGACGATGTCGTCCGTAGCGTCTGCGGTGAGGTCTCCGATGCCGACAATGTCGGCCATGCCGTTCCATCCGGTACCGATCTTGACGCCGGACCGGACACCACCGGTGCCGTTCCCGTCGTAGCGGTAGAGGTCGCCGGTGGTGGTGCGGGCGAGGAGGTCACCGATCCCGTCCTTGTTGAGATCACCGGCCCCCACGATCGTCAGGGACTTCCAGCCGGTTCCGATCCTTCCCACCCGCGTGAGCTTCCCCGCCTCGGTTCCGGCGTACATGTACAGGTCCCCGGTCGAGATCTGGCGCGCGATCAGGTCGGGGCGCCCGTCACCGCGAGGTCTCCGGAGTAGGAGAAGCCGTCGAAGCCGTTCCAGCCCGTCCCACCTGGACGGACGGCGACACCGGGGTGACGACGTCTGCGCAGTCCGGTGTGTAGCGGTGCAGCGCCCCTGCACTGTCGCGTACGAGCGTGTCGTTGCATCCGTCGGCGTCGAGGTCACCGAACGGGATGAGGGTGGAGGTGGTGGGCCACGTACCGCCGTCGGCCTTGGCGGAGACGACGTGGGACGCGTTCCCCTTGTAGACGATCAGTCCGCCTGCGGAGGTCCGGGCGTAGAGGTCGGGGAAGCCGTCCGCGCCGGCGTAGTCCCTGCGTGTGGCCAAAGGCGCGGCGGCCTTCAGCCCGGTGCCCGCCGTCCACAGCTGGTCGTCCTGTGCCCAGACGGCCGTCGCGTCGCCGTCGGGACCGACGGCGACCGCTCCTTCCGCGTAGTCGGACGGGGCCTTGCTGAGCTCCGTGGCCGGTGTCCAGACGCCGTCGGTGCGGGCGGCGGCGAAGAAGACCCGGCCGCTGTTCTCCGCTGTCGTGTCGTCCTGCACCCAGCCCACCTGGACGGTGCCGTCGGCGCCGATGTTCGCGTCGAACTGCTCGGGCACATACGCGCTGGACAGCGTCCGGACATCGGACCAGATACCGGTCGCGGCGGTGCTGGTGGCGGTGCGGACCCCGTATACGTCGGTGTAGTCGACCCATACGAGGGTGACGTCACCGTTCGGTCCGACGAGCGTGTCCGTGAGCTGGGCCGAGTCCCCCACCGCGGACGTGTGGAGCGCACCCCACTCACTGTTGCCCGCCGGTCTGACCGCCGAGGCGATACCGGTCCCCTCGGCACCCTCCTTGTGCAGGACCCAGGCCACGGCCGTGGTCCCGTCCGCCCCTCGGGAGAGGAACGGTGCACCGCCTTCGGCAGGCGCGGAGAGCTCCGCAGGGGTGCTCCATCCGGTGGCATCGGCGGCCTTGCTGACGGTCTTCACCGTGGTGCCCGCCTCGACGCTGTGCGCCCAGGCGACGGTGACAGCGCCGTCGGCGGAGACAACGGCCTGCGGCCAGAAGGCGTCGGCGGCGACCAGTACAGCCGGCGCCGACCATCCCCCGTCGGGGCCGGAGCGCTCGGAGACGTGGAGCAGGCTGTTACGGCCGTCGCTCTTGCGCCACACGGCCACGCTCTTGCCGGAAGGGCTGCCCGCGAAGGCGACCTCGCCGATCAAGGTGTCGGTCGCGATGTCCGTCGGCGCGGTCCATGATGTGGCCCCCTTGCCGAGGGTCGCCGTGCGCAGTGCGGAACCGCTCCCCAGACTGTTCACCCACGTGACGGTGGCCGAACCGTCCGGGGACGTCACGAGCGAGACGCTCTCCCGCCCTTCCGGCAGGACGTCCAGCACCGTGGTGAAACCCCACTCGGCGCCCGCCGCCGGGCGGACGGCGACACTCAGGTCCAGCTGACGGGTGACAGGGTCGGTCCGGTACCAGAGGGCGACGACGCTGCCGTCCGACGTGGTCCGTACATCGATGACGTTGACGATCTCCTGCGCGCCGGTCAGCGCCGTCGGCTCGCTCCACGGCCCGGACTGGGCGGCTACAGCCGCAGGTGCGGTCGCCAGCACCGTTGCGGCCGTGGTGCCCAGGCCGACCATCCCCAAGGCCAGCGTGGGTACCAGTGCAGCGGTGATGATTCTGTGATTCCTGCTCAACTCGGGCCCTCCCCCTCGCACATGTGTGCGTGAGATTAACTGACCCACCGTTGCATGCACTCGGCATATTCACTGTTCGGGCAGACAGCTCCCCACCGGCGTCCGCCCGGCTCGCCGCTGCGGCCGGCCCGGGGCCGGGGAACCGTCAATACTGCGCCTGCAGGTGCTGCCAGAAGCCGTCGCGCAGTGCTCGCCGCAGATGGGCGTGGCCGCGCAGCGAGTGCTGGAGCAGCCGCTCGGCCTCGACGAGCAGGTCCTGGTCGACGGAGCCCGGCAGATAGGGGTGCCCCGGCAACAGGTCGGCGAGGGATTCGCGGCCGCGCGAGGAGAGCCAGGTGGCGGCGATCTGCGCGCCGACGAAGCGGACGTCCTCACGGGCCGGTGCCGGGCTGTCGTCCTCGTACATCGTGACGGAGCGCCGGGTCACGTACGGGCGGCAGAAGTCGAGGTCGAAGGTGCGCTGGCTGTCGACCTCCCAGAGCAGCGGCTCGGCCTGGTTGCGTCCTTCGCCGGCCTCGATGCCCCAGAGGTGGACGCGGGCCCCGTAGCCCTGTGCCGCCTCGACGGCCGAGACCAGGTCCTCGTCGCCGCCGACAAGTGCCGCGTCACTGATGGCCCGGTGCCTGGCCAGTGACTCGAGGTCGGTCCGGATGAGCGAGTCGACGCCCTTCTGCTGGTTGTTGGCGTTGAGGTTGCCGAGCCTGACCTTGACGTCGGGGAGCTCCGCGATGGACTGCTGCTCGACGGTGTGGATCCGGCGCCTGGCTCCGTCGTACCAGTAGACGCGCAGCAGCCTGCTGTCCGCGAAGATCGTGCGGGCCTTGTCGATGAAGGCCTCGATCAGCCCTTCCGCGTCGAGATCGAAGGAGCGGCGGTCCTCGGTACCGGTGACGAGCAGCCCGGCCGCGGCGTAGACATAGCCCGCGTCCACGAAGATCGCGTGGGTCGAGGGCGTCTTGGACACCTCGGCGAGCACGCGCTGGAGCAGCTCGTTGGTGCGGTCCAGCTGCTCGCGGATGCCCGGTCCTTCGTCCGGCTGCGTGTCCGCGTGGTTCATGCGGTCCTCATTGTCTGCGCATGCTCAGTTACTGAAGGGTACTTAGACATCCAAAAAATTTCCTTAGCGTAGGGAATGTTTGTAGAGGGCAAGCCGTTGTACCCCCTGTGGAGCGCGAGACGCAGACGCCTTGCGCTCTTCATCCTTGCGGACGGCCAGCCCGTCCTCCCAGTAGTTCTCCAGCAGGAGGATCAGACGAAGGGAAGCCATATGCGCTTCGAGATCATGCGACTCGACGATGTCGACGGTACCGCCGTGGACAGCACCGTCGTGGACGCCGCCTCCGTCAACCGGATCGTGCAGCAGGCTGCGGCAATAGGCCAGCGCATCTACATCCGGCCGGCCGACAGCTCGGCTTCGTAACGCCTTACACCGCTTTGCGCCGTTGAAGAGAAGCGCCCCCGCACGGAAGGTCTGTGCGGGGGCGCTGTGCTGTCCGGGTGCGTCAGGAGTTCTGGATGACCTGGGTGACCCCGTTGATGATCTGCTGGACGGCGATGGCCGAGAGCATCATTCCGGCGAGCCGGGTCACCAGCACCACGCCGCCGTCCTTGATCACACGGATGATCAGCAGCGAATAGCGCATGGTCACCCAGAGCACGACGTGCATGGCGATGATCGCCGACCAGACCGAGAGCTGACCGGCCGCGTCGTCCGCGTGCTGCACCGCCAGAATCACCGACACGATGGCGCCGGGCCCGGCGAGCAGCGGCATCCCCAACGGGACGAGAGCCACGTTGACGTCCTTGGTCTGCGTCGGCTCGTCCGTCTTGCCGGTGAGCAGGTCCAGCGCGATCAGCAGCAGGAGCAGCCCGCCCGCGATCATCAGCGCGGGGACGGAGACATGCAGGTAGTCGAGGATCTGCTGACCGAGCAGACCGAAGACGGCGATCACCCCGAAGGCGACCGCGACCGCCTGAAGGGCCATCCTGCGCTGCACCTTGGCGGGGCGGCCCGCGGTGAGGGCCAGGAAGATCGGGGTGATTCCGGGGGGATCCATAATCACAAAAAGGGTGAGAAAAAGGGATCCGAAGACAGCGACGTCGAACACAGTGAGCCTTGCGAGAGAAGAGCGGGCTGAACAGGGGTGCGCATGTCCGGGGCCGCGAGGACGGCCGGGCGCTGCGAGGGGGCGACGGGGTGCCGCCGGAAACGGGAGTGAGGAGCGCGCGGGAGGCGCGTTACGCCCGGTGGGCTCCACCAGCTCCCGGCACCGGGAAGGCTCCCGTGGCGCGCCGGGTGATCTCGCCGTAGATCTCGGGATCGGTGGTGTACTCCCCGATCTGTACGGTCTTGCGGGTGCCGTGGTAGTCGCTGGACCCGGTGGGCAGCAGCCCCAGGTCGCCCGCGAGGCCGCGCAGCCGGGCCCTGGTGGGCTCGTCGTGGTCCATGTGGTCCACCTCGATGCCGTCGAGCCCCGCGGCTGCCAGACGGGCGATCGCCGCCTCGGGCACCACGGCGCCGCGCTTGACGGCGAGTGGGTGGGCGAAGACCGTGACGCCGCCCGCGGCCTTGACCAGCCGGATCGCGTCGAACGGGTCGAGTTCGTGCTTCTCGGCGTAGGCGCGTCCACCGTTCGCGAGCCAGGCGGGCGTGAAGGCGTCGGAGACCGTTTCGACGACGCCCAGATCCACCAGCGCGGTGGCGATGTGGGGACGGCCGACGGAGCCGTCGCCGGCGATCCGCGCGACCTGGTCCCAGGTGACCGGTACGCCGAGTTCCCGGAGCTTGGCCACCATGGTCTGCGCGCGCGGCACCCGGTCGTCCCGTACGAGCTCGCGCTCGCGCGCCAGTTCGGGCTCGGAGGGGTCGAAGAGGTACGCCAGCATGTGCAGGCCGATGCCGTCGATGCGGCAGGAGAGCTCGGCGCCCGTGACGAGTGTGAGGCCCTCGGGGAGAGCGGCGGCCGCTTCCGCGTGTCCGCCCACGGTGTCGTGGTCGGTGAGGGCGACGACATCCAGGCCCGCCGCTGCGGCGTGGGCCACCAGCTCGGCGGGGGTGTCCGTGCCGTCCGACGCGGTGGAGTGGGTGTGCAGATCGATGCGCACGACGCGTACTCCACAGCTGGCGGCGGACAGGGGGACGCTCAAGGATAACCGCCGGGCGTGACGCCCCCGGCCGCCGTCGCCGCGGCCCCGGTCAGGGCGGCGTGAGCAGTCGGGGCGTGAGCGCCCCGCACGGCAAAAGGTCCACCTCCGCACCGGCATCGCGCAGATCGGTCAGCACCAGTTCGTCGTACATCAGGAGCCCGGACTGTTCGGGCCAGATGATCGCCCAGAGCCACAGGCCGCGCGCCTCTCCCGCGAAGACCGCCCGGTCGTCCGGGGCGTCCTTGACGTGCCAGAGCGGGGTGGGCCGTCCCGCGGCGAGCACCTTGGCGTCCGGTGCGCCCTCGACACCGAATCCCTCGCCGGGGTCGAGGCCCTCGATGCCGGCGTAACGCGCACCGAGACCGACGCCGAGCTCCTCGGCGACGAGGAGCAGCTCACCCAGGCCTCCGAGCGGACCGGGGCCCGAGCAGGCCACCGCGGTCGCCCGGCCGCCGCTGCGGTCGTCCCCGGCGTACGCCACGCCCGTGAACAGCCAGCCCACCGGGAGCGGCCAGGGCATCCACACCGGAACCTGAGCCCTGTGCACCACCACGCCGAGCGCCTCGACACTGGGTGGGATCACCGGCTGCATCGGGTGCACGTGACCGTGCATCGGGCACTGCCAGGAATCGGCGAACAGACCGGGCGCCCTGACCCGGCCACCGCACTTCGGGCAACTGGGTTCGCCCCTCATAGGGACCAACGGTCCTCCCCGGTCGTCGCCGCGTCAAGGACGATCACCCGTCCGCAGCGCGGCGGGCCCGTGCGCCCGATCAGTCCAGGGGCACGGAGGAACGCAGGGGGTCACGCAGATCCGTCCCCTGGGACAGCCAGCGCTCCTGGAGTTCCTGCGCCCCTCTGACCCGCTTCCAGGCGGCCTCGTTGTGGGTCATCGGCAGCAGCGGAAGAAAGCACACGGGATCCATCGGCTCGTCCAGCTCCAGGTCCTCGACCAGGCCGCCCGGCTCGGCGACCAGTACGGAACTGAACGGCGCCCCCGACCACAGCGGTTGACCGAGGTCCAACGACGCGCCCGGGGTCACGATCAACCCCTCGACCTGTGGGGAGGCGGCCAGCACCGCAAGCGGTCGCAGCACCTGGTCGGTGTCGGCGAGTCCGGCCCGTACCGACAGGATCAGTTCCGCGCGCGGGCCCTTGATCGGGTCGGCGAGGGGCGAAGTGGGGTCGGCCATCGGCTGGGCGGACATGCCGAGCGTGGCGTAGCGCACCACGTCGCCGTCGATGAAGCGGAGCACCTCGATACGGTCCGTGCCGAGGAACGTCACATCGGCGCGTGCGTCCGGTTCGCCCAGGGCCGTACGGAGCCGGGCCTCGACCAGAGCAAGAATTTCTCCCATGCCGCGAGCATAGAACGCGTTTCGAACGGGCAAAGGTACGGATCGGCCCCGGGGCGGCTGATAGCCTGGGCCGTCGGCCGGGACAGCACGCAGAAGCGTCGCTCTCAGTCCCGGCACACGTGATCCCCCACGGGGGACCGGCCGGAGGAGGTGGGGCTGCGGTGGATCCAAGTCGACCGTGCAGTACCAACCGTTCTTCCGCACGACGCCTACCTTCTGCGATCTGACGCCCTCCCAGGACGTACTCGCGGCAGTTCGCGCAACGGAAGAGCCCCTCGTTTTTGCCTGTCTGTAGCGAACGCCGTCATCGCGCCTGCGCGGTGCCGCCCGCTTTGCGGACGTGAGCGCACGTCCCCATTCCGGGCTGTTCCACGCCCCCGCCGACGGCCCTCCGTGAAGGAGTCAGCCATGTCGATGATCCGCGACCTGCGCGCCGCCGTGCGCCCGTCCCTGCGCAAGAGCAACACCCCGTACAACAGCTACGACACCACCCGCGACCCGACCGTCTCCAGCGCTGTCGTCGACTGCGCGGTCTACCGGGGCGGACGCCGGCTCGCGGCCGACGCCTGCCAGACCCCGCACGAGGCGATGCTGCGCGTGCGCGAGGACGGCGGCTTCGCCTGGATCGGCCTGCATGAGCCGACCGAGGAGGAATTCGCCGGTATCGCACGGGAGTTCGGGCTCCACCCGCTCGCCGTCGAGGACGCCGTCCACGCCCACCAGCGGCCCAAGCTGGAGCGCTACGACGACACGCTGTTCACCGTCTTCAAGACCATCCATTACGTCGAGCACGCCGAACTGACCGCGACCAGCGAGGTCGTCGAGACCGGTGAGGTGATGTGCTTCACCGGACGGGACTTCGTCATCACCGTCCGGCACGGCGGACAGGGCTCGCTGCGCGCCCTGCGCCACCGGCTCCAGGACGACCCGGAGCTGCTCGCCAAAGGCCCGTCCGCCGTCCTGCACTCCATCGCCGACCATGTGGTCGACGGGTACATCGCGGTGGCCGCTTCGGTGCAGGACGACATCGACGAGGTGGAGATCGATGTGTTCTCCACTCCGGCGAAGGGCGCTCCGCGCGGTTCGGACGCGGGCCGGATCTACCAGCTGAAGCGTGAGGTGCTGGAGTTCAAGCGCGCCGTGTCGCCACTGCTGCGGCCCATGCAGTTGCTGAGCGAGCGCCCGATGCGCCTGATCGATCCCGACATCCAGAAGTACTTCCGCGACGTGGCCGACCACCTCGCCCGCGTGCACGAAGAGGTCATCGGCTTCGACGAGCTGCTCAACTCGATCCTGCAGGCCAATCTGGCGCAGGCGACGGTGACGCAGAACGAGGACATGCGCAAGATCACGTCCTGGGCCGCCATCATCGCCGTACCGACGATGATCTGCGGCGTGTACGGCATGAACTTCGAGCACATGCCCGAGTTGAAGTGGACGTACGGCTATCCGGTGGTGATGGGCGTCATCGGAGTCGTCTGCTTCACCATCCACCGCAGCCTCAAGCGCAACGGCTGGCTCTAATAGAGTTCGGGCATGACTGCTGCTGACGTGTTGCTGGGCCGGGCTCTCGTCGAAGAGGCCACCAAGAAGTCCGGCCTGATCTGGGTGCGGGGCACAGGCCCCGCCCGGGCGCTGTGGCACGTCTGGCACGAGGCCGCGGCCCTGCTCGTCGGTGACGGCCCCGGGGAGCAGCCGCTCCCCGAGGGTCTGGTCGCCGGCGGCGCCGCCGAAGTGACCGTGCGCAGCAAGGACAAGGGCGGCAGGCTCGTCACCTGGACCGCCGCGGTCACCGTGCTGGAACCGCACTCCGAGGAGTGGGAGGCCGGGGTCGCCGAGCTCAAGGGCAAGCGGCTGAACGCCCCGGACGCCGAACAGATGACGGATCGATGGGCGCGTGAGTGCCGGGTGGTACGGCTGACGCCGGGCACCTCCCGTACGGAGCTGCCGGACGGCTCCCTGGCCGCGGCACCACTGCCCACCGGGGCGACCACACGGCAGCCCGCGCCCGCCGCGCTTCCCCGGCTGCTGCTGAAGCGCCGCAGGAAGAGCTGACCGACCGCGACCGTCGGCCCGAAGCCGACCGCCGGAGGCCGTCGGCCGGGGAAAAGCCGACGGACGGGGACGCGCTCAGCCGGAGGACTTGGGGAGCTGGCCGCCGTAGTCGACGGTGGCGTTCTCGGGCGGCGCCTCCAGCCTGAAGGTCTTGCCCCAGTCGGAGAGGGTGACGATGCCGCCGCCCCCGCCACGCGCCACACGCAGCGGATACGGCGTGCCCTTCAGGGAGACGTCGAGGGCGCCGCCCTCACCCTTTCCGCCCATGATCTGCACGGTGCGTACCCCGTCGATCGTGCCGCGGTCGCCCTTGTTGATCTTCCCGTGCAGCGCGAGCACCCCGTCGAGCAGGGTCTTCTTCTCCGTGAAGCCACGCAGTTGCTTGTAGGTCGGGTCGTCCTGCGGGACCTTCACGTACTTGCCCTGCAGCTTGTCGGCAGCGGCCTGGTCGCCCTCGTCGTCACTGTCGCTGTCGCTCTTGTCCTCGTGGTTCCAGAAGCCCGCGTCTGCCTTGAGGTAGAGCTCGTCACCGATCCGCAGCAATGCGAACGTGCTCTGCCTCGAAGTGACCGATCCGGTGCCGCCATCGGCGCTGAGCTGCATGTTCAGGGTGTACGTACCCCCCTTGCTGACCAGCTTTCCGGCGAGCCGCACCGCATCCGAGGCATCCGCGGCGGCCCGTGCCTTCTTGTCGATCTGCGCCGCGGTCAGCTTGCCGACGCCGTTGGTCCCCTTGTCCGGATCCTCTCCGGCGCAGGCCGTGAGCACGGTGGTGAGTCCCGCACAGAGCACCACGGCGAGAGCGGTCCGGCGACGGGCCCGGACGGCCGGGGCGGAAGAGGTCACGGGCGCACTGCCTCTCGTCTGTGTGTCGGGGGATGGCAGACGGCAGCGTACCTGTGCCGCGTACGCCTTTCGGCAGAGCTCCGTACGGACGGTCCGCCGGGGCGCACCGTCGCGGTACGGGCTAGCCTGATCACACAAAGGAGGACGTGAGGGACTTCAGGGAGGCGCACAGGATGGCAGCAGGCGCTCCCAGGGTCTTCGTCTCGCACCTCTCCGGTGTGCCGGTCTTCGACCCCAATGGCGACCAGGTCGGCCGGGTCCGTGATCTGGTGGCCATGCTGCGCGTCGGCGGCAAACCGCCGCGGCTGCTCGGGATGGTCGTCGAGGTCGTGAGCCGGCGTCGGATCTTCCTGCCGATGATCCGGGTGACAGGGGTCGAATCGGGTCAGGTCATCACCACCGGCGTGGTCAACATGCGGCGCTTCGAACAGCGCCCGACCGAGCGACTCGTTCTCGGTGAGATTCTTGACCGGCGGGTGCACCTGGTGGATACGGACGAGGAGGTCACCGTCCTCGATGTCGCGATCCAGCAGCTGCCCGCCCGCCGCGACTGGGAGATCGACAAGTTCTTCGTACGCAAGGGGCGCGGCGGCGCGCTGCGCCGCCGGGGCGAGACGCTGACCGTGGAGTGGTCGGCGATCAGCGGCTTCTCGCTGGACGAGCACGGCCAGGGGGCCGAGAGTCTGGTCGCCACCTTCGAACGGCTGCGCCCGACCGATGTCGCCAACGCCCTGCACCATCTGTCGCCCAAGCGCCGGGCCGAGGTCGCCGCCGCCCTGGATGACGACCGGCTCGCCGACGTCCTCGAGGAGCTCCCCGAGGACGACCAGGTGGAGATCATCGGCAAGCTCAAGGAGGACCGCGCGGCGGACGTCCTGGAGGCGATGGACCCGGACGACGCGGCCGACCTGCTCTCGGAGCTGCCGGAGGCGGACAAGGAACGGCTGCTGGCACTCATGCGGCCGGACGACGCCGCCGACGTACGGCGCCTGATGTCGTACGAGGAGCGGACCGCGGGCGGTCTGATGACGACGGAGCCGATCATCCTGCGCCCCGACGCGACGGTCGCGGACGCGCTGGCCAGGGTCCGTCAGCAGGATCTCTCGCCGGCGCTGGCCGCACAGGTGTACGTCTGCAGGTCCCCTGACGAGACCCCGACCGGCAAGTACCTGGGCACCGTGCACTTCCAGCGGCTGCTGCGCGATCCGCCGTTCACGCTGGTCAGCTCGCTCGTCGACAGCGATCTCGTACCTCTGACGCCGGACACCCCGCTGCCGGCCGTGACCAGTTATCTGGCCGCGTACAACATGGTCTCCGTTCCCGTGGTGGACGAGAGCGGGTCGCTGCTGGGGGCGGTGACCGTCGACGACGTGCTCGACCACCTGCTGCCCGAGGACTGGCGCGAGACCGACTTCCAGGGCGAGGAGGGGATCGCCGATGCCCGGTGAGGACCGCCCGAGGGCTGCGTCGACCGGCGCATCGGGCATCGTGCGCCCGCCGCGGCCCCGGCTCGACCAGCCGAAGGCCCCGCGGCGCCGACTGCTGCCGGAGTACGACCCCGAGGCATTCGGCCGGTTCTCCGAGCGCATCGCCAGGTTCCTGGGCACCGGACGGTTCATCGTCTGGATGACGCTGATCATCATCCTGTGGGTGGTGTGGAACATCTTCGCGCCGAACGAATTTCGGTTCGATCAGTACCCGTTCATCTTCCTGACCCTGATGCTGTCCCTCCAGGCCTCGTACGCGGCCCCACTGATCCTTCTCGCGCAGAACCGCCAGGACGACCGCGACCGGGTGACCCACGAGCAGGACCGCAAGCAGAACGAGCGGTCGATCGCGGACACCGAGTACCTCACCCGGGAGATCGCGGCGCTCCGGATGGGTCTCGGTGAGGTCGCCACCCGGGACTGGATCCGCTCGGAGCTGGAGGCCATGGTGAAGGACATGGAGGAGCGCCGGGTGCTGTTCCATGGCGAGAGTGACGAAGGCGACCGCTGAGGGGCTACCCGCGCGTAGGCACCTGCGCCGTACCATCGTCGGTATGGCTACGGAAGACGCGGTGCGTGAAGCACTGGCGACAGTGAACGACCCGGAGATCCACCGACCGATCACCGAGCTGGGCATGGTGAAATCGGTCGAAATCGATCCTGACGGTGTGGTCGCTGTCACCGTGTACCTCACGGTTTCCGGCTGCCCGATGCGAGAGACGATCACCAAGAACGTGACCGACGCGGTGGCCCGCGTCGAGGGCGTGTCGCGCGTCGAGGTCACTCTCGACGTGATGAGCGACGAACAGCGCAAGGAGCTCGCCTCCTCGCTGCGCGGCGGCACGGCGGAACGCGAGGTTCCGTTCGCCAAGCCCGGCTCGCTGACCCGGGTCTATGCGGTGGCGTCCGGCAAGGGCGGCGTCGGCAAGTCCTCGGTGACGGTGAACCTCGCTGCGGCGCTGGCGGCCGACGGACTCAAGGTCGGTGTGGTGGACGCGGACATCTACGGGCACAGCGTGCCCCGGATGCTCGGTGCGGACGGCAAGCCCACCCAGGTCGAGAACATGATCATGCCGCCGTCCGCGCACGGCGTGAAGGTGATCTCCATCGGCATGTTCACCCCGGGCAACGCCCCGGTGGTGTGGCGCGGGCCCATGCTGCACCGCGCGCTGCAGCAGTTCCTCGCCGATGTGTACTGGGGCGACCTGGACATCCTCCTGCTCGACCTGCCGCCGGGCACCGGCGACATCGCGATCTCCGTGGCACAGCTCGTACCGAATGCCGAGATCCTCGTCGTCACGACCCCTCAGCAGGCCGCGGCCGAGGTTGCCGAGCGGGCCGGCTCCATCGCCGTGCAGACCCACCAGAAGATCGTCGGCGTCGTCGAGAACATGTCGGGGATGCCGTGCCCGCACTGCGACGAGATCGTCGACGTGTTCGGCTCGGGAGGCGGCGCGCGGGTCGCCGAGGGGCTGACGAAGACGGTGGGCGCCGAGGTACCGGTCCTGGGTACCATCCCGATCGACGTACGCCTGCGTGAGGGCGGCGACGAGGGCAGGCCCGTCGTGCTGTCCGACCCGGACTCCCCGGCCGGCGCCGCGCTGCGGTCCATCGCGGACAAGCTGAGCGGCCGTCAGCGCGGCCTGTCCGGCATGTCGCTGGGACTCACCCCGCGCAACAAGTTCTGAGCGGTGTACGGGTAAGGGGCAGCACCTCCTCGGAGGTGCTGCCCCTTACTGCTGTCGCCTCGGCGCTGTCGCCCTACGGCTGTTCGCTCAGTTGTCGTACGCGGTGATGTCGCCGACCACGGCGAAGCCCAGGCCGTAGGCGCTCATCCCGCGTCCGTACGCCCCGATGTGCACCCCGCCGGGCGCCGAACCCGCGAGCACCCAGCCGAACTCGGACTCGCGATAGTGGAATTCCACCGGAACGCCGTCCACCGGGAGGGAGAGCGTCGACCAGGGTGCCCGGCCCAGGTCGTCGGCGAGTTCGAACGCGGTCTCGGTCTGCTGGTTCAGCCATTCGTTGCGCAGGGTGTGGTCCATCTGCGGCGGCCAGGTGTGGGCCAGCAGGCCGGAATCGGCCAGCCAGGCCGCCGAGGACACCGTGATGGCGTCCAGCACCCCTGTGCCGTCACTGCTGCGCCGTACCGGGCCGCCGGCAACCGTCACGACCACCGCGAAGCGCGCCTTCTCGGCGCCCGCGTCGGTCCGCACCACCGGCTCCTCGCCGTGCCCGGTGGAACCGTGCTGCACCGTGCCGTCCGCTGCGGCGGCGACCTGCATCAGCCAGCGCGGACCGGTGAAGGCCCCGTCCAGTCCGTACCACGGGAACGGCGCCGCGAGATAGCCGTCGACAATACGCCGGGCCGCCGACACCCCCTCTGCGGTGACTGTGCTGGGCGCACCATCCGCCCCTACCCGACTCGTCGTCTCCACTGCCCGGCCGCCTCCTCGATCTGTCAATGATCCGGAGCGGCCCTCCCCCCCTCGGGCATGGGCAACCTCGCAACCGGACAGATGGAGAATAGCCATACCGTCCGGAGGAGTCGGGATTGACCGGTCTCAGGTGGCGTCTGCGTCGAAGGGCGGACGCTCGTCCTTCACGGGCTGCGCGGGCTTCTTGAGCAAGTCGGGCGCCGAGCCGGAACCCGCCGCCGCGCCGGCGGCGGACGCCGCCGCAGCACCGGTGGCGGATGCGGAGGGGGCGCTCTCACGGCCGTTCACCGCGTCGGTGACATCGGCCATTTCCTTGCGCAGGTCGAAGCTTTCGCGGATCTCCTTGAGCCCCAGGTCGTCGTTGCCGTCCATGAGCTGCTTGCGGACGAACGTCTTGGGGTTGAGATCCTCGAACTCGAAGTCCTTGAACTGCGGGCCGAGCTCCGAGCGGATGTCTTCCTTGGCGCTGTCCGAGAACTCACGGATCTTGCGGATGGTGCGTGTGACGTCCTGGATGACCTTCGGCAGTTTCTCCGGGCCGAATACGAGCACGGCAAGAACCACGAGCGTCAGGAGCTCGAGTGCGCCTATGTCATTGAACACCTTGCTGCTCCTCGTGTTCTCCGCGGTTCTCCGCCACCAGGTCGTCAGGGGCCCGGACCGGCTCCACGGTACCCGGCGAAGCTGTCCGGGCGGTACCTGCCGGTGGCCGTCAGGTGCCGCTTGCCGAGCCGAGCGTCAAAGTCATGGACAGGTCTTTGCCACCACGGGTCAGCCGGAGGTCGAGCCGGTCACCGGGCCGGTGGGCACGGATCTTGACGATCAGTTCCTCGCCGCTGTGCACGCGCCCGCCCTCCACTTCGGTGATGATGTCGCCCTGCTCGATGCCGGCCTTGTCAGCGGGACCGTCCGCGGTGACCGCCGACCCGCCGTCCGCGCCCTTCCCTCCGACCTTGGCCCCGTCGCCGGTGAACTTCATGTCCAGCGTGACGCCGATCACCGGGTGAGTGGCCTTGCCCGTGTTGATCAGCTCCTCGGCGACGCGCTTGCCCTGGTTGATCGGTATCGCGAAGCCGAGGCCGATGGAGCCGGACTGCCCGCCGTCGAGGCCGGAGCCGCTGTCGGCGCCGCGGATGGCGCTGTTGATGCCGATGACACGGGCCTCGGAGTCGACGAGCGGGCCGCCGGAGTTTCCGGGGTTGATCGGAGCGTCGGTCTGCAGTGCGTCGACATAGCTGACGTCCGTGCCGTCACCCTTTTCGCCGCCCGCGGTGATGGGCCGCTGCTTGGCGCTGATGATGCCGGCGGTGACCGTGTTGGACAGGTCGAAGGGGGCGCCGATGGCCACCACCGGATCGCCGACCTGCACGTTGTCGGAGTTTCCGAGCGGCAGGGGCTTGAGGCCCGAGACGCCGGTCACCTTGACGACCGCCAGGTCGTAGCCGCTGTCCTTGCCGACGATCTCGGCAGGCGCGGTCTCTCCCCCGCTGAAGGTGACGGTGATGTCCCCGGTGGAACCCGCGGGGGCGACCACGTGGTTGTTGGTGAGGATGTGGCCCTTGTTGTCGAGTACGAAGCCGGTGCCCGTACCGGACTCGGCGGAGCCGCTGACGTGCAGCGTCACCACGCTGGGCAGCGCGCTGGAGGCGATGCCCGCGACGCTGTCCGGCGCCCTGCCTCCGCCGTCCCGGCCGGCCTGCGGGAGCTCGACCGTGGTCAGGCCCCCGTTGCGCTCGGCATAGGCGCCGATCCCGCCGCCTATCCCGCCGGCGACGAGAGCGAGCAGCGCGGCACCGATCAGGACGGATCCACGGCGTCGCCTGCGGGGCCGCGGGTCGGACCCGAGGAGCGGGCCGGCGGGCGGGCCGGCGGGCGGGCCGGGGTGGCTGAGTGGCTGCTGGGGCGCACCCCACGGGTCGTAGCGCAGCCATTGCGAGCTCTGCTGCCGAGGCTCGTGCTGGACGGGGTGGGGCTGCTGCGGCTGCGGGGGTGCGCTGTGGTGATGCTGCTGCGGCACCGCATGGGGCAGGGGCGGGAGCGGGGCTGCGTACGCCTCGCCGGGAACCTGGCCGACGGGGGCCGGTGTGGGAACGGGTACGGGTGCCGGGGCGTGGACGGCCGTCCCCTGCCCGTTCGTCCCCGCGTAGGGCGGGGGCACCGGGGTCCCGTGGGCGGGGGTCGGCACCGGCCGCTGCACGGGCGGCGCCGGCGCCCACGGCCCCGGGCCTCCGTAGGGCGGGGTGCTGTACTCGTCGGGAGCGTGCAGCGGCTGTACGCGCGGGGCGGGCGGGAGCGGCTCCGCGACCGGCTCAGCGGGCGGAGGGGCGGGCTGTACAGCTGTGTCGGACGCCGGCTCCGCTGCCGAGGTCACTTCGTGAACTGCCGTGTCCTCGGCAGACGTCGAGTCCTCCGGCTCGGCAGGGACGGTATGTCCCGTCGAGGGACGGCTCCACCACTTCGCCTTCGGCCCGCTGGGCTTCCCGTCGTCCATGCTCTCCCCGCCACTGGCCTCTGCACGCCCCCACAGAGGCGTCCCTCCTGGAATTCAACCAGGTTTGCGAATCCGCGCGCAGGGTCCCGGTCAGCGCAGGGGAGAAAGCGGCATCGCGTGATCACGGAGCTGCGGCGAGGCCGTCGCGGTCGGCACCGCCGGCTTCGGGTCCGCGCCCCCGCCGAGCGCAGCCGAGAACAGCGGGCCGGCATCGGTCGGGCGTATCAACGGCGGCACGGTCACATTCAGCACCGGGTACATGTACATGTGCGCGCTCAGCATCGTGGTGCCGAGCAGCGACGGCGCGGCGGCGAGCAGCGGCCGGGCGGACGAGGACGGCGCAGGGACCGAAGGCGCGACGGTGGCGGGGCTGTCGCCGACCGCAAGAGCACCGCCGCCGCTGCGGCTTGCCGCGACGGCGGCAGTGCCGGTCCTTGCCTCGGCGAGCGGTGTCACGCTGCTTCCCGTGCCCTCCGCGCTGAGCGGCGCATCGAGCCCCTGGTCCAGGGGCAGGGCGCCGCCGAGCGCAATGGCAGCCAGCGAAACGGCACTGGCCGCGGCGAACGCGAAGCGCCGGGCGCGCCACGGAGAACGGTCGGCCTCGCGGCCCACGTCGTGGATACGGAAGGCGGAGCCGGCCGGGCCTCCCGGCAGCACAGCGGTCGAGCCGTGCGCGGTGGGGAGATAGCCGAATCCGTCCAGCGGCGAGGACCC
This sequence comes from Streptomyces sp. NPDC060035, assembly GCF_042736635.1. Lineage (NCBI taxonomy): Bacteria > Bacillati > Actinomycetota > Actinomycetes > Kitasatosporales > Streptomycetaceae > Streptomyces > Streptomyces sp. NPDC060035. The sequence continues at coordinate 98,627 of NZ_JBHWVO010000026.1, forward strand.
GGAGGTCGTTCCCGTGCGTCCGCCGGGGTGCTGCAGTTCGGGGAAGAGTCCCTCCCCGAAGCGCCGTCCGCCGCCGAAGGGGCCGCTCGGGCTGTCGTCGTCACTCGCGGAGCCCCCGGGAAGCCCCTGCAGACGGGCAAGGAACCCCTCGGAGGGCGACGGAGGGGTGGAGGTCGCGAAGGCGCTTTTCAGCCGCCGCTGGGCGTCTGCCTCGGCCTTGCACCTGGAACAGGTCGCCAGGTGGGCGAGGACCCGCTCCCGGGCGTCGTGTTTGAGCTCACCGTCGACAAGCGCGGCGAGCCGGTCCCCCAGATGCTGCTCCGCGGGGGTCGGACCTGTGCCGCTCACGCCGTTCCGCCCTCCCCTGCCAGGACCGCGTCCGCGAGGAGGCGCTGCTCGGCGCGGGCTTCCGGCGAACGGTGCTGCAGCGCCTTGCGCAGGTGCGAACGGCCCCGGTGGATGCGGCTGCGTACGGTCCCGAGCTTCACGCCGAGTGTGGCAGCGATCTCCTCGTACGAGAGGCCTTCGATGTCGCAGAGCACCACAGCGGCACGGAACTCGGGCGCGAGGGTGTCCAGCGCCTGCTGGACGTCCGCGTCGAAGTGGGTGTCGTTGAAAACCTGCTGCGGGGACGGCTCCCGGCTCGGCAGACGCTCGGCGGCGTCGTCACCGAGGGAGTCGAAACGGATCCGCTGCTTGCGGCGGACCATGTCCAGGAAGAGATTCGTCGTGATCCGGTGCAGCCAGCCCTCGAAAGTGCCGGGCGTGTAGGTCGACAGCGAGCGGAAGACGCGGACGAAAACTTCCTGGGTGAGGTCCTCGGCGTCGTGCTGGTTTCCCGTCAGCCGGTAGGCAAGGCGGTACACGCGACCGCTGTGCGTGCTGACGATCTCTTCCCATGAGGGCGGGGTCCACGCCTGAGAATCCGCATCTGAGGCGAAGGTCGCGGTCGGTGCGGAATCGTTGGAAGAACGGTCAGCAATGTTGGTCACGGATTTCGGCTCACCCGCCGACCTGAGGAAGCGCCACAGCACTCCTCCCCGAGCCACAGGCGCAGCCGCACCTCCCCTATCGGCTCTGGTGGTGTCCAGTGGAGCCCCTACCATAGCCACCCCGCCCGTTAGCTCCGGATAAACCTTTTTACCTGCCGACGCCCGGGCGTACCCGGGGACAAGAGCCACATTCCGGGCCCGGCCGGCGGGTCCGCTCCATGTGTTTTCCCCTGCCTCTACCTAACGCCCGGTCCCATCTGCGGGTTCCCGGGTCCAGCGGATACAGTCACCGTTGCGCCAACTACGGGGACAGGAGAGGGTCATTACCGCCAACCGGCAGACAAGCTGGGCGTTCGCCGACGCCTTTGTCGCCGAGGACGCAGCTCTGCGCTGGGCCCGGGACCGGGCCCACGAGGCAGGGCTCCGCTCGGTGTCCCCAGGCACCGGAGCCGCGCTGCGCCTGCTCGCTGCCGCCGCGGACGCCAAAGCGGTGGCCGAAATCGGCACCGGTACGGGCGTGTCCGGCATCTATCTGCTGCACGGGATGCGTCCCGACGGCGTACTGACCACCGTCGATCCGGAACCGGAGCGCCAGCAGTTCGCGCGCGAGGCCTTCCGGGCGGCGGGTTTTGCCACGAACCGGGCGCGGTTCATCCCCGGGCGCGCACTCGACGTACTGCCGCGACTCGCGGACGGCGGCTACGACCTCGTTTTCTGCGACGGTGACCGGCTGGAGAGCCTGGACTGCCTCGCTGAATCGTTGCGCCTGCTGCGGCCGGGCGGTCTGGTCTGCTTCGAAGGCGTCTTCGCGGACGGCCGCACCATCGATTCCGCCGCCCAGCCGGCCGAAGTGCTGCGCCTGCGTGAGCTGCTGCGGGCGGTGCGGGAGAGCCAGGAGCTGATGGCGACACTGCTGCCGGTGGGCGACGGGCTGCTGTGCGCGGTGCGGCGCGGCTGAGGCCGCGGCACCTGATCTGTGACGCACCACTGCCCCGGCACGGAAATCCGTGCCGGGGCAGTGGTGAAGTGTGGACGCCTCTACGTCAGCCGACGACCTTCTTCAAGGCATCGCCGAGTGCATCGGCCTCGTCCGGAGTCAGCTCGACGACAAGCCGACCGCCGCCTTCGAGCGGAACGCGCATGACGATGCCCCGCCCCTCCTTTGTCACCTCGAGCGGGCCGTCGCCCGTCCGCGGCTTCATGGCCGCCATGCTCGTTCCCCTTCCTGAAACCAGCTCATCCCAACCGGCGGCCCCATGACAGGCGCTGCCTCACCGGCGTCGAACACATTGCTTCCTTCGCATTATCCCGCATCAAAGACCCCGATGACCAACATCGGTCGGCATCGCTTGCGCAACGCGCTCTCTCAAAACCACCCAATTCGGCGATCCGGCTGCGATACTGCGCCGCCATCGGCCCTCAGCCGAGAGCCAATTGTTAGACGCAGGTCACATCTCCGGCCCGCCCGAAGTCGGCCATGCTTGCCTGGACAGGCACAATGCCGGAGCCGTAAGGGGACCCAGGAATGGCCGACACCATGGCTGACGCCGTGCTCACGGACGTGAGCGACGGGCTCGCGACGATCACGATCAACCGCCCCGACGCGATGAACGCCATGAACACCGCGGCCAAGGTCGCGCTCCGCGACGCGCTTCGAGCCGTCGCCGAGGACACCGCTGTACGGGCAGTTCTGCTCACCGCCACCGGGCGCGCCTTCTGCGTGGGCCAGGACCTCAAGGAGCACGTCTCCAAGCTTGCCGAGGCCCGCGACTCGGACAGCGGCAACGCGCTGAGCACCGTGAAGGAGCACTACAACCCGATCGTGCGGGCCATCACCGAAATGGAGAAGCCCGTCGTCGCCGGGGTCAACGGGGTCGCTGCGGGCGCCGGTTTCGGATTCGCGCTCGCCGCCGACTACCGCGTGGTCGCCGACACGGCCGTCTTCAACACGTCCTTCGCGGGCGTGGCGCTGACGGCGGACTCGGGCGTCTCCTGGACGCTGCCCCGGCTGATCGGCGCGAGCCGCGCCGCCGACCTGCTGTTCTTCCCGCGTTCGATCTCCGCACAGGACGCGTACGAGCTGGGCATCGCCAACAAGGTGGTGCCCGCTGCCGACCTGGCCAAGGAGGCCCTGGCGGTGGCGCGTGCCCTCGCGGAGGGGCCGACGGTGGCGTACGCGGCGCTGAAGGCGTCGATGGCGTACGGCGCGGGCCACACGCTCACCGAGTCACTGGCGAAGGAGGACGAGCTCCAGACCCGGGCGGGCGCGTCGCAGGACCACACCATCGCGGTCGAGGCGTTCCTCGCCAAGCAGCCGCCGAAGTATCTCGGCAGGTAGCCGCCGGGGCCGGTCCGGCGGCTCAGGACCGGATGTCGTGGACCCGGGCCAGGATCCGCCGGACCCCAGTCAGGATTCGCGGGACCCGTCAGGATTCGCCGGACCCCAGCCAGGATCCGCCGGACCGGGTCAGGATCCGCCGGACCGGCCCTGGAGGCCCTCCCGGGCCACGCAGTCGGCCAGATGGTCGTTGACCAGGCCGCAGGCCTGCATGAGGGCGTAGGCCGTCGTCGGGCCGACGAAACGGATGGAACGCTTCTTGAGGTCCTTGGCCAGGGCCGTGGATTCCGGGGTGACGGCCGGGACGTCACCGAGGGCGCGCGGGGCGGGGCGGGCGGCCGGATCGGGGGCGTACGACCAGATGAGTGCGTCCAGCTCGCCCTCGCCCCAGCCGGCCAGCACCTTGGCGTTGGCCAGCGTCGCGTCGATCTTCGCGCGGTTGCGGATGATGCCGGCGTCGGCGAGGAGCCGTTCCCTGTCGGCGTCGGTGAACTCCGCCACGGCGGAGATCTTGAACCCGGCGAACGCGCTGCGGAACCCTTCGCGGCGGCGCAGGATCGTCAGCCAGGAGAGCCCGGACTGGAAGGCCTCCAGACAGAGCCGCTCGAACAGGGCGTCGTCGCCGTGGACCGGGCGGCCCCACTCGGTGTCGTGATAGGCGAGGTAGTCCTCCGTGGACAGGCCCCAGGGGCACCGGAGACCGCCGTCCGCGGCCGGTTGGGCGTCGCTCATCGCGGGCCCTCCCCGCCCGGCGGCCGACCGCTGTCCCCGCCGTTCTCCCCGCCGTTCTCCCTGCCGTTCTCCCCGCCGAGCGGCTCGCCCGGCCGCTTGAACAGATCAGGGCCGGTCACCCGGGTCGCCTGTGCGCCGGCGAGCGCCGACTCCAGCTCGGCGATGCGGGCGTCCCGCTCGGCGAGCTCGGCACCGAGCCTGCCCAGCGCCTCGTCCACGTCAGCCATGCGGTAGCCGCGCACCGCCAGCGGCAGCCGCATGGCCTCGATATCCGCGCGGCCGACCGGGCGGTTCGTCGGCAGCGGATCGGTGAGCCGCTCGGGCTCCACGTCCTGCAGCACCGCACTTCCGCCTCCGCCGACCACCGCCAGCGTGACCGCAGCCACCACCACGGTCATCGTGAGCAGCAAGAACCAGAACACGTGCATCTCCCCGGGAGCGGAAACCTGTCCGGGTCAGATCGTGCCATGCGGCACCGACAGTTAGGGTCGCAGGCGACCTACCGAGGAGGAACCAGGGATGCGAAGCGGTGCGCTCAGGCTTGGGCGGCGGGAATTCGGGCCGCGTGAGCCGGTGATCATGGCGATCGTGAACCGGACACCCGATTCCTTCTACGACCAGGGCGCGACGTTCCGCGACGAGCCCGCGCTCTCCAGGGTCGAGCAGGCTGTGTCGGAGGGCGCCGCGATCATCGACATCGGCGGGGTGAAGGCCGGCCCCGGCGAGGAGGTGACGGCCGAGGAGGAGGCGCGCCGCACGGTCGGCTTCGTCGCCGAGGTGCGCCGTCGCCACCCGGACGTGGTGATCAGTGTGGACACCTGGCGCCACGACGTGGGCGAGGCCGTCTGCGAGGCCGGAGCGGACCTTCTGAACGACGCGTGGGGCGGCGTCGACCCGAGACTCGCGGAGGTCGCCGCGCGGTACGGAGCGGGGCTCGTGTGCACGCACGCGGGTGGCGCCGAGCCGCGGACCCGGCCGCACCGGGTCGCGTACGACGATGTGATGGCGGACATCCTGCGGGTGACGGTCGGCCTCGCCGAGCGTGCCGTCGAACTCGGGGTCAGGCCGGACGGCATCATGATCGACCCCGGTCACGATTTCGGGAAGAACACCCGGCACTCCCTGGAGGCGACGCGCAGGCTGGGCGAGATGACGGCCACGGGCTGGCCGGTGCTGGTCTCGCTGTCCAACAAGGACTTCGTCGGGGAGACCCTCGACAAGCCGGTCAAGGAACGCGTGATCGGTACGCTCGCGACGACCGCCGTGTCGGCGTGGCTGGGGGCGCAGGTGTACCGGGTGCACGAGGTGGCGGAGACGCGGCAGGTCCTGGACATGGTGGCGTCCATCGCGGGCCACCGCGCACCTGCGGTGGCCCGCCGGGGCCTGGCGTAGCCGGGGTGTGACGGGAGGGGCGCCTGCGGCGGGCCTCGTCGTCTGCCCGCCCCTTCCCGCACCGGACCTGCACCCCCGCTCCTCGACCGCCGAAGGGGCTTGGCCCTGCCCGGCGATCGAGGAGGCCGGCCCCTACCGCCCGACCTCCTTGGTCACCAGCGCGACCGCCTCGTCCACGTCGTCCGTCACATGGAACAGCATCAGATCCTTCTCGGACGCCTTGCCCTGGGCCACCACCGTGTCCCGCAGCCAGTCCACCAGCCCGCTCCAGTAGGCCGCGCCGAACAGCACGATCGGGAAGCGCGTCACCTTGCCCGTCTGCACGAGGGTCAGCGCCTCGAACAGCTCGTCCAGCGTGCCGAGGCCGCCGGGCAGGACGACAAAGCCCTGCGCGTACTTGACGAACATCGTCTTGCGGACGAAGAAGTAACGGAAATTCACGCCGATGTCGACATGTGGATTCAGCCCGGACTCGAACGGCAGCTCGATGCCGAGTCCGACGGAGACCCCCTTCGCCTCCCGGGCTCCCTTGTTCGCCGCTTCCATCGCCCCGGGGCCACCGCCCGTGATGACCGCGAACCCCGCTTCGACCAGCGCCCTGCCGATCCGTACACCCGCCTCGTAGTCCGGCCCGCCGGCCGGCGTGCGGGCGGAACCGAAGACACTGATGGCGCTCGGCAGTTCGGCGAGGGCCCCGAAGCCCTCGACGAACTCCGACTGGATGCGCATCACCCGCCAGGGATCCGTGTGCACCCATTCGGAATCGCCCTCGGAATCCAGCAGCCGCTGGTCGGTCGTGCCCGGCTGCACCTGGTCCCTGCGGCGCAGTACCGGGCCCATCCGCTGCTCCTCGGGCCTCACCGCGCCCTCAGGAACCTGCGCGCCCTCGGGGATCCGTGCGTCCTCCGGGTTGCCCATGACCTGCTCCCTCCGCCGACATGCGATGTACGTGTCGCTTCAGCGTAGATCGGCCGAGGTTACGCGCAGGGGAATGCTGTGAGTCAGCTGGTGAGCCAGGAGCGGAGGCGCTCCTCGCAGTGCGTGATCCGTTCGACCGCCACGTGCTCGTCCCGCTTGTGGGCGAACAGCGCGTCCCCGGGGCCGTAGTTCACCGCGGGAATGCCGAGGGAGCCGAACCGGGACACATCCGTCCAGCCGAACTTGGGCTGCGCCGTGCCGCCGACCGCTTCCATGAACGCCTTGGCCGCCGGGTGCGAGAGGCCGGGCATGGCCGCGCCGGAGTGGTCGTCGACCGTGAATCCCGCGACGCCGCAGTCCGCGAAGACCTCGCGCACGTGTGCCTCGGCCTCCTCGGCCGTGCGGTCGGGGGCGTACCGGTAGTTGATCACCACGGTGCAGGCGTCCGGGATGACATTGGTGGCGACGCCGCCCTCGATGTGTACGGCGTTGAGCCCTTCCCGGTACTCGAGCCCGTCGATGACCGGCCGGCGCGGCTCGTACGCGGCGAGCCTCGCCAGCACCGGGGCGGCGGCGTGGATCGCGTTGGACCCCATCCAGCTGCGCGCGGAGTGGGCCCGCTCCCCCTCCAGGCGCAGATGGACCCGGATCGTGCCCTGACAGCCGCCCTCGACCTGGGCGTCGGACGGCTCCAGAAGGACGGCGAAGTCCGCGTCGAGCCAGTCGGGGTGCGCCTCGGCCACATGCCCGAGGCCGTTGAGGTGGGCGGCGACCTCTTCGTTGTCGTAGAAGATGAGCGTGAGGTCGCGGTTGGGCTCCGGCACTGTCGCCGCGATCCGCAGCTGGACCGCGACGCCCGACTTCATGTCGGAGGTTCCGCACCCCCACAGCACGCCGTTGTCGTCGAGCCGGGACGGGACGTTGTCCGCGATCGGCACGGTGTCGATGTGGCCCGCCAGCACGATGCGCTCGGCGCGGCCCAGCTGCGTCCTGGCCACGACGTTGTTGCCGTGCCGCTCGACGGCCAGGTGCGGCAGCGGGCGCAGGGCCGCCTCGATCGCGTCCGCCAGGTCCTTCTCCTGCCCGCTGACCGACGGGAAGTCGACGAGCAGGGCTGTGAGCTCGGGTCCACCGAGAGCGAGGTCAAGCGTGTGTCCGTACATGGTCACGACCCTAAGGGACTACGGCCTCGGCCCCGCTCGTACCCTCCAGTACGGTGGGCTCCGTGCCCCGGACCGCCACTCCCGCCCGCCGCAGCCGCTTCTTCCGCATCGCGGCTGCCTTCGCCGTGCTCGTGGCCCTGGGCGGCTATCTGGCCGTGCAGTACGTCTCCGGCAACAAAGGGGCTCCCGGCTGCACCGTGCGCTCCGCCGACGGGGACGGGGACGGCGGGCGTACGTACGAGATGAGCCCGGACCAGGCCGCCAACGCCGCGACGATCTCCGCGGTGGGCACCACCCGCGGTCTGCCGGAGCGTGCGGTGACCATCGCACTCGCGACCGCGCTGCAGGAATCCGCGCTTCGCACGATCGGCCACGGCGACCGGGACTCGCTCGGGCTCTTCCAGCAGCGCCCCTCGCAGGGCTGGGGGACGCCGGCGCAGATCATGGATCCGGTCTATTCGTCCGGGAAGTTCTACGAGCACCTCGCCGAGGTTCCGGGCTACTCGCGGCTGCCGCTGACCGTCGCTGCGCAGCGGGTGCAGAAGAGCGGGTTCCCGCAGGCCTACGCCAAGCACGAGCCGGATGCCGCACTGCTGGCCGCCGCGCTGACCGGACGCGCACCCGCCTCGCTGAACTGCACGCTGTCCGAGGCGGCCACCCCGGGGGACGCGGCCGAGGTGCGGACCGAGCTGGTACGCGCCTTCGGCAAGGATGTCCTGCCGGCCGCCGGCGCGGCCGGAGCCTCGGCCGCGGGCACGGTCCAGGTGCCCGTGCAGTCCGCAGTGAGGACCGCTTCGGAGACGGCACCGCGGCGCGGCTGGGAGCTGGCCCACTGGGCGGTCGCCCGGGCCGGCGCGCTGCGGATCGACGAGGTCTCGTTTGCCGGCCAGGTATGGAACGCAGATACGGGCTGGCGGACGGAACGTAAGGAATCGGGCACCACAGCAGTCAGAATACGGCTCGCACAGTAGGACGGACAGTCACCCGTACGGGCCGTCAGAAGCCTCCCGCAGCCCCGTTCGCGCCACCCTTCGCACGAGCCCGCCCGACCCCCGGAATTCCTTGCGGGCAAAGGGAAGTGACGGTTCGTCCCACGCCGGTCGAATGCATTGTTTGCCCGGGTTCCTCCGTTGCGGATTATCCGACGCATTACCCAGTCTTTACCTCGACGGACCGCAACCTTCCCTGCCCTCCGACCGGTTGTCAGTGCGTCCGGATCACCGGACAGGCAGATTCCACATCTGCCGAGAACCCGTTGTAGTCCCGTCGAAGGAGCATCATGTCCCTCCCCCTGACCCGTCGGATCGCCCGTGCCGCGCTGCTGATCGCCGCAGGCGCGGCCCCCGTGGTCGGTGCGGCCGGTGCCGCAGGTGCCGCGGGGCTCCCGCAGACCCCTGCCCTGGGCGGCCTGACCACGCTCGACGCCACCGGCGTCTCCAGCACGCTCGACTCCGCATCGAAGCAGGGCACCGGAGTGGCGAAAGAGACCGGCGGCAGGGTCGTCGGTACGACCCTCCCGGTCGCCGGCCAGACCCTCGAGAAGGCCGGCACCGCGACGAACGGCGACCTCCCGACCGGCGGCCTGTCCACGAGCGGCCTGCCGATCGGCTGATCCACCCGCACGTACACGGCACTGATGCGCCGAGGGGCCTCGGGAGTGCGCACTCCCGAGG
>NZ_JBHWVO010000027.1:0-95030 GCF_042736635.1 Streptomyces sp. NPDC060035
GGACCGGGACAACCCGGTCCGTGCCGCCCGGTCGAGCAAGGCGCGGGCGCGGATCAGTGCGCCTGGGCTCCCTGGGGCGTCGCCGGAGTGATGCCGAGCGCCGTCGCGTACATCGAGAGCACGAGCTTGCCGATGGCCGGGTAGGCGCCGAGCGGCTCGGCGGTCGCGCAGCCGGCCTCCTTCGCGGCGGCTTCCAGCAGGCCGGCGTCGACCTCCGGGCCCACCAGGTACGGCGCGAGCGCGAGCTGCGCCGAACCGGAGTTCTGGAGCTGTGCGGCGATCGAGGCGACCGAACCCTCCACATCCAGCGCGGCGGCCATCACCGGAACCGCGAGGCGTGCGGCCAGCAGCATTCCGGTGATCCCGGCGGCCTGCACGGCTTCGTCGCCGCCCACCGTGGCCAGCACGATGCCGTCGGCCGCGGTCGCCACGGTGAACAGCCTGGCGCGGTCGGCGCGCGCCAGTCCGGCCTCCGAAAGGCGCACGTGGAGCGCCTCGGCGAGGAGCGGGTGCGGGCCCAGCACATCGGTCAGCTCGGTCTGGGTACCGCTCTCCATGACGGCCTGCCGTATGCGCCGGAGCAGGGCGCTGTCCGGCCCCGCGAGCAGCGGCACCACGACGGCGGACGGACCCTGCGGTTCGGAGACCTCACGACCCGCGGCGATCGCCTGCTCGTAGCGCGCGGTGCGCTCGGCGGCGGAATGCGCGAGTACGGAAACCAGCGTGGGGTACTCGGCGTCGTCACCGTCGAGATAGCCGATCTGTGCATTCAGACCGGGAAGCTCGGACCGGGCAATGCTGATCACCTCTTCGGCCAGGCTGCGCGTGGCCGAAGAAGGGGTACCGGGAACGGCAAGAACGAGCGCGGCAGCGCCCTCAGGTGCGACCACAGGCTCCGGGCGGCGGTGCCGTCCGGACTGGCGAGGTCGCGGCATTCGTACAGGCAGGCCGGAAGCGGGCCCAGTGGGGGTGCTCATGGCGCCGCATGCTACTGGTTTTGGGTGCCCCTCTGTTCGGGGAGGGGGTGGTCGGGCGTTATCTGTCCGGTTATGTCTGCGGAGTGGCATACCGGCTGACTGCCCTGTTCTGTCCGGGCGGCATGCGTGCTCGGACTGCTTACGTTACCTCCGGTACGAACAGCAGTGCCGGGTGGGCGGGCAGCCGCAGTTCGGACAGGGCGAGAGCCCGGGCGATTGTCAGCGAACCGTGCAGCGGATCACCCGCGGCGGGCACCACCCGGGCGTGCGGCACCTGTCGCGCAAGCTCCTCGCGCAACGGCCGGACGAGCGGATCGCCCAACCGGAACAGGCCGCCGGTCAGGGCGACTTCGTACCGGCCGTCCCCGACCCCCGCGGCCGGTGGACACACAGCCGCTGCCGCCTCGGCGACATGGACGGCAGCCTCCCGCAGGATGCCGGCCGCAACCTCGTCCTCAGCGGCGCAGGCCGCGACTTCGGGGGCGAAGGAAGCGAGCAGCGCCGGCCGGTCGGTTCGCGGGTAGAGGAGCCCGGGAAGATCGGGAGCAGGACCGAAAAGTGTCCGCAGCCGCGCGAGGAGGGCAGGGGAGCCACCGGCCCGGCCGTCGTGGGCACGCATCGCCGCATCGAGTCCGGCACGGCCGATCCAGGCGCCGCCGCCGCTGTCGCCGAGCAGATGGCCCCAGCCGTCCGCCCTGCGCCATGTCGTGAGATCGGTGCCCAGCGCGATCATGCCCGTGCCGCCCGCGACGACCGCACCCGCCCGCTGCCCGAGCGCTCCCGCGTACGCGGTCACCGCATCGGCGGCCAGCGCCACCCGCCGTACGGCCAGCGCCTCCGCGAGCGCTGCCGGCAGCTCGGCGCGCAGTTGCCCGCCGAGCGTCGCCATTCCGGCCGCCCCGATCGTCACCGCGGCGACCGTAGCCCGCGGCCCGGCCTGTTCCAGCAGCTTCCGGGCCGCGGGCAGAAGCTGCTCCAGCATGTGCCCGGCATCGATGCCTGCTGGTCCCGTCCGCACCGGTTCGGCACCGACGGTGGTGGAAACGGGATGTTCCGTGCCGACCGTCCCGAGCGCCACACGCAGCCCGGAACCACCGGAGTCCACGCCGATGACGAACGGGTCCGAGGCCGTCGTCACGGCAGCTGCCAGTCGACCGGCTGCGCCCCTTGGCGCTGCAGCAGCTCATTGGCCTGGCTGAACGGCCGTGAGCCGAAGAAGCCGCGGTCGGCCGACATGGGGGAGGGGTGTGAGGACTCGATCGCCGGGAAGCTGCCGAGCAGCGGCCGCAGATTGCGGGCGTCACGACCCCACAGCACCGACACGAGCGGAGTGCCGCGGGCGACCAGCGCCCGGATGGCCTGCTCGGTGACCTCCTCCCAGCCTTTGCCCCGGTGCGCCGCAGGCCGCCTGGGAGCCGTGGTCAGCGCCCTGTTGAGCAGGAGCACCCCCTGCTGCGCCCACGGCGTCAGATCGCCGTTGGAGGGCCGCGGAAGGCCCAGATCCGCGTGCAGCTCCCGGAAGATGTTCTCCAGACTCCCGGGCAGCGGACTGACCTCGGGTGCCACCGCGAAACTCAGGCCGATCGCATGCCCCGGAGTCGGGTACGGATCCTGACCGACGATCAGGACTCTCACGTCGTCGAAGGGTTGCTGAAACGCCCTCAATACGTTCGGCCCCGCGGGCAGGTAGGTGCGCCCCGCGGCGATCTCCGCGCGGAGGAAGTCGCCCATAGCGGCGATGCGTTCGGCCACGGGCTCAAGGGCCTGCGCCCACCCCGGCTCGACGATTTCTTTCAACGGTCGTGCTGCCACGGGCCGCACTCTACTGGTGCTTCACCGGTGCTACGACCACACCGGTCGGCTGCGGGTCAGCCGAGCACCACCGCCCGCACGCACAGCACGTCGGGCAGATGCGAGGCGAGCTGCTGCCAGCTGTCCCCGTCGTCCGCGCTCGCGTACACCTCGCCGTTGCGATTGCCGAAGTAGACGCCCGCCGGGTCGGCGTCGTCCGTGCAGAGCGCATCGCGCAGCACCGTGCCGTAGTGGGCGCCGTCCGGCAGGCCCTGGGTCAGCGGCTCCCAGGTCGCTCCCGCGTCCCGCGTACGGAACACCCGGCATCGGTGGCCGGCCGGGACGCGGTCGGCGTCCGCGTTGATCGGGAAGACGTACACCGTGTCCGCGCGGTGCGGATGCGCGGCAGCGGCGAAGCCGAAGTCCGAAGGCAGGCCCGCGCCGATGTCGGTCCAGCTGTCCCCGGAGTCGTCACTGCGGAAGACCCCCCAGTGGTTCTGCAGATAGAGCCGGTCGGGATCGGCCGCGTCCCGGGTGACCTTGTGCACGCACTGGCCGAACTCGGGGTCGGGGTCCGGCAGGAAGACCGCGGAGACGCCCTTGTTGGCAGGAGCCCACTGCGCGCCGCCGTCCTTGGTCCGGAACACGCCCGCGGTGGAGACTGCGACGGTCACCGCGCGGGCGTCCCTCGGGTCGGTCAGGATGGTGTGGAGTCCCTCGCCGCCTCCGCCGGGCACCCACTTCGACCTCGTCGGGTGCTCCCACAGCGGGCGGACCAGCTCGAAGGACTCGCCGCCGTCCTCGGACCGGAAGAGCGCCGCCGGCTCCGTTCCTGCGTACACCACGCCGGGTGCCTCGGGTCCGGCAGGCTGCAGCTGCCAGACCCGCTCCAGGGACGCCTCGGTGAACTGCGGGAACTTCACCGCCGGCAGCTTCGGCTCGACCCATGTCGCGCCGAGGTCGTCGGAGTGGAAGACCGAGGGGCCCCAGTGTGCGCTGTCGCCGCCGACCAGCAGCCGGGGTGTCTGTCCGCGGGTGTCGATCGCGATCGAGTAGACCGCCTGCGCGTTGAAATGGGGATCGCCGAACTCCCACACACTGCCGCGCCTACGGCCGATGAAGAGCCCTTTGCGGGTGCCCACGGTGAGCAGTACATCGGTCATGACAGAGACCTCCCGAAACGCCGTTGTTGCCGGATACGGCACAGTCTGCACCGGGCCACTGACAGTGGCCCGCACATACCGTCGCCGCCCGCCCCGGGGCGGCTGCGGGCAGGGGCCCTTGACCCCCGCCCGTACGGCAGGTTGTCTTGGTTCGGAAAGCGCTTGCCGTCGGGTGCGGTCACGGACCCGAGGACGGACGTGAGAACGGGCGTCGCGGCGGACCGGAGCGGACCCGGCAGCGGACGGCGACACCCGACCGAGGAGCACCTGTGACGACCTTCGAAGGACTGCCGGGCGCCGTCGCCGTCTCCCACCTCAGGGTCTACGACTGGCCCACGGAGGACGGCCTGCGCGGTGGCACGCCGCACCTGCACCTGACGTGTTCCGAGGGGTACGTGGTCGTCGCCGGCAGCGGTTGCGTACAGACCCTCACCTCATCGGGTTTCCAGGAGACCCCGCTCGCTCCCGGAGCCCTCGTCTGGTTCACTCCGGGCACCATCCACCGGCTGGTCAACGAGGACGGGCTGCGCATCGTCGTGCTCATGCAGAACAGTGGGCTGCCGGAAGCGGGTGATGCCGTGCTCACGTTCGCGCCCCGCTTCCTCGCCGATCCTGGGCTCTACCGCGAAGCCGCCACCCTTCCCGCCGACGGCACCGAGGACGAGCAGGCATGCGCCGCACGCACCCGCCGCGACCTTGCCGTCCAGGGTTTCCTCGCACTGCGCCGCGCCACCGAGGCGGGCGACCCCGGGCCGCTGGCCGCGTTCCACAAGGCCGCAGCAGAGCTTGTGCGCCCCCGGACCGCAGACTGGCGGGCCCGCTGGCAGCAGGGCGCGGCAGCCGCGTCCCGGGCGACCGGCCGGCACCTCGACGCACTCGCACGCGGCGAGGACACGCACCTGGCAGACGCCCGGGTGCACGCCGAACAGCCCTCCTCGCGCGCGAGGTTCGGCATGTGCGGCCGACTCGACGTGTACCCGGGCTGACCCGCCCGGGCAGGGGAAAGCTCACGGGTGCGGGTCAGCAGCCGGGTGGTGCTCCGTCGTCCTTCGCGAGGTCACGGACGTGCCGGAAGCCGATTCCGGGACACCCGCACGTCCTGGAACAGCGCCACGAAACCGTCCTCGTCCGCAGGCGTGCACGGAACCAGCAGCAGGCACCCGGTGCGCAGAGCGGGAGTCCCGGCGCGCGACAGTACGCAGGCCAACCCTGCCCCGCCGACAGGGTTTCGCTTGATCGTCAGCGGGACGGCGGAGCCGTGCTGCTGCGGACCACCAGGCTGGTCGCCAGGTCGACCCGGGTGGTGGCGGGCTGTCGGCCCCGGCCGAGGTCGAGCACCAGCCGGGCGGCGGTCTCGGCCATTTCGATCAGTGGCTGGCGCACGGTGGTGAGCGGCGGGCCGATCCACCGGGTGAGCGGCAGGTCGTCGAACCCGACCACGCTGAGATCCTCCGGAATCCGCAGCCCCAGCTCGCGCGCGGCCTCGTACACGCCGAGTGCCTGCAGGTCGTTGCCGGCGAAGATGGCGGTGGGAGGGTTCGGCAGACGCAGCAGCTCCAAGGCCGCCGTGTAGCCGTCCTCGTGGTGGAATTCGCCCTCGCGGACGAGCTCGGGGTCCATCGGCAGGCCAGAGGTCTCCAGCGCGGCCCGGTAGCCGTCGATGCGGGCGCGGCTGCACATCATGCGGGTCGGCCCCCCGATGACGCCGATCCGTCGGTGGCCCAGACCCGTCAGATGGCGTGTGGCGGCGAGGCCGCCCTGCCAGTTGGCTGCGCCGACGGAGGGGATGTCGTCGCCGGGATCGCCGGCCGGGTCGACCACGACGAAGGGGATGCTGCGGCTGGTCAGCTGGGCGCGCTGGGCGGCGTCGAGGTCCGAGAGCACCAGGATGACGCCGGCCGGGCGGCGTGCCAGGACGCCGTCCACCCAGGTCTGGCCCGGGGTCAGCCGGCCGGCGCTCTCCGAGAGCACGAGGCTGAGGCCTTCCTCCCGGGCGACGTTCTCGACTCCCCGGACGACTTCCATCGCCCAGGCGCTGTCCAGTTCGTGGAAGACCAGATCGATGAGCTGGGACTGTTGCGAGGCGCCGCGCCTCCGGCGGTAGCCGTGGCGCAGCAGCAGCTCCTCCACCCTGGTGCGCGTGCCGGGGGCGACATCGGCTCGCCCGTTCAGCACTTTCGAAACTGTCGGAGCCGAGACTCCGGCCGCTCGGGCGATTTCTGCCAGCGTGGCGGTGCTCTCCGACGACTCGTCGACGGACACCTTCTCCTGTTGGGGCTGGACCTTTGCAGGGCTCATGCACGAATCGTAGCTCCCCGAAGCCCCGAACAGTTGGCTGGGCAGGGTTCGTAAATCCTTGCTCCTACCCTCTTGACGGGCCCGAAACACGACCGTACGGTTCCGGCAACATTCGAAAGGCACGCCGAAACATTCGACAGAGGTGCGGTCATGCGGTCGGGTATCTTCACTCAGGGCACACGTACGACGAGATGGGTCGCAGTCGGTGCGGCGATGGCCATGGCCGGGCTCCTGGCCGGTTGTGGTTCGGGAGACAAGGGCAGTGACGGTGGCACCATCACCGCCTATGTCTACGGCGATGACGCGGTCAAGGTACAGCAGGCCGCGGTCGACACGTTCAACAAGACCTCCAAGGTCAAGGTGAAGCTGGTGTCGGTCCCCGGGACCGACTACGTGAACAAGCTCCGCAGCGCCATGGGCTCGCCCAGCGCCCCGGACGTCTTCTTCAACTGGGGCGGCGGTTCCATCAAGCCGTACGTCGACTCCAAGAACCTGGTCGACCTCACCTCGACCGTCAAGAACGACGCCACGCTCAAGGACGGATTCCTTCCGTCGATCATGACTGCGGGCAGCCTCGACGGGAAGATCTACGGGGTGCCGATGCGCGGCATGCAGCCCGTGATGGTCTTCTACAACAAGAGCCTCTTCGCCGAGCACAAGGTCGAGGTCCCCAAGACGTGGGAGGACCTCCAGAAGGCCATCGCCACCTTCAAGGCCGCCGGCATCACGCCCTTCGCCCTGGGCGGCTCGGACAAGTGGCCCGAGCTGATGTGGATGGAGTACCTGCTGGACCGGATCGGCGGACCCGAGGTCTTCCGGAAGATCCAGAACGGCGACACCAACGGCTGGGGCGACCCCGCGGTGCTCAAGACGGCGCAGACGGTCAAGGAACTGATCGACCAGGGCGCCTTCGGCAAGAACTTCAACTCGGTCGACTACGGCCAGGGCGGAGCCCCGACCCTGCTCAACAAGGGCAAGGCCGCCATGCACCTCATGGGCTCGTGGGAGTACTCGACCCAGCTGGGCAAGGCACCCGAATTCGCCAAGAAGGACCTCGGCTGGACCGCGTTCCCGACGGTGGCGGGCGGTGTGGGCGACCCGGCGAACGTGGTGGGCAACCCGACCAACTACTGGTCCGTCAACGCCCGTAGCAAGCACAAGGACACCGCCGTCGAGTTCCTGAAGACGATGGCGTCGAAGACCTACGCGCAGGCCCTCGTGGACAACGGTGACATTCCCACCACCTCCAACGCCGCCTCGATGCTGAGCACCTCGCCCAACCCCGAGTTCGCGAACGACCAGTACAACTTGGTCCAGAAGGCGCCCAGCTTCACCCTCTCGTGGGACCAGGCGCTGGCGGCCGAATTCGCCACCCCGCTGCTCACCGAGATCAGCAAGCTGTTCGCCGGCAAGACCACTCCTGAGCAGTTCGTCGCAGCAATGAAGGCCGCAAACTAACGATGTCCCACCACACTCCGCATGCGAAGAGGCGCGGAGACAGGAAGGCGGCCGTCGGCAACGTCGGTCGCCCCCCGGTCGCCTGGGCCCTGCCCGGCATCCTCTTCTTCGCTGTCTTCGCGATCATCCCTCTGGCGATCGCCGTCTACCTCTCCTTCTGTGAATGGGACGGGCTCAACTCACCGACCCCGACAGGCCTGGACAACTGGACCCGGTTGTTCAAGGACTCCGAGTTCGGCCAGGCAGCCTGGCTGAGCCTCCTGCTCACCACGATCAGCTGGGCCTTCCAGACCCCTGTGGCACTGCTGTTGGGCGTCTGGGCGGCGGGCCGCCAGCGCAGCCGGGCCGTGCTGTCCGCGGTGTTCTTCATTCCGCTGCTGCTCTCCACCACCGCGATCGCCATGCTCTTCCACGCCCTGCTGGACCCGAACTTCGGTGTGATCAAGGAGATCGGTCCCTGGTTCGGAATCGATCCCAACATCATGGGTTCGTCCACGGGCGCGCTGCTCATGGTGGCGTTCGTCGGCGGCTGGCAGTTCATGCCCTTCCACACGCTGATCTACCAGGGCGGTGCACGGCAGATCCCGGAGGTCCTCTACCAGGCGGCCTCCATCGACGGCGCAGGCATGCTGCGGCAGTTCTTCCACATCACCCTGCCGCAATTGCGCCACACCATGACGACCTCGTCGGTCCTGATGATCGTCGGCTCGCTGACGTACTTCGACACCGTGCTCATCATGACCAAGGGCGGTCCCGGCACGGACACGACGATCCTGCCCTATCTGATGTACCGGACCGGCTTCCAGACCTACGACCTGGGCTATGCCGCAGCCATCGCCACCGCACTGGTCGTCGTGGCCACCAGTCTCTCGCTGATCCTGGTCCGCTTCAGCGGCTTCGGATCCATGCGGTCAACCCGGGAAGGTATGTGACGAGATGTCGATCGACACCCGCCCCGTTGCCCCGCAGCAGATCTCGCCGGCACTGAAGCGCCATCAGGCCTCCGCCCGCCGCCGGAAACTGCTGGGCAACCCGCTGGCAGGCCTGGGCTCGCTGGTCTGGCTCGTGATTGTCCTGGTGCCGCTCTACACGCTGGTCTCCGCGTCGCTCATGCACCAGGACGAGGCGCTGAACGGCGACCCGCTGGCGTTCCCGACGGATCCGACGTTCGACAACTACAACACCGTGCTGAACAGCGGGTTCCTCACACTGCTCGGCAATACCGCAATCGTCGCGGTGTCCACCGTTGCCATCGTGCTGGTCCTGTCCATCCCGGTGGCGTACGTGGCGGTGCGCACCCGCAGCCGCCTGTCCTCGCTCGCGTTCCGGACCTTCCTGCTCGGTGTGGCGATTCCGGCGCAGGCGGTGATCGTGCCGCTGTACCTGCTGATCGGCAAGATGGGTCTCTACGACACCCTCTACGCGATCATCCTGCCCACCGCCGCCTTCGCGATGCCGGTTGCCGTCCTGGTGCTCAGCGGCACCATGCGAGATGTCTCGGAAGAGATGTACGAGGCGATGTCCCTCGACGGCGCCTCGCCCGTGCGCATGCTGTGGCAGCTGGCGATCCCGCTCTCCAAGGCCGGCATCAGCACGGTGGCGATCTTCTCCGCACTGCAGGCGTGGAACGGCTTCCTCTTCCCCCTGATTCTGACGCAGTCGGAGGAGAACCGGGTGCTGACGCTGGGTCTGTTCAACTTCATGACCCAGTTCGGGGTGAACATCCCGGCCGTGCTGGCAGCGATCGTGCTCTCCGTCGTGCCCATCTTCGCCGTGTACCTCGTAGCCCGGCGGGCGCTGGTCAACGGACTGATGGGGGTGGGCGGCAAGTAGCGACACCTCTGCCGCCCCGCATCACCGCACTCTTGAGAGGAACCCCTGCCGCCATGGCAATCCACCCCACCCCCCAAGCCCCTGAGGCCGACCCGATACCCGAGGTCGACGGCCCGTGGCGCGACCCTTCGCTCACCCCCGAGGTGCGGGTGGCCGACCTCATCACCCGGATGACCCTCGAGGAGAAGGCCGCACAGCTCTACGGGATCTGGGTGGGCGCCGACTCCGAGGGCGACGGGGTCGCACCCCACCAGAACGACATGATCGACCCGGTCGACTTCGAGGACCTCACCACCCGCGGACTCGGCCAGCTCACCCGGCCGTTCGGCACCGCCCCGGTGGACCCGGGTGTCGGCGCCGTCGCGCTGGCCCGGGCCCAGGCCCGGATCGCCGAAGCCGGCAGGTTCGGCATCCCGGCGCTCGCCCACGAGGAGTGCCTGGCCGGCTTCACCGCGTGGGGCGCCACGGCCTACCCCGTGCCGCTCGCCTGGGGTGCGGCCTGGGACCCCGAGCTCGTCGCGGACATGGCGCGCCGGATCGGCGACGACATGCGGTCGGTCGGTGTCCACCAGGGGCTCGCCCCCGTCCTGGACGTCGTGCGGGACCTTCGCTGGGGCCGCGTGGAGGAGACCATCGGCGAGGACCCGTATCTGGTCGCGACGATCGGTACGGCCTATGTCCGGGGTCTCGAGTCCTCCGGGATCGTCGCCACGCTCAAGCACTTCGCGGGCTACTCCGCGTCCGCAGGGGCGCGGAACCTCTCGCCGGTCCGGGCGGGCGCCCGGGAGATGGCCGATGTGATCCTGCCGCCCTTCGAGATGGCGCTCCGCGAGGGCGGTGCCCGTTCGGTGATGCACTCGTACGCCGAGATCGACGGGGTGCCGGCCGCCGCGGACCCGGCACTGCTCACCGAGCTGCTCAGAGACACCTGGGGGTTCGGCGGGACCGTCGTCGCCGACTACTTCGGCATCGGATTCCTGGAGACCCTGCACAAGGTCGCCGCCGATCGCGCCGATGCCGCCCGGCTCGCGCTCACCGCCGGGGTCGATGTGGAACTGCCCACCGTACGCAGTTACGGCGACGAGCTCATCGCCGCCGTACGCGACGGAGCCGTGGCCGAGGAACTGGTGGACCGGGCCCTGCGCCGCGTTCTGCTGCAGAAGTGCGAGCTCGGGCTGCTCGATCCGAAACGACCGGTCCTGCCCGCCGCGCTCGACGGTGCGGACCCGGACCGGGCGCGCGGCACCGTGGACCTCGACCCGCCGCAGAACCGGGCCCTGGCCCGGCTCCTTGCCGAGCGGTCCTGCGTCCTGCTCGCCAACCCCGGCGATGTGCTGCCGCTCGGCGGCACCGGACGGATCGCGGTCGTGGGGCCGCGTGCCGACGACCCGCTGGCCATGCTCGGCTGCTACTCCTTCCCCAGCCATGTGGGCGTCCTGCATCCCGAGATGCCCATGGGTATCGCCGTTCCGACGGTGCTCGAGTCGTTGCGCGAGGAGTTCCCGGGTGCGGGCATCGACTTCGCGGAGGGCTGTGACGTCGACGGAGCGGATGCTTCCGGAATCGCGCAGGCCGTGGGGCTCGCCAGTGGCGCAGATGTCTGCGTGGCTGTGCTCGGTGACCGGGCCGGGCTGTTCGGCCGTGGAACCTCGGGCGAGGGCTGCGACGCGGCCGACCTGTCCCTGCCGGGCATCCAGGCCGAACTGCTCGACGCGCTGCTGGATACGGGAACCCCGGTGGTCCTCGTGCTGCTGACGGGCCGTACGTACGCGCTCGGCGGCCGGGCGGACCGGCTGGCCGGATGCGTCCAGGCCTTCTTCCCGGGCGAGGAGGGCGGACCGGCGCTGGCGGGCGTGCTGTCGGGGCGGGTCAACCCCTCCGGACGGCTGCCCATCGGTGTCCCCAACGGTCCCGGCGGCCAGCCGTGGACGTACCTGCAGCCGCCGCTGGGGCGGGTCAACGGGGTCAGCAACCTGGACCCGACCCCGCTCTACCCGTTCGGCCACGGACTCTCGTACACCTCCTTCGACTGGGAAGCCGGAGCTCCTGTCCCGTCCGAGCTGCCTACCGACGGAGCCACCGACCTCGAGCTCACGGTCCGCAACAACGGCGACCGCGACGGCGCCGAAGTCGTGCAGCTCTACGTCCATGACCCGGTCGCCCAGACCACCCGCCCCGAGTCGCGGTTGATCGGTTACGCCCGGGTGCCGCTCGCCGCGGGGGAGGCCCGGCGCGTCCGCTTCCGCTTCCACGCGGACCTGGTGTCCTTCACCGGGACGGGCGGGCACCGGATCGTCGAGCCCGGCGACATCGAGCTGCGCTTCGCCGCATCCAGCGATTACGCCGACGTCCGGCACACGGTACGGCTGCGCCTCACCGGGCCAGAGCGCACCGTGGATCACCGCCGCCGGCTCGTCTGCACCACGTCGCACGAGCCGGTGCTCCCGGGGAACTGACGGGCAGGGGGCAGCAGTTCCCTGCCCGCCCGCTCCGCACGCCCCCGGGGGCGTGCGGAGGTGATGTCGAAACTTTCGAAGGCCGCCCCGGAGCCCTCGGCGTGAGCCGAGGGCTCCGCATCAAGGCGCCACTGTGGAAAGGCATCTGTCATGCTCAAAGCAACCCGCTCGCTCGCAGTCGGCACCGCCGCTGCCGCGCTCCTCGTCTCCTCCTTCACTCTGACCAGTGCGTCCGCCGCCACCGACAGCGCCGGTCACCACAGGCCGAAGCCCCACGCGGCTCCGCAGACGCTCGCCACCCTCGGCCAGAAGGCCGGACTGCGCATCGGTACGGCCGTCAACACGGACGCCCTGGCCGACGACGCCCCCTACCGGGCCAAGGTCGCGTCGGAGTTCTCCACCGTCACCCCCGAGAACGTCATGAAGTGGGAGGCGGTCGAGCCGCAGCGCGGCACGTACAACTGGGCGGCCGCCGATGAACTCGTGGACTTCGCCAAGAAGAACGGACAGCTCGTCCGGGGCCACACCCTCGTCTGGCACAGCCAGCTGCCGGCCTGGCTCAACAACGGTGACTTCACCCCCGAGGAACTGCGGGAGATCCTGCACCAGCACATCACCGACCAGGTCACGCACTTCAAGGGCAAGATCTGGCAGTGGGACGTCGTCAACGAGGCCTTCAACGACGACGGCACCATGCGGGACAGCATCTGGCTGCAGAAGCTCGGCCCGGGCTACATCGCCGACGCCTTCCGCTGGGCCCACGAGGCCGACCCCAAGGCCAAGCTGTTCATCAACGACTACAACGTCGAGGGCGTCAACGCGAAGAGTACGGCCCTCTACGACCTGGTCACCGATCTGCGCAAGCAGCACGTCCCGGTCCACGGCGTAGGAATCCAGGGCCACCTGGGCGTCCAGTACAGCGCACCGCACGACATCGCCGACAACATGCTGCGCTTCGACCGCCTCGGCCTCGAGACCGCGATCACCGAGGCCGACGTACGGATGCCGATGCCCGCCGACAGTACGAAGCTCGAGGCGCAGGCCGAGGGGTATGGCGTGCTGCTGCGAGGCTGCCTGCTCACCCCGCGCTGCAACGTCTTCACGGTGTGGGGCTTCAGCGACAAGTACTCCTGGGTGCCCGGCACGTTCCCCGGCCAGGGGGCGGCCAACATCCTCGACGAGAACAACATGGCCAAGCCCGCCTACGGCACGTTGCGCCAGACCCTGACGCTCGCCGCCGGCCGGCACTGAACGCGCACCATGCTCATGGGTACGGAAGAGGCGACGGAATGACGGAAAGCCTCCGGATCACCGGAGTGAGAATCACGCCTGTTGCCTTCCGGGACCCGGCTCTGCTGAACGCGGTCGGTGTGCACGAACCCTTCGCGCTGCGTGCGATTGTCGAGGTCGACACGGCCGAAGGCCTTGTCGGCCTCGGCGAGACCTACGCGGACGAGGGGCATCTGCGCCGGCTGCGGGCAGCTGCGGAGGTTGTCACCGGCATGGACGTGTACGCGCTCGGTGCCATGCACCGCAGGGTGGCCGACGTCCTGGCCGACGACAGCGGAACCGGCGGATCCGGGCTCACCGGAATGATCACCACAAGCAGTGCCGTCGACCGGGTGTTCTCCCCGTTCGAGGTGGCCTGCCTGGACATTCAGGGCAAGGCGGCCGGGCGCCCGGTGAGTGACCTTCTCGGAGGTGCGGTACGGGACTCCGTTCCGTTCAGCGCCTACCTCTTCTACAAGTGGGCCGCGCATCCGGGGGCCGAGCCGGACGGCTGGGGCGAGGCCCTGGACCCGGACGCGATCGTCGCCCAGGCCCGACGCATGATCACCGAGTACGGCTTCTCGGCGGTCAAGCTGAAGGGCGGGGTACGGCCGCCCGAGGAGGAGATCCAGGCGATCCTGGCCCTGCGCGAGGCATTTCCCGCGCTGCCGCTGCGGCTCGACCCCAACGCGGCCTGGAGCGTGGCCACTTCGATCGAGGTGGCACGCCGTCTCGAGGGCGTCCTTGAGTATCTGGAGGATCCGACACCCGACCTCGACGGTATGGCACGGGTGGCACGGGAGACATCGATACCTCTCGCCACCAACATGTGCGTCGTCGCCTTCGACCATCTGGCGCCCGCCGTCGAGCAGGGATCGGTCCAGGTGGTGCTCTCCGACCACCACTACTGGGGCGGTCTGAACCGTTCCCGCCTCCTGTCCGGGATCTGCGACACCTTCGGCCTGGGTCTGTCCATGCACTCCAACTCGCACCTCGGAATCAGCCTGGCAGCGATGACCCATCTGGCGGCCGCCACGCCGAACCTCACCTACGCCTGTGACACCCACTGGCCGTGGAAGACCGAGGAGGTCGTGGTCCCCGGCACGCTGGCCTTCGCCGACGGGGCCGTGAAGGTCCCCCAAGGGCCGGGGCTCGGTATCGAACTCGACCGTGACGCGCTCGCCCGTCTGCACGAGCAGTACATCGCGTGCGGACTGCGCAACCGGGACGACACCGGCTACATGCAGCGGATCGACCCGTACTACGAGAAGAAAACCCCCCGTTGGTGATCCGCCGCGGCCGGCAGTTCCTGGCCGGCCGCGGTGCGATCCGACGCAGATCAAGGAGTTTTCATGGCCCCGCTCGACTGGGCCGCCCTGGGCGGCTATTTCCTGGTGATGCTGCTCATCGGCCTGTGGTCGCACCGCCGTGTAGGCAGTGTGAGTGACTACTTCACCGGTGGCGGCCGGATGCCCTGGTGGCTCTCCGGCATCTCCCACCACATGTCCGGGTACAGCGCGGCCGTGTTCGTCGCCTACGCCGCCATCGCGTACAGCTACGGCATCACGGTCTACGTCTGGGCCTTCCTGCCGCTCGCGCTCGGAACCGCCGTGGGCGCCTGGCTGTTCGCCCCGCGCTGGCAGCGGCTGAGGCAGCGTTACGCGGTCGCCTCGCCGCTGGAGTACCTGGCCAAGCGGTACAACGTGCCCACCCAGCAGGCGCTCGCCTGGAGCGGTGCCCTGCTCAAGGTGTTCGACGTGGCTGCCAAGTGGGCCTCGGTGGCGGTGCTGCTCAACGTGTTCACCGGCATGTCGATGACGGTGGGCATCCTGATCACCGGCATCGTCACCCTGCTCTACTGCACCGTGGGCGGACTGTGGGCCGACGCGCTCACCGACTTCGGGCAGTTCATCATCCAGGGCGCCGCGGCGCTCGCCATGGTCTGGGTCGTGCTGGACCGGCTGGGCGACGGCATAGCGGGCCTCGGAACCATCTGGACCAAGCTGCCGGAGGGGCACGGGCAGCCGCTCGTCGGCCCGTACACGGCGACCTTCCTCGGCGCCTACGTCGTCGTGAAGCTCTTCGAGTACAACGGCGGTATGTGGAACCTGGCCCAGCGGTACATGGCCACGGACTCCCCGAAGGCCGCACGCCGTTCGGCCGGGCTCTCGGCGCTCCTGTACGTCGTGTGGCCTGCCGTGCTGCTGTTCCCGCCCGTTGCCGCGGCCGTGCTGCTGCCCGGCATCGCCGACCCGCAGAAGGTCTACGCGCTGATGGCGGAGTCGTATCTGCCCGCCGGGCTCATCGGTCTGACCCTGGCGGGAATGTTCTCCCACACCATGGCGATGGCCTCGTCGGACGCCAACGCGGTCTCCGCGGTCGTCACCCGCGACATCATTCCCGTAGTGGTCCGCCGTGCCAGGGACCTGTCCCCGGCGACCGGACTCCTCGTCGCCCGGGTGTGCACCGTCGTGTTCATCACCATCAGCATGATCGTCGCCATCGAGGCGGACCACTTCGGTGGTGTCCTGGGCATCATCGTCGGACTCGTCGCGGCCGTGATGGGGCCCATCTCCATCCCGATGCTGCTGGGGCTGCTGCCCGCCTTCCGCAGGTTCGGGCCTCGCGCGGCCCTCTCCTCCTGGGCGTTGGGGCTCCTGGGCTACGTCCTCGTGAAGTTCGTACTCGAGAGCACGGACCAGACCCTCGTGATCGTCACCCCGCTGGTCACCTCGCTGGTGGTGTACATCGCTGTCGGTCTGATCAGCCCGGAGCCCGACGACACCGCCGATTCGATCGTGGCGGCCCTGTCGCCGGCTTCCGACGGCGGCGGCGAATCGGTGACGGCCACGGCTGCCAGGCCCGCGGCGACGTCCGGCGCCATCGACTGACGACGCGTCCGGTCCCGTTCCACCCCTCCACCCGAACACACGTCAAGGACTCACACCCGTCCAATTTGTCAAGGGTGTGAACAAAACTGGGAGAGCAGTATGGACGAGAATGTCCCACAACACACCAGTCGCCGCTCGATCCTGGGGGCAGGCCTGGGGCTGACCGCGCTCACGGCCACGCCGCTCGGGTCCCTGCTGGGGCTCACCGGCGAGGCCGCAGCGACGGCGCCGATGTCCGGCGGCCCCGCCCGTCTCCGTCCCACGGACCCGGGTGCCTACATTTCCTTCACCCCGCGCTCCGGTGCCTTCCCGCTGGTGAAGGCCGGCAGGGCGGCCCCGATCGTGGTCAGCGACAGCGACTACGCGGGCGTCGTGCGGGTGGCCGGTGACCTCCAGTCCGACATCGAGCGCGTCACCGGGCTCCGCCCGGTGCTCTCGCACAACGCAGTGCCCAAGGGCAGCCGCGAGATCGTCCTCGTGGGAACCCTCGGCCGCAGCCCGCTGATCGACGGTCTGGTCGCCGCGCGCAAGCTGAAGGTCTCCGCCGTCGCGGGAAAGTGGGAGACCAGCCTGCAGGCCGTGGTGGAGAAGCCACTGCCGGGCGTGGACCGTGCCTTCGTGATCGCGGGCAGCGACCAGCGCGGCACGATCTTCGGCGCGTACGACGTCTCCCGGGGCATCGGTGTCTCGCCCTGGTACTGGTGGGACGACGTCGCACCCGTACACCGTGACGCGCTGTACGTTCTGCCGGGCCTGCACAGCCAGGGCACCCCCGCCGTGAAGTACCGCGGATTCTTCATCAACGACGAGAACCCGGCACTCGGGACCTGGGCCCCCGCCTTCTTCGGCCCCGGCAAGGCACCCGGCTTCGAGGGCGGCTTCAACGCCGGCTTCTACGCCAAGATCTTCGAAGTGATGCTGCGGCTCAAGGCCAACTACCTGTGGCCCGCCGTCTGGGGCCGCGCCTTCGCCGAGGACGACCCGCAGAACCACGCCACCGCGAAGGCCTACGGAGTCGTCATGGGCACCTCGCACGAGGCACCCATGATGCGGGGCATCGAGGAGTGGAACCGGCACGCCGTCGCCGCCGTCCGCGACAGCGCCGGAAACATCACCAAGCCCGGCCACGACCCCTTCGGCGGCACCGGCGAATGGTCCTTCCGCCGCAACGCCGAGGCCATCAAGGCCTACTGGAGGCAGGGCATCCGCCGCATGGCGGACGAGGACTTCGAGGGCGTGGTCACCCTCGGGATGCGTGGCAACGGCGATGTCAGCCTGCCGGACGGTGACGGCATCGAGCTGATGACCGAGATCATCGCCACCCAGCGCCAGATCCTCGCCGAGGAACTCGGCCCCGACGCCGGCGTTCCGCAGGTATGGACGCTCTACAAGGAGGTCCAGCGCTACTGGGACCGCGGGCTGCGGGTCCCCGACGACGTCACCGTCGTCCTCACCGACGACAACTGGGCCAACGTCCGCAAGCTGCCCGACCTGAAGAACGACGCCCGCAGCGGCGGATACGGCCTCTACTACCACTTCGACTACGTCGGGGTGGGTCGCAACTACAAGTGGGTCGACACCGCCTCGCTCCCCAACATGTGGGACCAGCTGCACCAGAGCGCGGCCTACGGCAACCACGGCCTGTGGATCACCAACGTCGGAGACCTCAAGGGCAACGAACTGCCCACGCAGTTCTTCCTGGAATACGCCTGGAACCCCGAGCGCTGGTCCCTGGACCGGATCCCGGAGTGGGAAGAGCGGTACGCCCGGCAGAACTTCGGCGAGAAGCAGGCCGAGGACGTGGCCGCCGTACTGCGTACCTACGCCCAGCTGCAGTCCCGCCGCAAGCCCGAACTGCTCAACCGGAAGATCACCCTCGACCCCGCCAAGGATCCGGTCAAGGACTCGTCCGCCATCGTCTACGACGACCGGGCCACCCCCTTCAGCCTGACCGACTACCGGGAGCTGGAACGGGTCACGGACGACTGGCAGCGCCTGGACACCGCGGCCGCGCGCATCGGGCGCAAGCTCCCCGCCTCGGCCCAGGACGCCTGGTACCAGCTGGTCGGCTACGAGGTCCGGGCGACCGCCAACCTGTACGCCCTGCGGGAGGCCGAGTTCACCAACCTCCACTACGCGCCCCAGGGCCGGGCCCTCACCAATCAGCTCGCGGCCACCGCCGAGGCCAGGCTCGCCGACGACTTCGCGCTGGCGCGCCGCTTCAACACCGAGGTGGCCGACGGGAAGTGGAAGGGCTTCCAGACCCAGCCGCATATCGGCTACGGCGATGTGGACCGCTACGGGCCCAACGCCCCCTGGCAGCAGCCCGAGCTCAACAACGTGGCTCTCGCCGACGAGATCTTCCCCGCCGTCCGGCGCATCGAACTCCCGCGCACGGCCGAGATGGGCGTGGCCATCGACGGCTCGGCCGCGTGGTGGCCGGGCGCAGGCCAGGGCGCCGCCGATCCCGTACTGCCGCTCTTCAGCCCGTACCAGAGTCAGCCGGCGCAGTACATCGAGGTGTTCAACCGCGGCTCCGAGCCCTTCGACTACCGCATCCGCACGGGCGCGCCCTGGCTGGTCGCCGACCGGACCCGGGGGCGCGTGGACGCCCAGACCCGGGTCACCTTCCGGGTCGACTGGTCGCGGGCACCCAAGGGCGTCACCCGGGTTCCGGTCACCGTTTCCGGTCCCGGGGGCAGTGAGGTGGTCGTCCAGGCCGTGATCGACCGCCCCCAGGCGGAGCGCGCACAGCTCGCCGGCTTCGTCGAGGCCAACGGCTACGTCTCCATCGAGGCCGATCACTTCCACCGGGCGCTGGGCCGAGACGAAATCTCCTGGCAGCGCATCCCCGGCATCGGCCGCACCGGTTCGGGCATGGAGCCCTTCCCCGTCACCGCCGCACGCCAGACGCCGGGCGGGAAGGGGCCGAGGCTGGAGTACAAGGTCAGCCTGTTCACCACCGGACCGGTCACGGTCTGGGCGTACCTCTCGCCCCGTAACAACGCACGGGCGGCCGATGGGCTCACGTACGCCGTCTCCTTCGACGACGACGCCCCGCAGTCCGTCAATGTCACCGCGGTCACCGGGGCCGACGACGGCACCATGAACCCGCAGTGGGCCCGCAACACCTCGGACAACGTCAACCGCACCAGTACCGCACACCACATCGGCCGGGCCGGCGTACATGTGCTGAAATTCTGGATGGTCGACCCGACGGTGGTGCTGCAGAACCTCGTGGTGGACACCGGCGGCCTCAAGCCCAGCTATCTGGGCCCGCCGGAGAGTCTCCGGCTGAGCTGAGCTGAGCTGACCGGAGCGGGACGAGGAGGCGACAGGGATGAGCATCGAGATCGAGGACACCGAAGGACGCGGTGCGGCGCTGGAGGTGATCCCCGGCCCGGCCGAGGGCACCCCCAGGGTCGGGATCCTGATCGAGAGCCCGTCGGCCGGAGCCTCCTGGTCCTGCTCCCCGGCCGCGGCCAGAAAACTGGCCGCGGCGCTCGTCAGGGCGGCCGAGGAGGTGGAGAACGCGCGTTCGGCTGATCCGGTCACCGTCAAGGCCCGCGAGCTGCTCCGCGGCGATGTACGCGACAGCGACCGGGTCATGACGGTGGAGGGCGTCAGGATGGACGGGGCGAACGTCCAGGTGACATGGACGTCGGGCGGTGGGCGCAGCTGGAGCCAGACGTACGCGGCCGAGGTCGACATCAGGCTCAGGCGGAGGCTGCGGCCGGGGAAGTGAAGGGCCGGACGGCGACATGAAGGGCGGACCGGCCGGGTCGGGCCGTTTCCGGGAAGGACCAGTTGTACGAGAGACTTCGTAATTCGATGACTGCCGTAGTACGGTAAATCTCGTAGTACGGTGAATCTCGTACGAGGTGCGGCCCGGCATGTTCGCCCGCCTGCCCTGCCCGTCGCATCAGAGGAAGCGGAGCCCCCCGTGAGTGCACTCTTCGAGCCCTACACCCTGCGGTCGCTGTCCATTCCCAACCGCATCTGGATGGCCCCGATGTGCCAGTACAGCGCGGAGACGTCCGGGCCTGACACGGGCACGGCGAACGACTGGCACTTCGCCCACTACGCCGCCCGTGCGACGGGTGGCACGGGCCTGATCCTGGTGGAGGCCACGGCCGTCGGTCCGGAGGGCCGGATCAGCCCCGCCGACCTCGGCATCTGGAACGACCGGCAGGTTGACGCCTTTCGCCGTATCACCGACTTCCTCGCCCGGCACGGAACCGTTGCCGGCATCCAGCTCGCCCACGCGGGCCGCAAGGCATCGACCGACCGGCCCTGGCGTGGTGGCGGTCCGCTCGAGGCGGGCGCCCCGGACGGCGAGGGCTGGCAGCCGGTCGCCCCGAGTCCCGTCGCGTACGACGAGGGTCACCCGGTGCCCACCGAGCTGACCACCGACGCCATTCAGCAGGTCGTAGCCCAGTTCGCTGCTGCCGCCCGCCGGGCGCTCGCGGCCGGCTTCCGTGTCGCCGAGGTCCACGGCGCACACGGATATCTGATCGGTGAGTTCCTCTCCCCGCACAGCAACCACCGGACCGACGCCTACGGCGGCTCCTTCGAGAACCGCACCCGCTTCGCACTGGAGGTCGTGGACGCGGTCCGGGCCGTGTGGCCCGAAGAACTTCCGGTGTTCTTCCGTATCTCCGCAACCGACTGGCTGACCGAGAACGCGGACGACGAGCGGGAGGGCTGGACGGCGGACGACACCGTCCGCTTCGCACGCGAGCTGCGGGCACACGGTGTCGACCTGCTGGACGTCTCCAGCGGTGGGCTCGCGCCGCGGGCGCAGATCCCCGTAGGGCCGGGCTACCAGGTGCCGTTCGCCGAACGGGTCCGCACCGAGGCGGGCCTCCCGGTGGCGGCCGTCGGCCTGATCACCGACCCCGTTCAAGCCGAGAAGATCCTCTCGGAGGAGCGCGCGGACGCCGTTCTGCTCGGCCGGGAGTTGCTGCGCGACCCCTACTTCGCCCGCAATGCCTCGCGCGCACTCGGCGGCGATGTGCCGGCACCCGAGCAGTACCACCGGGCGGTCTGACACGAGGCTGTGCCCGGGTCGGAGGTGCTCGGGACCTTCTCGGTACGCTGGTCCGCGATGTTCACTCCACAGGGCCCGACCCTTTGCGAACTGGCCGTTCAGGCGCTCTCGTCGACGATGCGCGGATACGACCTGCTCGCCCCGAAGTTCGACCGAACGCCCTACCGGACCCCGGACCGGGTGCTCGACGCCGTCGCTCGGGCGGTGCGGCCCCTCGGGCCGTTCGACAGAGGGCTCGATGTCTGCTGCGGTACCGGAGCAGGCGTGGGCGTCCTGAGCGGGCTGTGCCGGGAGCGGGTCACCGGAGTCGACTTCAGCGCCGGGATGCTCGCCGTGGCGCAGGCTGCGCAGGCCGGGGCCCACGGCGGTCCGGCCGTGGGCTGGGTGCGTGCCGACGCGCTGGCGCTGCCCTTCGCGCCGGTCTTCGATCTGGCCCTCAGCCTCGGGGCGTTCGGTCACTTCCTGCCGAAGGAGCGGCCCCGGCTGTTCGGGCAGGTGCATGCCACGCTGCGGCCGGGGGGCCGGTTCGTCTTCCCGGTCGGTGCACCGCCTCCGGTGGGTTCACGCGCCTACTGGTCGCTGCTCGGCTTCGATGTGGCCATGCGCGTGCGCAACGCACTGTGGCGCCCACCGTTCGTCATGTACTACCGCACGTTCCGGCTTCCCGATGTGCTGGAGGATCTGGTGCGCACCGGATTCTCCGTGCGCCTGCTTCCCCTCACGGACCTCGGCCAAAGGCCGGACGGCAGCCCCCGCGCCCGCCTGGTGGTCGCCACCCGTCGGTGAAACGTGGTCGCCACCCGTTGCCGGAACGTGGTCGCCACCCGCCCGTAGAACTACGACAGATCTCGTACAATGGACACCCCGGACGAAGTGGAGCCACCGTGACGTCGAATGCCGCCCGTGCGCTCGCCCACCCCTCGCGGGACGAGATCCGCCTCGAGGGCGTGCTCCATGCGCTCTCCGACCCGGTACGACTGCGCATCGTGCGCCAACTGGCAGGAGCCGCAGATGAACTGGCCTGCTCCCGCTTCGAGCTCCCGGTCTCCAAGTCCACCACCACGCATCACTTCCGGGTGCTGCGCGAGAGCGGTGTGATCCGGCAGACCTACCGTGGCACCGCCAAGCTGAGCGGCCTGCGGACAGTGGACCTGGACGTCCTTTTCCCAGGCCTTCTCGACAGTGTTCTCGGTGCGGCGGACCGGCAGGCGAAGCGCCTCGGACAGGACTGACCCCGCCGGCGGCCGGCCCTGCCTACCGGAGACCGTCGCCCCGTGCCGCGTCGAGCAGCCCTGGCCAGTCCGGGATCTTCACCTGTCCACGTCCGAGCGAGTGGCCCAGCGCGGCCTCCGCTCGCTCGATCGACAGCCAGCCGTTCCACTCCACCGGCCGCACCCCCCAGTTCCGCAGGGCGCCCAGCGGGTCGGCCGTCACCGCCCTTTCCGCGAGCAGCGGCGCATCGTCGATCAGCGAGGCGACCGTCTCCTTGGCGCACGACCTGTTCGAACCGATCACTCCCGTCGGCCCTCGCTTGATCCACCCGGCGACATACTCCCCGGGCGACGCAACCCCGTTCCGCACCACCCGGCCGGCCAGATGCGGCACTGTGCCCTGCGCCGGGTCGAACGGCAGCCCGGGCAGCGGAGTTCCCCTGTATCCCACGGCCCGCAGCACGAGCTGGGCCTCGATGTCCTCGTAGGCGCCGGTGTCCCGCACGCCGCCGGCACCGTCCGGAGCCGTCCGCGCGAACCGCACCCCGGCCACCCGCCCGCCCCTCTCGAGCAGCTCGGCCGGGCGCAGGAAGAAGCGCAGCCGGATACGGCGCTCACGGCTCCGCGCAGGCGGCGGCGGCTCCGCCGACCACCCACGCAGCACCTCCAGATTCCGCCGCACCACGGCGGGCAGCGGCGGCGTCCCGGGCGCGCCCGCGGGGGATGCGTAAGCCGGGTCGAGGGCAAGCTCCGCACCGTCCACGATCATCCGTGCGCGCGGCAGCGCACCGAGCTCGCGCAGTTCCTTCGTGGTGAACCTCGCCTGTGAGGGGCCCCGTCTGCCCGCGATGTGGACCTCGCGGACCCGGCTCGCCGCGAGGGCGTCCAGCGCCGCCGGGGGCACATCGGTGGACCGCAGCTCTGCCGCGCCGCGGGCGAGGATCCGGGCCACGTCGACCGCGACATTGCCGACCCCGATCACCACGGCCGAGCGTGCCCCGAGCGTGAAGCCGTCGGCAGCCGTGTCCGGATGGGCGCTGTACCAGGAGACGAACTCGGTCGCCGAGAAACTCCCCGGCAGATCCTCGCCGGGAACGGCGAGCGGACGGTCGGCCGCCGCTCCGACGCAGTAGACCACCGCGTGGTACAGCTCCTTCAGCCGGGCGGGTGACAGCCCGCCCGCCCCGCCCACCTCGACGTGCCCGACAAAGGTGATCCGGTCGTCCTCCAGGACCGCCCGGAGACTGTTCTGGAGCGACTTGATCTTCTCGTGGTCGGGGGCGACCCCGTAGCGGACCAAGCCGTACGGGGTGGGCAGCCGGTCCAGTACGTGCACCTGCACATCCGGCAGCTGCAGCAGGGCCTGGGCCGTGTAGACCCCACTGGGGCCCGAACCGACGACGGCGACACGGAGCACGGCGCACCTCTTCCCGCAGGATGCCTCCAGCATTGCACCGCAGTGCGCAACGGGGGAGAGGCACGCGGGGGCCGGTTTGCCCGGGGCCGTCAGGTCATCAGGTTGCGCATCCGGTCGATCTCCACTGTCTGCTGGGCGACGACATCGGTGGCCATCTCCTCGACCGTGACGTTGTTCCCGTCCGCGAGGGCCTCGGTCGCCATGGTGATCGCCCCCTGGTGATGGGTGATCATCAGATCGAGGAACAGCGCGTCGAAGGCCTTGCCCCGTGCCGCGCGCAGCTGCCGCAACTGGTCCTCGGTCGCCATGCCGGGCATACCGGAGTGGTCGTGGGACTCCTTGCGCTTGTCTCCGCCGTTGATTTTCAGCCAGCCCTCCATCGCACCGATCTCCGGCTTCTGACCTGCCGATATGCGTTCGGAGAGCCGTTGAACAGATGTGGAGGCGCCTCGTCCGGGGACCAGCGCGGTGAGGGCCAGGGCCTGCTCATGGTGCTCGATCATCATCTGGGCGTAGCGGAAGTCCGCAGAGTTGGGGGTGTCGTTCCCGGCGGCCTTCACGGCTTCCTCCGCGGACAGAGTCCTTGCCGGCTCGCCCGGTTTTCCGGGTGCCACCACCGCGGGTCCCTTGCCCGACGCGGTTTTCGTGCCCTCGTCATCGCTTCCGGAATCGCAGGCCCCCAGGGCGAGTACGGCAGCCGCGAGCGTCGCCGCGAGGGCGGCTGCGCGCACGCGCGGGGTCTGACAGCGGATCAACACGGCGACCTCCATTGCCACATGGGTGTGTTGCAGACCGTCCTAACACCTTCCAGAGGGCAATGATCAAAAACTTTTATTACGTCTCTGTTGCCATCTGTTGGTGTGTACATGCGAGGGACGATACTGCCGGGGTCCGTGAACCGTTCAACTACGAACGGAAACAAGGGAGGACGCAGTGACCTCGTTGCACACCACCAGAGTGCGGCGCAGACGTCTGGGTGTGGCAGCAGCCGCGGCCGGACTGATCGCCACGCTGCTGACGGCCGGACCCGCGGCCGCGACACCCGACCCCGGTGACACCCCTGCCACCAGCAGCGGTGTTTCCGTGAGCCAGAAGGCCGAAGCCACGGCCGCCATCAAGAGTGGCGAGATACCCGGCGTGGACGAGATCGTCCACAGCGACAACATCACGCACCTCGCCAATGTCCCGAAGGATGCTCTCAAGGGTACGAACTCGGACCTGGTGTTCCAGGGGAAGTACGCCTTCTCCGGCAACTACGACGGCTTCCGGATCTTCGACATCAGCAACCCGAAGAGGCCGAGGACCGTCGCGCAGGTCCTCTGCCCCGGTTCGCAGAACGACATCTCGGTCTCCGGGGACCTGCTCTTCCTCTCCACCGACTCCTCGCGCAGCGACAACTCGTGCGCCAGCACCACCCAGCCCGCCACGGAGAAGACCTCCTGGGAGGGTATGAAGGTCTTCGACATAAGCGACAAGCGCAACCCGAAGTACGTCGCCGCCGTCGAGACCGCGTGTGGTTCGCACACTCACACGATCATTCCCGAGCGCAAGAACATCTACGTGTACGTCTCCTCGTACTCGCCGAATGAGACGTTCCCGGACTGCCAGCCGCCGCATGACGGGATCTCCGTCATCAAGGTGCCGCGCAGCGCTCCCGAGGAGGCCCGGATCGTCAACTTCCCGGTGCTCTTCCCGGACGGCGGCAACCCGGGCGCTCCGGCCAACCCGGGCGTCTCCAAGACCACCGGCTGCCACGACATCACCGTGCTTCCGTCGAAGGACCTGGCGGCCGGGGCATGCATGGGCGACGGTCTGCTGTTTTCCATCGAGGACCCCGAGAACCCGAAGATCATCGACCGGGTCCAGGACAACGTGAACTTCGCGTTCTGGCACTCCGCGACCTTCAACCAGGGTGCCGACAAGGTCGTCTTCACCGATGAGCTCGGCGGTGGCGGTGCGGCCACCTGCAACGACGAGGTCGGTCCGAAGCGTGGAGCCGACGGCATCTACGACATCATCGGCAGGGGCGATCACCGCAAGCTGGTCTTCCGCAGCTACTTCAAGATCGACCGCCCGCAGGCCGACACCGAGGTCTGCGTCGCCCACAACGGTTCGATCATCCCGGTCAAGGGCCGCGACCTGATGGTCCAGGCCTGGTACCAAGGTGGCGTCTCCGTGTGGGACTTCACCAACTCCTCGAAGCCGAAGGAGATCGCGTTCTTCGAGCGCGGTCCCGTCTCGACCGAGGCGGTCACCACGGCCGGTCCCTGGTCGGCCTACTACTACAACGGCTACATCTACTCCAATGACATCGCCAAGGGCTTCGACGTGCTGAGGCTCGACGACCGGCGGACGGACCCGGCGAAGAAGGTGCGCATGCAGGAGCTCAACGTGCAGACGCAGCCGGACTACTTCGACCGCTGATCCGGCCGTATCTCCCGTAGGAAACGCCGTGCCCCGCCGGGTGGCTTCCGCCCGGCGGGGCACGCTTAATTCATTGACCCATGGGCCACGCGGGGACATGCTGTACCCCTGGATCCGGCGACGCGGGGGATCGCCGGAATCAGAGGACCCACCGGCATCAGCGGGAGCCGGGTGGCATCAGCCGGTCTGCGGGGGTATCGGCCCGCGCGGCCGTGTCGCGCCGGACACTCTCAGGCTGCCGACCGCACGCTCGTACCCGCCGCGGCAGCCCACTCCACCAGCAGGCTCTGGTACTCCGTCTCGTCGTCCGGGGTCAGCAATCCGCCCGAGCGCTGCCACAGGTCGCGAATCTCTTCGTTGACCACGGAGGCGGAACGCACGGAACCGGACGTGTTCGGATACGGGGACATGCGTCCAGGCTAAGGCCCGGTCCGACAATCAGCCCCATCGGCGAACAGGATATCCCTCACACCATCTCCAGGAATCCTTCACGATCCGTGCGGATCGGGCCGCCCCTCCGTGAGCGTCACCAGCCCGAGCGCACGGAGCCCGTCCGGTCGCTCGGTCACGGGCAGGTGGTCGACGAAACGCACCTCGCAGCCCACTGCCGCCGCGCCCCCGTCCGCGCGCCGGTCGTCGCCGACCATGACCACGTCCGACGGATCGCGCCCCAGCAGCGTGCAGGCGGTCCGGAACAGACGCGGGTCCGGTTTCTGGATGCCGTGCTCGAAGGACAGGACGTATGCGTCGATCAGGTCGTCCAGGCCGTGCGCCCGGAACACGGGCCGCAGATCCCAGCCGATGTTGCTGACCACACCGACCGCGACGCCGTTGGCCCGCAGCTCGCGGAGCACCTCCACGGCATCGGGGTACGGGTGCCATGCCGCCGGTGTCATCTGGCGCGCGTACAACGCGTCGTACAGGCTGGGATCCGGGAGTTCCGCCCGCCGGGCCAGGCCGATGTACGCCTGCCTGTGCAGCTCCGCGCTCCTGTCGCGTACGGCCCAGGCCGCCGCGAGGTGCGGCGGGATCCGTCGAGGGGCCGGACCGCCGGGCAGGGCGCCGACAGCTGTCAGCCGCTGTACGTACCGTCCGAAATCGGCCCGGCCCACAGCCGCGCCCCGTGCGTCGAGGACGGCGCGCAGCCAGGAGTCGACCGACTCGATACGAAAGAGCGTCCCGGAGAAGTCGAAGAGCACACCTGTGACTGACATGGTCCTGATCATCGCTGTCTCACGGGCGGCGCGACAAGGTCGCACCCCGGCCGACGGGCAGCCGGCGCGCCGTGCAGCCGGCTGCCGAGAACGCCACCGCGGCGGCGCCCAGCAGCAGACCGCCCAGGACATCGGTCATCCAGTGCACCCCCAGATAGAGGCGCGTGACGGCCACGCCCACCACCGAGACACACGCCAGCGTCAGTGCGGTACGCCACACCCACGGCCCCGCGCCGTAGAGGCGCAGCAGCCACAACAGCAGTCCGCAACTCACGATGGCGGTCATCGCGTGGCCGGACGGGAATGCCGCGTAGTTCGCCGAATCCACCGGGTCGGGCCACTTGGGACGCTCCCGGCCCACGGCGGCCTTGAGTCCCTGCTGAACCGCGGTGGCGAGCGCGCTGGTCGCGGCCACCCACACGGCGAGCAACCGCGCCCCGTGCCACCACAGGGCGATCACGGCGACGGCGATCAGGGCGCGCATCGTCCAGGGGTCCCACACCCAGTCCGTCAGCACCCGGTTGACCTGGACCAGCCCGGGCTCGGTGACCGCTCTGCGGTGCAGGGCCTCGGCAACCGTTCCGTCCAGCGACATCAGTGGTGACCAGCGCACTGCGACCAGGGTCAGCAGCACAGCGGCCAGGGCCGCGCAGATGATTCCTGCTGCCAGGAGAGTGACTGCCGTGCGCGGGGGCCGGGAAGGGGAGTGCATGGGGATGATCCTCGCGGACGATGTGCGGAACCCGTTATCCCAGGGCGCTGAGTCCCGGAACGAAGGCCACCAGCAGCGGTACGACCGGTACCAGGGCCGCGGCTGCCGTCAGGCGCAGCCGGCGGCCCGCGGTGAGCCGTTCCACCGGGGCGAGCAACCGGTTCACCCGGAGCGGCACTTGTGCGTCCGGGGTCGGGCACGGGCCGAACACCCCGCGGTCCTCGTTGAGTTCGACCAGGGCGAGGGCGATCGTGAGGCGCCCGAAGCGTCGCGACGCCACATCGTCGGCGGCCAGTTCGACGAGGCGGTGCATCTCGTCGCGGAACGCGGCGAACACCGGCACCTGCGGAAATCCGGTCGCGAGCGCGGCCGAGCAGTGCAGGAGCCAGTCGTGGCGGGCCTGCGCGTGTCCCTGCTCATGGGCCAGTACGGCATCGAGCTGACGGCCTTTCAGCCGGCCGAGAGCAGCCGTGGTGATGACCAGTTGAGGCGCCGCACCGGGCAGCCACCAGGCATCCGGACGCTCGCCCTCCAGTACCACCAGAGGGCCGCTGCCGGGCTCCTCGCCGGGCATCAGCGGGGAACGGACCAGCAATTCGGTCCGGCGTCGCCTGCGCCGCTGCTGTGCCCGGTGGATCTCCCGTACGAGCATGGCCGCGGTCCAGAGACCGCCGAGCGCCAGGAGCACCGCGATGACGGCCGACCACGGCCCGTACGCGGCCAGTGCGTAGGCCTCCACCACCGCGCGGGGGGCAGGAGCGAAGACCTGCCCGCGTACCGCCTGCCAGGCGGCGGCGGCGCTGAACGTCATGGAGAGCCCGAAGGACAGCAGGACCCCGGCCACCACGCACTGCCAGACCCACAGCGCCACGACCGGCTCGCGCTCCGGCCACTGAGCCCGGGCCATCAGGCGCGGGGTCACCACGGCGGTCAGTGCACCGAGGACCAGCAGCACGAGGGAGACCAGCATGGGCGTCACCCTATGAGGGCCACCGCACTCGCGGGTATGGCCGCGCACGCCAAGTGACGCATGACACGGCGCAGCGGGCCCGCTGTCTCACAGGGTGAGCAGCATCGCGAACATCCCTATCCCCATGGTCAGCCTGCAGGCCGATGCCAGCTCGGGGTGTGCTCCCCGGCCGAGGCCCGCCCCGCCACCCGACCCGCCCGGACCGGCAACTGCGGCGGTCACCGGGACCAGCCGTCCGGCCGAGCGCAGCACGTACAGCGCGTAATACGCCAGCAGCACCCCGGTCAGCAGGGGTATGCCTCCGGCGGAGGCCGCGGATCCGGCGGCCCCGTGATCCATGTGCCCGCCGCGCGCGCCCTCGCCGGGTGCCATCGTCACCGCCATGTAGACCATCGCCAGCGAACCGACCAGATGGTGCAGATGGTGGGCGCGATGCCGGGCGGCCAGGAGGGCGCGCAGAGCCGCACCGCCGAACAGCGCCGCGTACACCGCCCAGGTCCAGCCGGGCAGTGTGAACACGGCCGCGGGCACAGCCATCGCTGCCATCCCGAAACCCATCACCGCCTCCGCGCGTGCCGTCCTGCGCTCCTCCTCCGTTCCGCTGCGCGTACGCAGCAGGCAGTACGCGGCCGTGGCCCCGCACAGCACCATCAACAGCCAGCCGGACAGCGCCGGTCCGTGCACGGTGCATCTCCCCCTACGGTGAACGCCGATGTCGCCTAGTCGATGCCCAGCGCCGGGTCGTCCTACCGGGGCGCATTGGGGTACTGGGGGAGCGCGCCGGGTCCCACAGGGGGCGGGCCACGGCCGGGTTAGTCTCGGACCGCATCGTCGACAGCAGACAAACGGAGAACGCCACCATGGACATCGCACCGTCCCCCGACCGGACACAGCTGACCTTCCGCGACGCGACCGAGGACGACGTGCCGGTCCTCGTGCAGCTCATCCAGTCCGCCTACCGCGGCGATGCGAGCCGGACCGGATGGACCACGGAGGCGGACATCCTCCAAGGGCAGCGGACCGATGCGGACGGAGTGCGCGAGGTGGTCACGGCACCCTCGGGGCGGCTCCTGGTGGCCGAGCGGGACGGCGAGCCCGTCGCCTGCTGCCAGCTCGAGCACCGGGGCAGGGCTGCTTACTTCGGCATGTTCGCGGTCAGGCCCGGGCTCCAGGGCGCCGGCCTCGGCAAGGTCATCATCGCCGAGGCGGAGCGCATGGTCCGCGAGAGCTGGGGTGTGACCGAGATGCACATGACGGTGATCTCGGTCCGCGAGGAGCTGATCGCCTGGTACGAGCGCCGGGGCTACCGCCGTACGGGAGAGCTGACCCCCTTCCCGTACGGCGACGAGCGCTTCGGTATCCCGCAGCGTGACGATCTCGCGTTCGAGCTGCTGGTCAAGGAGCTCTAGGGGGTGACCGCAAGGTCTCGCCCGGCCCCGCAGAGGGCTCAGGCGGTGAAGCGGCCCGCACGACGGATCTCCGGATAGTCGGTCGTCGCTCCGTCCAGGCCCAGCCCGCGCACCAGACGCAGATGGTCCTGGGTGTTCACCACCCAGCCGATGACCTTCAGACCCTCCCCGTGTGCCTGCTCGACCACCTCCAGCGTGGCGCGGCGGATGTTCAGGGCCAGTGTGGACGCGCCCACCGCCCGGGCGCGTTCGACCACGTCGCCGCCCCAGCGGCTCGCGATGAGCACCGTCCGCACCCCTGGTACCAGCTGCGCGATCTCGGCGACCGCCTCGTCGTGGAACGACGACACCTCGACGCGGCCGGCGAGATCGCGCCGCAGTATCACCTCGGCGAGCGCCCGCGCAGCGGCCACGTCCTTGATCTCCGCCTGCAGGGGTGAGCCGACCGCATCGAGGACCTCCTCGAAGACGGGTACCCGCTCGCCCTGCCCGGCATCGAGCTCGCGGAGCTCTGCCAGCGTCTTCTCGGCGATCAGCCCCCTGCCGTCCGTCGTACGGTCCACGGCGGCGTCGTGCATGACGGCGAGTGCGCCGTCCTTGCTCAGATGAAGATCCAGTTCGATGGCGTCCATGCCGGCCTGCTCCGCGTGCACGAACGAGCGCAGCGTGTTCTCCGGTTCGACACCCATGACTCCACGATGACCGATGGTGAGAAAAGTCAAGGCAATCCTGCTTCCGTCGTCGGCCCCCGCCTGCTGGTCCTACCCCAGGGAACCAGGTCTCGCGCGCAGGGGGGGGTGAATGTCCTGCCTGTCCGTCTGAAGAAGTTGTCCTGCGCGTGCGTGGCAGGAAAAATAGCGGTGATGTTGAACAATCACAGGATAATTTTCTGGATCCGACTTGTTTGAAGGAACCGCGCACGGTTACGGTTGCTTGACGCGAGGTTCTCCTCTGAAGGAAGTGCTATGACGGAAATTCTTGAGCATGACGCCGCTGCCGGCGTAATAGCTGCTGCCCAGCGCGTGGTTGAGCACCCGGCCTGGCCCACACTCAAGAGTGCCGTGGAAGAGATCCGTCCCTGGCAGTCGAAGGACGGCTCCATCGACTTCGCGGCCGCGGACGCGCCCTCCACGCAGACGGCCGACGCCACGCTCGAGCGCGTGGTCACCGCCATCGAGGAGCTCTCCCCCCTGCTCCCGCACGACGCCGCGTACCACCGCGCCCTCGTCCAGGACCTGCACCGCTGGTCCGCCGACGGGTTCGGTGTTCCGGACTTCCTCGACTCGCTGCTCGCCTTCCAGCCCGCCAAGAACCGGGCCGACGGACTCCAGCACCTGGTCGTCTTCGCGATGTACACGCAGAACGGCAACCCGGACCGCAATCTCGAAGCGGTCGTGCTGCGGATGGTCTGGCCCGAGTGGCTCGCCGACCTCGAGGCCACCCGCTACGACAACCCGCTGTTCTGCGGCATCACCTTCGAGGACTTCACCTCGGGGTACGACACCAATTCCGCCGTGCTCTTCCCCGAGACCATCGCCGTGCGCGAGGCGCCCGAGCGGTTCAGCTGGGGAGGCATCTTCTGCGACCGCGAGGCGGCCCGCTTCCGCCGCGTCACCGAGGCCTCCGTCGAGCTCCTGGGCGTCGAGCTGCCCGACGACATCCGCGAGATGCTCGGCGACCAGAAGCGCTGCGAGCAGGCGTTCGTGCTCTGGGACATGGTCCACGACCGCACCCACAGCCACGGCGACCTGCCGTTCGACCCCTTCATGATCAAGCAGCGCCAGCCCTTCTGGATGTACGGGCTCGAGGAGCTGCGCTGTGACCTCACCGCCTTCAGGGAGGCCGTGCAGCTGGAGGCCGACGGCTTCGGCCAGGGCCGTGACGTGCAGTTCGCGGTGCTGTTCGACCGGATGTTCCGCTTCCCCGTCACGGGCGAGCGCGTCCGCAACTACGACGGCCTGGGCGGCCAGCTCCTCTTCGCGTATCTCCACAAGCACGACGTGGTCCGCTGGACCGACAACACTCTGAAGATCGACTGGGCCCGCGCCCCGCAGGTCACCAACCAGCTCTGCGGTGAGATCGAGAAGCTCTACCGTGACGGCATCGACCGCCCCAAACTGGTGCACTGGTTCGCCGCGTACGAGCTTGTCGCGGGCTATCTCGCCCCGCACCCCGGCTCCCGCTGGGCCAAGGGCCCGGACGCCCTGGACCTGACCCAGCCGCCGCGTAGGCTCGTCGACGACGTGCTTCCGGACGAGTTTCCCCTGAGCATGTTCTATGAGGCGCTTTCCAAGAAGCTGAAGCATGTGATCGCCTCCACCAAGGGGATCACCGCGGCGGATGCCGAGCGGGTAGCTGCGTGAGCGCGCGTTCTGAGGAGTCGGTGGCCATGAACGGAACAGGTAAGAACGAGGGAAGCGGTGCGCTCGAAGGCGCGGTGATCGCGGTGGCCGGAGCGGCGGGACCGGCCGGCCGGGCCACACTGCTCAGGCTCGCCGAGGCGGGCGCGATCGTGGTGGCGTCCGACTCCCATCCGGAGCGGCTCGCCGAGGCGGTCGACGCCGCACGGTACGCGCACGGGGGGGCGACCGTTACGGGAGACACCGTCGATCTGCTCGACGTGGGTGCCGCGCGGGAGTGGGTGGTCAAGACGGAGAAGGAGTTCGGCCGTGTCGACGGCCTCGTCCATCTCGTCGGGGGCTGGCGCGGCGGTGCCACCTTTGCCGAAACGTCGCTCGCCGACTGGGACCTTCTTGAGAAACTGCTGATCCGTACGGTCCAGTCGACCTCTCTCGCGTTCCAGGACGCCCTGCAGCGCAGCGACCGTGGTCGCTATGTGCTGGTCAGTGCGGCGGGAGCCAGCAAGCCCACGGAGGGGAACGCGGCCTACGCGGCAGCCAAGGCGGCGGCCGAGGCATGGACGCTCGCCCTGGGCGACGCCTTCCGCAAGGCGGGGGGCGACGCGGGTCCGACCTCGGCTGCTGCGATCCTGGTCATCAAGGCACTGGTGCACGACGCGATGCGCGCCGAGCGCCCGAATGCGAAGTTTGCGGGCTTCACCGATGTCAAGGAGCTGGCCGAGGCCATCGC
Source organism: Streptomyces sp. NPDC060035 (assembly GCF_042736635.1). Taxonomy (NCBI): domain Bacteria; kingdom Bacillati; phylum Actinomycetota; class Actinomycetes; order Kitasatosporales; family Streptomycetaceae; genus Streptomyces; species Streptomyces sp. NPDC060035. The sequence goes on from NZ_JBHWVO010000027.1 coordinate 33,634, forward strand.
CGGCGTCTGGGACATGCCCGCCGGAGAAGTGAATGGAAAGCGTCTGTGGCTGACCCCGCAACCGTAAGGACCGATGCGCGACGTCACCACGATCCGCAGGTACGCGGTTTCGCCAGTGACAACTACGCGGGCGCGCACCCGGAAATTCTCGCCGCCCTCGCCCTCGCCAACGGCGGCCATCAGGTCGCCTACGGCGAGGACGACTACACCGGGCATCTCCAGCGGGTGGTACACAGCCACTTCGGCGCGACCGCCGAAGCCTTCCCGGTGTTCAACGGCACCGGCGCCAACGTCGTCGCGCTGCAGGCGATGACCGATCGCTGGGGTGCGGTGATCTGCGCCGAGTCCGCCCACATCAATGTGGACGAGGGCGGAGCGCCGGAGCGGATGGGCGGACTGAAGCTGCTCACCGTCCCGACCCCGGACGGCAAGCTGACACCGGAGCTCGTCGACCGCCAGGCCTACGGCTGGGACGACGAGCACAGGGCGATGCCGCAGGTCGTGTCGATCACCCAGAACACCGAGCTCGGTACCGTCTACACCCCGGACGAGATCCGGGCCATCTGCGATCACGCCCACGAGCGGGGCATGAAGGTGCACCTCGACGGAGCCCGGATAGCCAACGCCGCCGCGTCGCTGGATGTGCCGATGCGTACGTTCACCAACACGGTCGGCGTCGACGTCCTCTCCTTCGGGGGCACGAAGAACGGCGCGCTCTTCGGCGAGGCGGTCATCGTCCTCGATCCGGACTCCGTCCGTGCGATGAAGCACCTGCGCAAGCTGTCGATGCAGCTGGCGTCCAAGATGCGCTTCGTCTCCGTCCAGCTCGAGGCGCTGCTGGCGCGCGACCTCTGGCTGCGTAACGCCCGGCACGCCAACGCCATGGCGCAGCGCCTCGCCGAGGGGGTCCGCTCGGTCGACGGCGTGGAGATCCTCTACCCCGTCCAGGCCAACGCCGTCTTCGCCCGGCTGCCGCACGAGGTGAGCGAACGCCTGCAGAAGCGTTTCCGGTTCTACTTCTGGGACGAGACGGCCGGAGACGTCCGCTGGATGTGTGCCTTCGACACCCGGGAAGAGGACGTCGACGCGTTCGTGCTGGCGCTCAAGGACGAGATGGCAAAGTAGTCGCAGACGTGTGCGGCCGACCGGAGTGCCAGGGGGCATCCGGTCGGCCGCTTCGCTGTGCTCGGGGCGCACGCGACAAGTCCATCGATCACGGTCACCGACGAAGTGCGCAGCCTTGCCCGGGCTTCACCCACCTCGCCGTGGAGGCGCACGGGCTGGTCAACGGGCCCAGCAGCGAGGACAGTTCGGCGCTGCTCGACGATGCGGCCCGCAGGCTCATCGAGCGGCTCGGCGGCCGGGCGCCGCACGAGGACCCGCACATCGCTGCCTGGCGCGAGACCTACGCGTCCTTCGGTGCCGAGCCCTCCCGTACCCGCAACTCTGCCGAGGCTCTCGCCGGACGCGCGCTCACCGAGGCCGGACCGCCCCCGATCAATCTGCTGGTCGACCTCTACAACGCGATCGGCGTCGCCCGTCTGATGCCCGTCGGCGGCGAGGACGCGGACCGCATCAGCGGTGCCGTGCGGCTCGTGCGCGCCACGGGTCAGGAGCCCTTCCCCACCGTCGCAGGCGGCGAGGACGCCGTGGAACACCCCGAGCCCGGCGAGGTGGTCCGGTGCGACGACGAGGCCGTCACCTGCCGCCGCTGGAACTGGCGGCAGGGCGTACGTACGCGTCCTGCCGAGGAATCGGTGAACGCCCTCTTCCTGCTGGAGGGCCTCGCCCCCGTGACGCCCGGCGAGCTCGGAGCCGCAGCCACCGAACTCGCCGAGTCCCTCGAGAAGCCGAGTCCCGGGGCACGGATCACCGTCCGCGAACCGGCGTGATGTTCCCGCCGGCGTCCGGCCGGTCAGCCGAGCTCGCGGACCTCGGCGGGCGTCGGAGCCGTACCGCCGAGGTGCGCCGGAACCCACCAGGTGTCGCTCGCGTCCTTGGGGCGCACCGGATAGGCGCGCTGCGCCGCCTCCAGGAGCTCCTGCACGTGCTCCCGCAGCCGGCGGGTGATCGCGCCCGCATACTGGTCGGCGGGTGCCTCCACGGGCTCGCCCACCCGGATGGTGACAGGGATGTGGCTGCGCCGGAAGTTGCGCGGGCGGCCCTTGGTCCACAGCCGCTGCGTACCCCACAGCGCCATCGGGATCAGCGGTACGCCGGCCTCCTGGGCCAGCCGCGCGGCACCCGACTTGAAGCTCTTCAGGGTGAAGGACTGGGAGATCGTCGCCTCGGGGAACACGCCGACGATCTCCCCGGACCGCAGCGAGGCGAGCGCGTGTGCGTAGGCGTCCTCACCCTGCTTGCGGTCGACGGGAATGTGCTTCATGCCGCGCATCAGCGGTCCGGAGATCTTGTGCCGGAAGACCGATTCCTTCGCCATGAAGCGGACGAGCCGCTTCTGCGGCAGTGCACCGAGTCCGGTGAAGATGAAGTCCAGATAGCTGATGTGGTTGCTGACCAGTACCGCGCCACCGGTCTTCGGGATGTGCTCCGAACCCTGTGTGTCGATCTTCAGGTCGAGCGCCTTGAACAGCGTGCGAGCGGCGCCGACGACCGGCCGATAGACGAGTTCTGCCATCTGGATGAAGACCCTTCTTCAGTGCCTGGGGTGGGTTCTCCCGGCGGAAGTTACGCAGCCGTAGGTAATCGGCATTGTGGCGATCGTGCCCCATGTGCGACGCCGTGGCCAGCCCCAAAGTGCCCGGCGCGCGAGATTCTCGTCACGTGAAACCTCCGGGAATGTAATGGGGCCATCCGGCGCTGACCCTTTGCGCAGAGCTCTGAGAAGGAGGCCACGGATGGACGGGCAGACGGCTGCCGAGACCTTGGACGCCGCCCAACTCGGCGCGGAACTGGGGGATCGGGCGACCCTCGTGCAGTTCTCCAGCGCGTTCTGTCAGCCCTGCCGGGCCACGCGGCGCACGCTTGCCGAGGTGGCGGGGATGGTCGACGGCGTGGCGCACATCGAGATCGACGCCGAGGCGCATCTCACGCTCGTACGCAGGCTCGGCATCGGTCGGACGCCCACCGTGCTGGTGCTCGACGCGGCGGGCAGGATCGTCCGCCGGGCGGCGGGGCAGCCGAGGACCGCCGACGTCGTTGCGGCGCTGGGGCGGGCGATGTGACGGGCCGTGATGCATCTCCCACATGGCGGGACGCACTTGACTGCACACGCCACGCATCGTCAGTCTGACGTTATGCCGCCAGCACTCCTTCTCTACGGCCGAGTCCACGTGGACCTCGTACGTCATGCCAGTGCGCGCTGTCCGGGTGCCTGAGAACCCACGGCCCCGTACATCCCCTCGCAGAAGGACATCCCCATGACGGCCTCGCCCGCTCTCGGCACTCCCCGCACGGCCTCGCCCGAACTTCTCCGCTCGGTCTTCCGGCAGCATGCCGCCGGTGTCGCCGTGATCACCGCGGCCGGCGAAGGCCCGGTCGGCTTCACCGCCACCTCGCTCAACTCCGTTGCCGCCGAGCCGCCGCTCATCTCCTTCGGTGTGGGTACCGGGTCCTCCAGCTGGCCCGTGGTGGCCGAGGCCGAGCACATCGGCGTGCACATACTCTGCGAGGACCAGCGGGAGCTGGCCGCCACGTTCGCGCGCAGCGGCGCCGACCGGTTCGGGCCGTCCACCGGCTGGCGCAGCGGGCCGGAAGGGGTGCCCCTGCTCGACGGTGTGGTCGCCTGGCTCGTATGCCGAGTGGTGGCCCGGATCCCGGCCGGGGATCATCGCATCGTGATAGCCCGGGCGGAAGTCGGAGATCCGTCCGGGGGCGGCCGTCCGCTGGTCTACCACCAGGGCCGTTTCACCGCTCTGCGAGACTGAGAACCCGCATGCGGCACATGAGCGGACCGCGTTGGCAACGTCACAGTTCCAAGCGCTTGCTTATGGGCAAACTACTGGGTGTACTGGCGAGTAATATTTCCATCGGAGCATCGGTCGCCCCGACCGGAAACCGCCCCATAAGGCGCCTATGCTGCGTGCAACAAGGCAGCCCAGAAAAGACGATGCAGTAGGAGAGCCGGCGTGAGCTTGAGGATCGTTGTCTGTGTGAAGTACGTGCCCGACGCCACCGGCGACCGGCACTTCGCCGATGACCTGACCCTGGACCGTGACGACGTCGACGGTCTGCTGTCGGAGCTGGACGAGTACGCGGTCGAGCAGGCACTGCAGATCGCCGACGAGGCGGACGACGCGGAGATCACCGTGCTGACGGTGGGCCCCGAGGACGCCAAGGACGCGCTGCGCAAGGCGCTGTCGATGGGCGCCGACAAGGCCGTCCACGTCGAGGACGACGACCTGCACGGCACCGACGTCATCGGCACCTCGCTGGTGCTCGCCAAGGCCATCGAGAAGACCGGCTACGACCTGGTCATCTGCGGCATGGCGTCGACGGACGGCACCATGGGCGTGCTCCCGGCGCTGCTCGCGGAGCGCCTCGGCGTCCCGCAGGTCACGCTGCTCTCCGAGGTCTCGGTCCAGGACGGCACGGTCAAGGGCCGCCGCGACGGCGACACCGCGTCCGAGCAGCTGGAGGCTTCCCTCCCGGCCGTGGTCTCGGTGACCGACCAGTCGGGTGAGGCCCGCTACCCGTCCTTCAAGGGCATCATGGCGGCGAAGAAGAAGCCGGTTCAGTCCCTGGACCTCGAGGACCTGGAGATCGAGGCGGACGAGGTCGGCCTGGAGGGCTCCTGGACCGCGGTCGACTCCGCTGCCGAGCGTCCGGCCCGCACCGCGGGCACGATCGTCAAGGACGAGGGCGAGGGCGGCAAGCAGCTGGCCGAGTTCCTTGCGGGCCAGAAGTTCATCTGAGCCCCGGCCGTTTCCTCCACCGCCCCGCCTACTTCGCACGCAGGAGATTGAAGTCCCATGGCTGAAGTTCTCGTCTATGTCGACCACGTGGACGGTGCCGTCCGCAAGCCCACCCTGGAGCTGCTGACGCTCGCCCGCCGCATCGGCGAGCCCGTAGCCGTCGCCCTCGGCAACGGTGCCGCGGACACCGCTGCCGTGCTCGCCGAGCACGGCGCGGTCAAGGTCCTCACGGCCGACGCGCCGGAGTTCGCCGACTACCTCGTCGTACCGAAGGTGGACGCGCTCCAGGCCGCCTACGACGCGGTGTCCCCGGCCGCCGTGCTGCTGCCCTCCTCCGCGGAGAACAAGGAGATCGCGGCCCGCCTCGCGGTCCGTATCGGCTCCGGCATCATCACCGACGCCGTCGACATCGAGGCCGGCGACGAGGGCCCGGTCGCGACGCAGGCCGCGTTCGCCGCCTCGTACACCACCAAGTCGCGCGTCTCCAAGGGCACTCCGGTCATCACGGTCAAGCCGAACTCGGCCCCGGTCGAGGCCGCTGCCGCCGCCGGCGCCGTCGAGGCCCTCACGGTCTCCTTCTCGGAGAAGGCCACCGGCACCAAGGTCCTCTCCCGCACGCCGCGCGAGTCGACCGGCCGCCCCGAGCTGACCGAGGCCGCGATCGTCGTCTCCGGCGGCCGTGGCGTCAACGGTGCGGAGAACTTCGCGATCATCGAGGCGCTCGCCGACTCGCTCGGTGCCGCCGTCGGCGCCTCCCGCGCCGCGGTCGACGCCGGCTGGTACCCGCACTCCAACCAGGTCGGCCAGACCGGCAAGTCGGTCTCCCCGCAGCTGTACATCGCCTCGGGCATCTCCGGCGCGATCCAGCACCGGGCCGGCATGCAGACCTCGAAGACGATCGTCGCGATCAACAAGGACGCCGAGGCTCCGATCTTCGACCTCGTCGACTACGGCGTCGTCGGCGACCTGTTCGCCGTCGTCCCGCAGCTGACCGACGAGGTCAAGTCCCGCAAGGGCTGATCCGCGAAGAGCAGTACCTGTTCGACGGCCCGGGGCCGCGTGGTGTTCTTCACCGCGCGGCCCCGGGCCGTTTCCGATCACCATTGACGCAAGGGCAGACGGACTTATAACTTCACTATGCGGATGAGTGTTTCCGGGAAGCGGAAATAACGAGAGTGTGGAGGGTACGGTCATGGGCCAGCAGGAGAAGGTGGCAACGAGCCTCGCCGGTTCGGTGGGTGAGGAGATCAGCGCCTCCCTCGCGGCGGTGGACGCCGAACTTGCCCGCCGCTACCCGGGAGACCCCGGGACGCGCCAGCCCGTCCACACCGTGTACGTCCCTGCCGACACCTTCACCGCCGGCACCATCCGTTCCTGGGGTGACCAGGCGCTGAAGGCCCTTGACGAACACGCCCCCGACGCCGCCGCACTCGCCGGGGTCCTGGGCATCCCGCAGGAGCTCGCAGGGCCCGTCCACGACCGCGTACGCGCCAAGTTGGAGCGCGAGCCCGTGGAGGACCTGCGCATCGACTTCGAGGACGGCTACGGGCCCCGCCCGGACGTGGAGGAGGACGAGGCCGCCGCCCGCGCGGCCCGGCTGGTGTCCGAGGCGTACCGGAACGGGACCGCAGCCCCGTACATGGGCATCCGCATGAAGTGCATGGAAGCCGGAGTGCGCGACCGCGGTATCCGCACCACGGATATCTTCCTCACCGGTCTGATGCGGGCAGGGGGCCTACCCGACGGCCTCGTGCTGACGCTGCCCAAGGTGACGTACCCCGAGCAGGTCACTGCCTTCGTCCGGCTGCTCGAGGCGTTCGAGCAGGCTCATGGGCTGCCCGCAGGCCGTCTCGGTTTCGAGATCCAGATCGAGACCAGTCAGTCCATCCTCGCCGCGGACGGCACCGCAGCCGTGGCCCGAATGATCGACGCCGCGCGGGGCCGTGCGACGGGCCTGCACTACGGGACGTTCGACTACAGCGCCTGTGTCGGTGTCAGCCCCGCCTACCAGGCCAGTGACCACCCCGCCGCCGACCACGCCAAGGCCGTCATGCAGGTCGCCGCCGCGGGCACCGGCGTACGCGTCTGCGACGGCTCCACCAATGTGCTGCCCGTCGGTCCCACCGAGCAGGTCCACGACGCCTGGCGTCTCCACTACGGCCTCACCCGCCGTGCCCTGGCCCGCGCCTACTACCAGGGCTGGGACATGCACCCCGGACACCTGCCCACCCGCTACGCGGCCGTCTACGCCTTCTACCGCGAAGGCCTGGGCCAGGCCGCGTCCAGGCTCGCCGCGTACGTGGCCAAGGCCGGCGGCGACGTCATGGACGAGCCGGCCACCGCGAAGGCGCTCAGCGGCTATCTGCTGCGCGGCATCGACTGCGGCGCCCTGGACACCACGGAGGTGGCCCGCCTCACCGGACTCACCCGCGCGGACCTGGACACGTTCGCCTCGCCCCGGCGGGGCGGGCTGACCGTGACGAAGCCGTAGCCGCGCAATCCCGTACGGAGGTCTCAGGCGGGCGGCAGTTCGCCCGAGCCGCGGGGGATGAGCTTCGTCGGGAGCTCCACTCTCACCGGAGGGTGGTCGGCGCCGTCGAGGCGGCGGAAGAGGTGCTCCGCGGCGGTGCGGCCGACCGCCGCGGCGTCCTGGGAGATCACCGTGATGCCGAGCAGGTCGGCCAGCTCGATGTCGTCGAAGCCGACCAGGGCGATCCGGCGGTCGCACTCCGCGAGGACGCGCACGGCAGTGACCGTCACACGGTTGTTGCCGGCGAAGAGGGCGGTGACCGGCTCGGGACCCGAGAGCATGGTCCGGGCCGCTGTCCCGACCCGCTCCGGATCGGTCGATCCGAGGGAGACCCAGGAATCCTCGACCGTGATTCCGGCATCGGACATGGCCGCGTGGTAACCGCGCAGTCGTTCTGTCGCGGTGTGGATGCGCGGCTGGTCGCCGATGAAGCCGACCCTGCGGTGGCCGTGCGCGAGCAGGTGGGCGACGCCTTCGCGTGCGCCGCCGAAGCTGTCCGAGAGGACCATGTCGGCATCGACCCGGCCCGCCGGGCGGTCCACGAACACGGTGGCGATACCCGCCTGTATCTCGGGCTCCAGATAGCGGTGGTCGTCACCTGCCGGAATCACGATGAGGCCGTCGACGCGACGGGCGCAGAGGGCGAGCACCAGCTCCTGCTCGCGCTCGGGGTCCTCGGCGCTGGAGCCGTTGATCAGCAGTGCGCCGTGGGCGCGAGCCACTTCCTCCACCGCGCGGCTCAGCGGGCCGTAGAAGGGGTCGGCGAGATCCTCCAGGACGAGGCCGATCGATGCCGTGCGGCCCTTGCGCAGCACGCGCGCACTGTCGTTGCGCCGGAAGCCCAGGGCGTCGATCGCCTCCTGGACGCGGCGCTCGGTGTCGGGGGTGACGCCGGGTTCGCTGTTCACCACCCGGGAGACCGTCTTGAGGCCCACTCCGGCACGGGCCGCCACGTCCTTCATCGTGGGCCGGTTGCCGTAGCGGGACTCGGAATGACGGGTGGTCTCGGCCACGGTGCGCTGTCCTGTCGTCGGGTGCGGGCGGTTCCGGCGGCGCCCCACAGGCGGTGCTGGAGAGAGCTCGGAGTCTGTGGCGTCGAGCATAGGCCCTGGACAACGTTGTCAACAGAATGGAGACTATGCAGACCACCTACTGAAGTCGCAGGTCCCGCCCTCTCGCCCGCTCCTCACTCATTCGGAGAGACCACGCCGATGCATACCGACCTCGTCGCAGCGCTCGACATCGGCGGCACCAAGATCGCCGGCGCGTTGGTGGACGGTGGCGGAACCCTTCTCCATCGGGCACAGCGGCCGACGCCCGCACATGAGGACGCCGAGACGGTGATGGCGGCGGTGAGCGGTGTCCTGTCCGAGCTCAAGGCGTCCACGCTGTGGAGCAGGGTGAGCGCGGTCGGCATCGGCAGCGCGGGGCCGGTCGACGCCTCGGCCGGTACGGTCAGCCCCGTCAACGTCCCGGGCTGGCGGGGCTTCCCGCTGGTGGAGCGGGTCGGTGCGGCAACGGGGGGACTCGCTGTCGCACTGGTCGGCGACGGCGTCGCGATGACAGCAGCCGAGCACTGGCTGGGCGCGGCCCGCGGTTATGACAACGCGCTCTGCATGGTCGTCTCCACGGGCGTCGGCGGCGGCCTCGTGCTCGGCGGAAAGCTGCACCCGGGTCCTTCGGGCAACGCCGGCCACATCGGCCACATCAGCGTCGACCTGGACGGCGATCTCTGCCCGTGCGGTGCTCGCGGCTGTGTCGAGCGCCTCGCCAGCGGGCCGAACATCGCGCGCCGCGCCCTGGAGAACGGCTGGCTCCCCGGTCCGGACGGCGATGCCACGGCAGCCGCGGTGGCCGCTGCCGCAAGGGCAGGCGACCCGGTCGCCGTCGCTTCGTACGAGCGGGCAGCCCAGGCTCTGGCCGCCGGGATCGCCGCCACGGCCACGCTGGCCGAGATCGACATCGCGGTGATCGGCGGGGGAGTGGCCGGCGCGGGCGATGTGCTCTTCGCGCCGCTGCGCCGGTTCCTGCGCGACTACGCCACGCTCTCCTTCGTCCAGCAACTGACGGTCGCCCCCGCGGTGATGGGCACCGACGCAGGACTGGTGGGTGCGGCAGCCGCCGCGTCGGCGGTCCGTCCCGGAAGGGCGAACGGGGTACGGGCCGTCGCCGCCCCGTAACGGCGTGCCGGAACGGGCGCCCCGCGCCCGGTTCAGCGGCCCCGGTCCGTCGCCTGCTGCGGCACGACCACGAGGAACGCGTCCTGCTCCAGATCCATCACGACCTCTGCGGCCATGCCCTCACCGCGGCGGGCGGCCGCGAACTCCTCCGCGGGCCAGCTGCCCCGCGGTCCTCCTGCGGGAAACTGCTCAAGTACCGTGCGGCGCACCGCGCACCCCCTCCTCGTTACTGTGGCTGATCGCTCCAACGATGTCCGGCCGCTGACCGTTACGGCCACGCCGGAGGCCCGGCTCGTACAGTGGGACGCCCTCCGACAGGCTCCGGTGGCCGCGTCCGTGCAACCGCGTCGCCCCGGCGGGTTTCCGCAGCGGGGTGTTGCGGGCAAGCCACAGGGGGCTACGGAAGAGGGGGACCCGTGATCGTCTGGATCAACGGTGCGTTCGGTGCGGGCAAAACGAGCGCCGCGTGCGAACTGATCGATCTGATCCCGAACAGCACCTTCTACGACCCCGAACTGATCGGCGGGGGACTGCGCCACCTGCTGCCCCAGAAGAAGCTCGCCGAAGTAGCCGACTTCCAGGACCTGGCGATCTGGCGTCGCCTGGTGGTCGACACGGCCGCCGCGCTGCTCGCCGAGCTCTCCGGCGTGCTCGTGGTGCCGATGACACTGCTGAGGCAGGAGTATCGCGACGAGATCTTCGGTGGACTTGCCGCCCGGCGTATTCCGGTGCGTCATGTACTGCTCTCACCTGAGGAAACGATCCTGCGGAGGCGGATCGCCGACCGGGAGGAGTTCGCGGACGACCCCGAACACAGCGAGCGGATCCGGCAGTGGGCCTACGAACACATCGAGCCCTACCGGGCGGCGCTCAAGTGGATCACCGCGGACGCCCACACGATCGACACCAGCGCCCTCACTCCGTACGAGACGGCCGAGCGGATAGCCGAGGCCGTACGCAGCGGGGACGCCCGGGAGTGCGAGATAGTGCAGACCCCCGAGCCGCGTGCGGAAACCGTCGCCTCCGGGGTCCTGCTCTTCGACGAACAGGACCGGTTCCTGCTCGTCGACCCGACCTACAAGCCGGGCTGGGAGTTCCCCGGCGGGGTGGTGGAGCCGGGCGAGGCTCCGGCAGAGGCCGGGATACGGGAGGTCGCCGAGGAGCTCGGGCTCTGCCTCGGCACCGTACCGAAACTCCTGTTGGTCGACTGGGAGGCGCCGAGGCCGCCCGGATACGGAGGTCTGCGCTTCCTGTTCGACGGCGGGCGCCTGAACAGCGGGGACGCCGCGCAGCTTCTGCTGCCCGGTTCGGAGCTGCGTGGCTGGCGCTTCGTCACCGAGGAGGAGGCGGCCGTCATGCTCCCGCCCACCCGCTTCGAGCGGCTGCGCTGGGCCCTGCGAGCCCGCGAACGGTCCACCGTGCTCAACCTGGAGGCCGGTGTGCCGGTGGGGTGAGAGACCGGCCGGGCAAAGCCGGTCCGGTTGGACAAAGCCGGACCGGTTGCTGTGGGCCACCCGGGCACTGCCGGCGCGCGGGAGCTCGTCGGCGTCCGTCCGTTCGCGGTCGACCCGGGTGGGCGGCGCCGGGCATACTCAGCGCGCGTTCGTACAGCGGGCGTCGACGGGATCCAGGCCGTGAACGTACGCACAGGCAGGCGCCGGTCGCCCGGAGTTCCCCTCCGGGCGACGTTCGCTCAGCGCGCAGCCGTGAGAGGCGGGGCCCCTCAGACCTTCTTGGACTCCGCGTAGTTGCGCAGGAACAGCGCCTCGGCGACGGAGAGGCGCTCGAGCTCCTGAGGGGAAACGCTCTCGTTCACCGCGTGGATCTGGGCCTCGGGCTCGCTCAGCCCGATCAGCAGGATCTCCGCCTGCGGGTACAGCCCGGCCAGGGTGTTGCAGAGCGGGATGGAGCCGCCCATGCCGGACGACTGCATCTCCTCGCCCGGGTAGGCGACCCGCATGGCCTCCGCCATGGAGGTGTACGCCGGGCTGGTGATGTCGGCGCGGAACGGCTGGCCCTGGCCGACCTTTTCGACCGAGACACGCGCACCCCACGGGGCGTGCGACTCGAGGTGAGCCGTCAGCAGCTTCGTGGCCTCCGCGGCGTCCTGGCCCGGGGGCACCCGCAGGCTGATCTGAGCCCGGGCGCTCGCCTGCAGCGACGGGGTGGCACCCACCACGGGCGGGCAGTCGATGCCGATGACCGTCACCGCGGGCCGCGCCCAGATCCGGTCGGCGACGGAGCCGGTGCCGATCAGTTCCACGCCGTCGAGCACCTTCGCGTCCTTGCGGAACTCGCCCTCCGGGTACTGCAGTCCGTCCCACTCGGCGTCCGTGGCCAGCCCGTCGACCGTCGTCGTACCGTCCTCTGCGCGCAGCGATGCCAGCAGCTGGATCATGGCGGCCAGCGCGTCCGGGGCGGCACCGCCGAACTGCCCGGAGTGCAGGTTCCCCTCGAGGGTGTTCAACTGCACCCGAAGCATGGTCATACCCCGAAGCGTCGAGGTGACGGTGGGCAGACCGACCCGGAAGTTTCCGGTGTCACCGATGACGATCGTGTCGGCGGCGAGCAGCTCCGGGTGCGCCTCGGCGTACTGTTCGAGGCCGCCCGTCCCCTGCTCCTCCGAGCCCTCCGCGATCACCTTGACGGAGACCGGCACGCCGCCGTTCGCCTTGAGGGCGCGCAGCGCGAGCAGATGCATGATGAAGCCGCCCTTGCAGTCCGCGGCGCCCCGGCCGAACCAGCGGCCGTCGCGCTCGGTCAGCTCGAACGGCGGGGAGAGCCAGGCCGCCTCGTCCAACGGAGGCTGGACGTCGTAGTGCGCGTAGAGCAGCACGGTCGGCGCGCCTGCCGGTCCGGGCAGGAAGCCGTACACCGAGCGGGTACCGTCCGGGGTGTCGAGCAGCGCAACGTCCTGGAAGTCCTCGGCCCGCAACGCGTCGGCGACCCAGTCGGCCGCCGCCTCGCACTCACTCCTCGGGAACTGCGCGGGATCCGCCACCGACCGGAAAGCCACCAGCTCGGTCAGCTCCGCCTTCGCGCGGGGCATCAGCGAGGCAACGGTCTCGGAAATCGGACGGGCGGTCATGGGCACGCTCCTGGTGGGTGCGACGTTAGGTCTATGGCGCGGTGTGTACGCCAACGGGGGCGACGCCATGGATGCGGCGTTGCGTGTACGACGAAATCATGGCTGATCCTCCCACAGCGGAGCTCGGCCGCAACGCGCCGTAGGATGCCGTGAGCAGCTGGGGCCACTGGTCGGGATCAGGAGCAGAAGCACATCGTGAGCAGCGAGAACGCAGACGCCGGACGTGAGCCGGAAGAGTCGTCGGTATGGGACGTCGTCGTGGTCGGTGCGGGTCCGGCCGGAGCTTCCGCGGCGTATGCGGCAGCCGTCGCAGGCCGTCGGGTGCTGTTGCTGGAGAAGGCGGAGATTCCCCGCTACAAGACGTGCGGCGGCGGAATCATCGGATTCTCGCGGGATTCCCTGCCCCCGGGCTTCGAACTGCCCCTGAGGGACCGTGTGCACGCGGTCACCTTCTCGCTCAACGGGAAGCTGTCCCGCACCCGCAGGTCCAAGCGCATGCTCTTCGGGCTGATCAACCGTCCGGAGTTCGATGCCGGTCTGGTGGAGGAGGCGCAGAAGGCGGGCGCCGAACTGCGTACCGGTACGGCGGTGACGCGGGTGGAGCAGCACGGTCCCGCGGTGCCCGACCGGCGCACGGTCGCCGTGGTGCTGTCCGACGGGGAGACGGTTCTCGCCCGGGCGGTCGTCGGTGCGGACGGCAGCGCGGGCCGCATAGGGGCGCATGTCGGGGTGAAGCTCGACCAGGTGGACCTCGGTCTCGAGGCGGAGATCCCGGTTCCGGAGACGGTCGCGGAGGACTGGGCGGGGCGGGTGCTCATCGACTGGGGGCCGATGCCCGGAAGTTACGGCTGGGTCTTCCCGAAGGGCGACACACTGACCGTCGGGGTGATCTCCGCGCGGGGCGACGGTGCGGGGACCAAGCGGTATCTGGAGGACTTCATCGGGCGGCTGGGGCTTGCCGGGTTCGAGCCGAAGATTTCTTCCGGGCATCTGACCCGCTGCCGCAGCGACGACTCGCCGCTCTCCCGCGGCAGGGTGGTGGTCTGCGGGGACGCGGCCGGTCTGCTCGAGCCGTGGACCAGGGAAGGCATTTCGTTCGCCCTGCGCTCCGGGCGGCTCGCCGGTGAGTGGGCGGTACGGATCGCCGAGGCGCATGACGCGGTCGATGCCAGGCGGCAGGCCCTCAACTACGCATTCGCGATCAAGGCGGGGCTGGGCGTCGAGATGGGCGTCGGCCGGAGCATGCTCAAGCTGTTCGAGCGGCGCCCGGGAGTTCTCCATGCGGTGCTGACGGGATTCCGCCCGGCCTGGACAGCGTTCGCCGGGATCACCCGGGGGACGACGTCGCTGGCCGAGCTGGTGCGCTCGCACCCGATGGCACAGCGGGCGCTGTCGTTGATGGACCGCTAGTCATTGATGGGCCGTCAGTCGGTGATGGACCGCCAGAGAGCTCCGGGAGCGGGCCGTGCCGGTCTGTGGAGGATGCCTCGGTTCGCTGAGGCCACTTCCCGTTCGCACGGGTGCCTCGGTTCGCAGAGGGCCTCAGTTCTCGACCGTGATCCGGAAGACCGGGTGGTCGGGGGCGATACGGCGCAGCTCCTCGGCGGATGAGTCCGGGCCGACGCCTCCGAAGAACACGCCGACCTCCGCCTTCCAGCGCTTGAGGTAGGCGCGCAGCAGATCGGGCTTCTCGTCGTCGGGGACCTCGGTGGCCGTGAAGGCCGTGCTCTTCTTCCCGAGGTGGAGCTCGCCACCACCAGCTGCCCGCATGTTGTGCGTCCACTGGACATGGCCGCGGGGCGCCACCAGGTACTGCTGCCCGTCCACGGTCAGGAGGTTGACCGGGGTGCGGCGCCACTCGCCGCTCTTGCGGCCACGGACCGCGAGGACGCGGGATCCCCAGACACTGATGCCGCGCCGGGTGATCCAGGCGACGGTCCGGTTGAGGACGTTGACCGTGAACCAGCCGGGCTTCTGAACATGTGCGGACATGAGATCCCCTTTACGAGTGTGAGCACTGCTCTCTCTTGAGATCAGTGTGCACGCAACGCGTGCTCAAAAGCAAGATCACTGCTCTTATTATTGGTCAGTGATCCGTTCCATGGCAGAATGAGCGTATGAGCACCATCCGAGGAGCCAGAGAACGGGCTCGCATCGAGGTCACCGCCGCCATCAAGGACGAGGCGAGGAAACAGCTCGCCGCGGACGGCGCCGCGAAGCTCTCCCTGCGCGCCGTCGCACGCGAGCTGGGCATGGTGTCCTCCGCGCTCTACCGCTACTTCCCGAGCCGTGACGATCTCCTCACCGCACTCATCGTCGACGCCTACGGCGCGGTCGGCGCGACCGCGGAGGCCGCTCGCGCGACGGCCGGCGGCTCCACCGGACCTCACCCCGCCCGCTGGGCCACCGTTGCATGTGCCGTACGGGACTGGGCCCTCGCCCATCCGCATGAGTACGCACTGATCTACGGCTCGCCCGTCCCCGGGTACACGGCCCCGCAGGACACCATCGGCCCCGCATCACGCGTGGGCCTCGTCCTCATCGGGCTCATCCGCGACGCCTTCCTCAGCGACGGTCTGGCTGTCCCGCCGCTGGCCGGCGAGCTGCGCCCGGAGGCCGAACGCATGGCGGCCGACCTCGCCCCCGACCTCCCACCTGCCGTTGTGGCCGCGCTCGTCGCGGCGTGGGCGCAACTCTTCGGCCTGATCTCCTTCGAGGTCTTCGGCCAGTTCAACCGGGTGGTCGAGGCGCGGGACCTGCTGTTCCGGCGTGCCGCGCACGAGCTCGCCCACTCGGTGGGTCTCCTGGACGGTCAGGCCGCTGTCGCCGACGGAGCGAGCAGCGCGGGGTCCTGACGCAGCACCCGCCGGTGGAGGGCCTGCAGGGCCGGACCCGGGCCGGCGCCCATTGCCTCGGCGCTATGCCGGCGTGCCTCTTCGTACACCAGCAGGGCGTCCGAGGGCCGCCCGCTCCGGTACAGCGCCAGCATCAGCAGTCAGCTGAAGCGCTCGCGCGGCGGATGGGCCGCCACCTCCCGTACGAGCTCGTGCGCGCATTCCCGGAAGCGCCCCAGTCCGATGTCGACGGCCGGCCGGGCATCGAGCACCGTGAGCCGCCTCTCCGCCCAGTGCCGCCGTTCGGCCTCCAGGTACGGCCCGGTCAGACCCTCGGCGAAGTCGCCCCGCCACAAGGTTTCGGCCCGCACGCCAGTTCGGAAGCCCTCAGCAGGTCGCCCGCCTCCTCGCGGCCGGCGCCGAACGCGGCGGTGCGTGACGCTCCGCGAGATCGTCGATGCGCCCACCTGCCAGCCGGTACCCGCTGCCCGTCCATACCAACTCCAGGGCCGGACCGCCCGAAAGGGCCCGGCGCAGCCCGGAGACGTACTTCTGTAAGAGATTCCGTACGCGCACGGGGGGGTGAATCGCCCCAGACCGCGTCCACCGGTCCGTCGTACGACAGCGACCGGCCGTCCTGGTGGAGCAGCACGGCCAGGACCGCGCGCTGCTTCGGCGGCCCCGGCTCGACCTCGGTGCCGGCATGCAACACCCTCAAGGTTCCCAGGAGTTCGCAGCACATCGAGTCGGCCATGCAATCGGGTCGGCCATGCATCGACACCAGCTCGAACCGTGCACGGTGGCCCGACCTTCTTCCGGCGAGACTTCCAGCGGGCGGTCAGCGGCGGCAGACACCGTGGCGGCAGGACGGCCGCACCCTCTCGGCCACCCGCACGCGCCAGGTGGTGGGCACCGGGTCCGCTGTGCCGGCCGCGGAGACTTCCAGGGGTTCGGCGAGGCCCCGCCGGCGCCGGGCCGACCGGACGAAGTACTCCACAGGGAGTACGTGTGATCACCACGCCCGGCTGACGCCCGGCAGGGGGCCGCCCGTCTAGCGTTGCCGCTATGGACGAACAGCGATCGTACACAAGCGCGGGCCCCCGCCGGGGGCCGGGCGGCCCCTGGGACGAGGGTCCGCCGCGGTGGCTGTCCGGGATGCGAGCACGGTACGCCGCGCGGTTGCCGTGGCCGTCGACCGTCGCACTCGGTGCCTTCGTCATGGCGGGCACGAATTTCGCGGCGCAGGGCCAGGATCGTCAGCCGGTCGACCTCGTCGCGCGGCTGCTGCTGTTCGCCGCCGTCGCCGTACTTCTCGTGCGGCACCGGAATCCCGTGGTGGCCGTCGTCGGGACGTCGGCGGCGACACTGGTCTACCTCGGGCTGGGCTATCCGTACGGCCCGGTGTTCCTGGCCGTTGCCGTGGGCTGCTTCAGTGCCATCGTGTCGGGGCACCGCAGGGCCGCCTGGTGGTCACTCGGTGCGCTGTGGGCAGGGCATGTGCTGATGTCGCACTGGCTGTACAGGTGGCTGCCGCCGGACGGGGACGGCGCGGCCCCCTGGGGCCAGGAGGCGCTCGTCACTGCCTGGGTGGCGGCGATCGTCGCCGCCGCGGAGCTGCTGCGAGTACGCCGCGAGCAATGGGCTGCGGCCAGGACGGAGCGCGAGGCGGCCGAGAAGCGGCGGGCCGACGAGGAGAGGCTGCGCATGGCCCGTGAACTCCACGACGTCCTCGCCCACAGTATTTCCGTCATCAACGTCCAGGCCGGGGTCGGACTGGCGCTGCTCGACTCGGATCCGGAACAGGCCCGCACCGCCCTCACCACCATCAAGTCCGCAAGCAAGGAGGCACTGGGCGAGGTCCGCCAGGTCCTCGCCAACCTCCGCGCACCGGGCGATGCCCCCCGCGCCCCCGCCCCGGGGCTGGAGCGGTTGCCCGAACTCGTCGACCAGGCAGCCGCTGCGGGCCTGACAGTGACGGTCGAGACGGACGGGGCAGCGGGCGCGGTCCCGCCCGGCACCGACCTCGCAGCCTTCCGCATCGTGCAGGAGGCTCTCACGAACGTGGTGCGGCACTCCGGCTCGCGTCATGCCCAGGTCCGGATCGCGTACGGGAACGAGGGCATCCGGCTCCGTATCGACGACGAGGGACCCGCGACCGGCGGCGACGCCGGGGGCAGCGGCAACGGTCTTGTCGGCATGCGGGAGCGGGCCGCTGCGCTGGGTGGCACGATCGACGCGGGGCCACGGCCCGGTGGCGGCTTCCGCGTGCGGGCGCAGCTCCCACTGCCCTCGGGTTCACGGGGTCCGGCCCGACCCACGGAGGAGACCTCGTGATCCGCGTACTGCTCGCCGACGACCAACTGCTCGTCCGGGCAGGCTTCCGCGCCCTGTTGGACGCCCAGCCCGACATCGAGGTGGCGGGAGAGGCGGCCGACGGCGCGGAAGCCGTGCGCCTCGTACGCGAACTACGGCCCGACACGGTGCTCATGGACATCCGCATGCCCCATCTGGACGGCCTCGCGGCGACGCGCGCCATCACCGGCGACCCCGCCCTGAGCGAGGTGAAGGTGATCATGCTCACCACCTTCGAGCTGGACGAGTATGTGTTCGAGGCGATCCGCTCCGGCGCCTCCGGCTTTCTGGTCAAGGACACCGAACCGGAGGAACTGCTGCGCGCGGTACGGGCGGTGGTGGGCGGCGACGCGCTGCTCTCGCCCGGTGTGACGCGCCGCCTGATCGCCGAGTTCGCCGCCCGGTCCAAGGAGCCCGCGGCGATGACGGCCCTGAACGAACTGACCGAACGGGAACGGGAGGTGATGGCCCTCGTCGGAATCGGGCTCTCCAACGAGGAGATCGCCCGCAGGCTCGTCGTCAGCCCGTTGACCGCCAAGACCCATGTGAGCCGCGCGATGGTGAAGCTGGGTGCCCGGGACCGGGCCCAGCTCGTCGTGCTCGCCTACGAGTCGGGGCTCGTACGGCCCGGCTGGCTCGGCTGAGCGGACGGCACAAGCTGCTCATGCGGTGCACGCGGAAAGCGCCACAGCACGTGCGCCACGCGGACGGCGAACGCCAGGGAGCCGAGCGTGGCCCCGATGCGGAACAGGATGCGCTCGCCCGCAGGCGTCAGATCGAGGAACAGGGCAGGGAGGAGGATCCCGGCGAACGTGGCCACGGCCACCAGGGCGCCGCTCACCACCGCGTAGCCGATTTCGACCGTCATCGCGTCCCGGTCCGCCTGAGTGCGTCGCCCCATGTCCGAAGTGTCACAGGAGGGGCGGCAGGCGGCAAGGAGCCCCGTCGGGCACCACCCCCCCTCTTTCCATGCGTGTGCATATAATTCCGATGCAACGATCCGTTCGTGCTCTGCTAGCGTGCGGACATGGCAGCGAACACGTCCGACCGGGTACTCGTCGACGAGTGGCGGGCCCTTCTCGCGCTGCACGCCAGGACCCTGTCCGAGCTCGATCGCGCGCTCCATCAGCACGGCCTGGGGGCCAGCGACTTCGAGGTGCTGGACGTCCTCGCGGAGAGCGCGGCCGAGGACGGCGGCGGTGCCTGTCGCGTACAGGAGCTCGCTTCGCGGGTTCATCTCAGCCAGAGCGCGCTGTCCCGGCTGGTTGCCCGGCTGGAGCGGGACGGGCTGGTCAGCCGCGGAATGTGCAGTGAGGACCGTCGCGGCGTCCGGGTCGAGCTGACGGAGCAGGGCCGGACCCGCCACAGGGAGGTCAGGCCGCTGCAGCGAGAGGTGCTCTCCCGGATGCTGGGCGGGCCCCGGGGCTGAGTGGGACCGTCCGGTCCGGTGCGGCCGGACCGTTCACGACCTAGTTGACTCCGGATTTCCCGGTCCACAGCGCGGCGACTTCAGGGTCCCCGCTCACCACGAGGGACGAGAGCGGCAGACGGTTCCACAGGCCCAGACAGAGCTCCGCGGCGGCCCCGCTCACCTCGCAGTCGGACGGCTCCGCGTCCGCTGCAGCGCCACGCACCGTCTGCGGCGGTTCGGCCGACAGCCGTACGGTCCACACCGCATCCGCATCCAGCGCACGCACCCGCAGTGTGCGGGGTATGTCGGAACGCACCCGGCTCCTGGGGCGGGCGTGGAATCCGGTCAGCAGCTCGTCGATGCCGTCAACGGCGTAGCGCGCTGCCACCGGTGTCATTGCTCCGCCGCGCGCCGATTCGGCGTCCACTCGGTGGATCCTGGTCTCGTGCGCCTGCCTGCGAGCCCAGAACGCCAGCGGGGACGGTGCCGGCAGGAAGGTCCAGCATTCGAGGTCGGCGGGCGCGGTCCGCAGTGCCTCGACCAGCAGCCCGTGCCCTTCTGTGAACCAGTCGAGCAGCTCGGCGCCGTCCAGATCGGGCTCGCCACCGTCCGGGTGGTACGTCCGGTGGCCCTCGGTCACGAACGCGGTCGCCCAGCGGTGCACCATGCCGGTGTGCCGCAGCAGATTGCGCACCTGCCAGCCCGGGCAGGTCGGAACCGGTGCGTCCGGGCCCGCCTCGCCGGCGGCCTCGGCCAGCAGACGGCCTTCCTCGGCGAGGGATGCGATGTGCTCCGTTGTCTCCACGGCTGAGATTGTGCCAGCTGTGTGTCAGGCGCCCTGGGGGTGGGCGGAGCGGCTCCGGCCGCCGCGGCGCACCAGTCGTGCGAACCAGCCGAGGGCGCAGGCCTGCACGAGGACGGACACGATGAGGGCAAGGTAGACGAACCAGGCCGGACCGCCCGACTCGGCTCCCGCCATGGAGCTGCCGACGAGGAAGACGAAGACGGTCGGCGCCGCAAGGAAGAACACCCAGACGCCGGCGAACGAGGCATCCTCGTGGGCCACGAACAGCGTGTCCACCGCGACGAACGCCGTGGCAGCGAGGACGAGGCCGAGGTAGATCAGCGACGCCGCGTTACCGAAGGTCAGTCGTGCCAGTGCGCGCAGTTGCCGCTTGTTCATCAGCTGGTGGCTCATGTCCCGCTCCCCGTGGTTGGTTGATGTCTCCATCGTGCGCCTGGGAAGCCGCCGGTGCCTGAGTACGCCTACTCAATCGCTCACGTGTGCGCCGCACGGCGTGCCCCGTATCCCAGCAGCGCCGCGGTCGCGGCGAGCAGGGTCACCGTCGTGAGCGCCACGGGCAGGGAGAACCAGTCGGCCAGGAAGCCGATCACCGGCGGTCCCAGCAGCATTCCGCCATAGCCGAGCGTCGACGCGGCAGCCACTCCGCCGGGACCGGCCAGCGCGCCCGCCCGGCCGACGGCGACGGGGAAGATGTTGGCCAGGCCGAGGCCGGTCACGGCGAAACCGAGCAGGGCGAGCCAGAGGGTGGGGGCGAGGGCCCCCAGGAGCATCCCGGCCGCGGCCGTAGTCCCGCCCGCCACCAGGGTGCGGGTCTGTCCGTACCGTTCGAGGAGTGTGGTGCCGGTGAGGCGGCCGATGGCCATGGTCAGGGCGAACAGGGAGTAACCGGCGGCTGCGGGCCCGGGGTTGGCGTGCAGGTCCTGCGCGAGGTGCAGTGCGCCCCACTCGGCCAGCGCGCCCTCACCGTACGCCGTGCAGAGCGCGATGACGCCGAAGAGGATCACGATCCGGCGGGCGCGGCCGTCCATGCGTTGCGGGCGCTCCGGTGCACCGGCCGTCCGCTGCTTCGGGGCGGGGTTTGCGGTGTCCGGCCGGTGGCGCAGCAGTACGGGTCCGGTGGCCGCTGTGACCAGCAGCCCGATTCCGGTGAGGGCGAACAGGTGCGTCGAGGGCGACAGGCCGCCCGCGACCAGTCCGCCGAGCCCGGCGCCGGCCATGCCGCCGAGGCTGAACGCGGCGTGGAAGCTCGGCATCACGGGGCGGCGGATGGCGGTCACCAGATCGACGGCCGCGCTGTTCATCGCCACGTTCATGCCGCCGTAGGCGGCTCCGAACAGCAGCAGGACCAGCCCGAGAGCGAGGACCGAATGCGTCTGCGCGGGAAGGGCGATGCTCAGCGACAGCAGCACACCGCAGACCACGGTGACGGCATGGCTTCCGTAGCGCCGGCAGAGCCTGCCGGTGAGCATCATGGTGATCACCGCGCCCGCGGAGACGCCGAGCAGGGCGAGTCCTAGGGTGGAGGGGGTGGCTCCGGTCTGGTGCTTGATGGCCGGGATGCGGACCACCCAGCCGGCGAACAGGAGCCCGTCAAGGGCGAAGAACACGGTCAGCGCGGTACGGAGGCGGGCCGACGGGGGTGGGGCGGTGTCTCCGCCAATTCCCCCCGGTAGGGCCGTCCGCAGTTTGTTTAGTTGCGGCACAAACTCAGCATAGAGGCGCGCGGACGCCGTACGCAACATGACGAACCCCGTGACGGTCCGGTGAACGGTGCGGGGCGCACGGGCGTCGGCAGCGGCTCCGGATCATGGGAGACTCGCCCCCATGAACGGGAAGTCGACCACCACTCGGCAGAAGTTGGAGAGAGGCCGCAGCGCCCTGGGACCCGCGCTGGAGCTGGTCCACACAGGCCGCGCGCCCACGCGTGCCGTGCTGACGTCCGAACTCGGTGTCACCCGTGCCACCGCGGGTGCGGTGGCCGCGGAGCTGGAGGCGCTCGGGCTCATCCGGGTCGACTCCAGCCCCGGCTCCGCAGCCGGTTCGCAGGGCCGTCCCTCGCACCGGCTGGCCGTCAGGGACAGCGGGCCCGTCGCACTCGCCGCGCAGGTCCACTCCGACGGCTTCCGGGCCGCGCTCGTCGGGCTCGGGGGCAGGATCGTCGCCACCGCACCCGGCTGCGTCGCGGTCATGGCCGATCCTGCCCAGGTCCTCGGGGAGGTCGTCGAAGCCGGTGCCCGGCTGCTGCGCGACAGTGGACTGCGGTGCGTCGGTGCCGGGCTCGCCGTCCCCTCCGCTGTCGCCGAACCCGAGGGCACCGCCCTCAACCCGCTGCACATCGCCTGGCCCGCGGGGGCCCCCGTCCGGGAGATCTTCACCACCTGCGTGCGCGCGGCAGGAATCACCGGACCGGCGTTCACCGGGAACGATGTCAACCTCACCGCCCTCGCCGAGCACCGGCACGGCGCCGGACGTGGCGCCCAGCACCTGCTCTGTGTGGCCACCGGGCACCGTGGCGTGGGCGGTGCGCTCGTCCTGGACGGCCGCCTGCACAGCGGGAGTTCGGGACTGGCCCTGGAAGTGGGGCACCTCACGGTGAACCCCGAGGGGCGCCCTTGCCACTGCGGCGGGCGCGGCTGTCTGGACGTCGAGACGGACCCCCTCGCCTTCCTCACCGCGGCGCGCCGGGAACCCGGGCCCGAGGAGTCGCTCCTCAAGCAGGCCGGCGACCTGCTGCGCACGGAGTACGGCGACCCCGGTGTGCGGACCGCGGCCGAAGAGCTGATCGACCGTCTGGGCCTGGGTCTGGCCGGTCTGGTCAACATCCTCAACCCCGACCGCATCATCCTCGGCGGACTGCACCGTGACCTCCTCGAAGCCGACCCCGAACGGCTCCGGGCGGTCGTCGCCGACCGCAGCCTGTGGGGGCGCAGCGGCAGTGTGCCGATCCTGCCCTGCACGCTGGCCCACAACAGTCTGGTGGGCGCTGCCGAGCTGGCCTGGCAGCCCGTGCTCGACGACCCGTTGACCGCTCTCGCCTGATCAGGGGCGGGGGAGCCCTTCCCGCGGGGCGGCGAACGCGAAGGCGCGCGCCGGGGCGGTGACAAGAACGGAGTGCAGCAGTTCCTCTCCGAGGGCCTGTTCGAGCCGAAGGCGCAGCCTTCGAAGGAGGAAGGGCATCCCCGGCGTTCCGGGAACCGTGGTGTCACCGCCCAGCAGCAACTGCCCGCCGAAGCCGGCATCGGCGAGCTCCGCGAGCTGGTCCGGCAGCCGCCGGTCCGTGGCGTGGTTGGCCCGTGAAGGGCCGTCGAATGCGGCGGCTTCGTCCGGGCCATCGACTGCTGCGACGCGGGCCCGCAGACTGGCTTCTGTCGCAGTCGCTTGCTCGGCCGGCGGACCACTGTGGAGTCCTGCGCCGATCAGCTCCGCGCTGCTGATGACAGTTCCTATTCGCGCGCCGCTGCGTCCAGCGCTCCGGCCCAGGTGATCGCCACGCGCTGAGCGCCGACGAACGGTGCGCCACGCCGCTTGTTCTGGTTGATCGTCACCCGATCGATGGCGAGTCGGATCAAGTCCCGTCGCAGTAGTTCGTCCGCGCCGGCCCAGTAAGCGTCCAGCAGCTCCCAGTCATCGAACATGGTGAGATCAACCGCTTTGCCCCGGGACGCCGTCACACGCTCCTGCGCTTCGCGGTTCAGGTAGCCGCCCTGGACCGTCGCCACGATGGCGGCGGCGATCTCGCCGGCAACGAGGTCCGGAGCGAACTCGCTTTCGTCCAGGCCCTCCTGGACGACCTCCGTGAGCCGTCCCCGCAGCCAGGCGAGCGTCTCCTCCACCGGCGCGCGCAGCTCCTCGCTGGCCACGACATCCGGATCCATCGTCAGCCGCCCCACCGGGCAGCCCCGCAGCACCTCGCGCTCGCGCAGAAGGTAGCCGGAGATCCGCTCGTACGCCGGTCCCGGCCCGTCGAGCACGCGTCCGGCGGCTTCCCGCATCTGCGTCGACGTGCGGTCGATGGCCGCGAGCGCCAGATCCGGCTTGCCGGCGAAGTGGTGGTACATGCTGCCCTGGCCCGCACCCGCGCGCTGCTGGATGGCCTTGGGGCTGGTGCCCACGTAGCCACGCCCCCAGAGGAGGTCCTGGGTGGCCTCGATCAGACGGTCCGGAGTGCTCATCCCTCCACTGCACATACTAGTAGGTACAGACTCCACCACGGCCGGGGCCGATGCCGGGCGCAGACGCGGAGACGCCGCGTACTCCCACAGAGGTACGTGCACGGCCGCCGGCCGTACGACGCCCTGGCCCCCTCCCGGAGACAGGCTCGTAAGCGACAGAAGAACGCGAACGAACCCCCTGACCGAGGGAGCTGACCGAGATGAACACCCTGGCCCACTCCGGCGGACCCGGACCCTGGATCCTCCTCTTCCCGATCATCTGGGCGGCCGTCGTCATCGGCGTCGTCACCCTGCTGCGCCGTACGGTCTGGCGTGGCCGCCGTAGCCCGTGGCAGTCCCACGGCGTCCGCCGGGGCAGCACCGGCGAGCACTCGCCGATCGACCTCCTCGGCAGGCGGTTCGCCGCAGGTGAGATCGACGAGGACGAGTACTGGCGCCGGCTCTCCGTCCTGGACGAACCCTTCGGACGCTTCGACAAGGACGGTCCGGCATGACCACCGCCGACAACACCACCACCGGTGGCAACGAAGCCGCCTGGGTCGCCGACGCCGTGAAGGTCTACGGCACAGGCGACACCGAGGTCAGGGCCCTGGACGGAGTGAGCATCGGCTTCCGGGCCGGACGTTTCACCGCGATCATGGGGCCCTCGGGCTCCGGCAAATCGACGCTGATGCACTGCGCCGCCGGTCTCGACACCCTGACCTCCGGCTCCGCCTTCATCGGAGACACCGAGCTGGGCGCACTCGACGACCGCAGGCTCACCCTGCTGCGCCGCCGCCGTATCGGCTTCGTCTTCCAGGCCTTCAACCTCATCCCGACGCTCACCGTCGCCGAGAACATCACGCTCCCCCTCGACCTCGCGGGGGAGCGCGGCGACCGTGAGTGGATCGACGCACTCATCGACACGGTCGGGCTGCGGGACCGGCTGCACCACCGGCCGAGCGAGCTCTCCGGCGGCCAGCAGCAACGCGTCGCCGTGGCCCGGGCCTTCGCGGGCAGACCCGATGTGGTGTTCGCCGATGAACCGACCGGCAACCTCGACTCCCGCGCGGGGCAAGAGGTGCTGCGGCTCCTCGGCGGCACCGTACGCCGGACCGGCCGTACCGTCGTGATGGTCACCCACGATCCTGTCGCGGCCGCGCACGCCGACGAGGTCGTCTTCCTCGCGGACGGCAGGCTCGTCGACCGGATGCAGGCCCCGACGGCGGAACGCGTGCTCGACCGGCTGAAGGCCTTCGACACAGCCCGCACCCCTGCGGTGACGCCATGACCAGCACCCGCGCCTCTCTGCGCCTCAGCCTCTCCTCCCTGCGCGCCCACAAGCGGCGCTTCACGGGCACCTTCACCGCCGTCCTGCTCGGCGTCGCCTTTCTCACCGGAACCCTCGTCATGGGCGACACCTTGCGAGCCGGCTTCGACACCATGTTCGGCAACGCCGCCCAGGGCACGGACGTGGTCGTCCGCAGCACCGACGTGATCACCGTCTCCGGAGAGACCCAGGGCACCCGGCAGCCCGTCGCTGCCGATCTGGTCCGCAGGATCGAACAGGTACCGGGTGTTGCCGCAGCCGCTCCGAAGATCGAGGGGGCGGGGCAGCTCCTGGGCGCCGACGGCGAACCCATCTGCGGCCAGGGACCGCCCACCCTCGCGGGGAACTGGATCGCCGATCCCGAACTCAACCCGTACCGCCTCGCCGACGGACGGGTGCCGTCCGCGCCCGGCGAGGTCGTCGTCAACCGCGGCACCGCCGACCGGGGTGGCCTCGAGATCGGCGACACCACCGTCCTGCGGACCCCCGACCCGGTCCGCGTCACCGTCGTCGGCCTGGCCACCTTCGGCGGTGAGGACGGCATGGCCCAGGTGACCTACGCGGGGCTGACCCAGGCCGACGCCGAGAAGTACCTCACCCCGAAGCCCGGCGAGGCAGCGAGCATCCAGGTGCGGGCGGGACACGGCACCGGTCAGCAGGAACTGGTGGACGCGCTCACGCCCGTGCTCCCGGAAGGCACCGAAGCCATCACCGGCGATGCCTCGGCCGCCGAGAACCAGGACATGATCTCCGGAGCGTTCCTGAGCCTGTTCACCACGCTGCTGCTGGTGTTCTCCGGCATCGTGCTGCTGGTCGCCACCTTCTCCATCCACAACACCTTCGCGATCGTCGTCGCCCAGCGGACGCGGGAGAACGCCCTGCTGAGGGCCCTCGGCGCCGCCCGGCGCCAGGTCGTCGGATCGACTCTCGTCGAGGCCTTCGCCGTCGGAACGGCCGCCTCCGTCGCGGGCCTGGCCGGCGGCATCGGTATCGCCGCCGGACTGCAGGCACTGTTCCCGGCCATCGGATTCCCGTTCCCCGAGGGCGCACTGGTGATCAGCGGACTGTCCCTGCTGTTGCCTCTGGGCGTCGGCATTCTCGTCTGCCTGGGCTCCGCACTGGTACCGGCGGTCCGGGCCGGACGTACCGCCCCCCTTGCGGCCCTGCGCGAGAGCATCGTCGACGACTCCGCGGCCTCCCGGAACCGGACCCTCACCGGAGGCGGGCTCCTGCTGGCGGCGGTCGGCGTCATCATGGCCGGCGTCCTGGCCGCCCCCTCCCTCTGGCTCCCGGCAGCCGGTGCGGTTCTGGCCCTTGCCGCGTTCGTGGTGCTCGGGCCGGTCGCCTCCTCGTACGCCGTACGCATCCTCGGCGCACCGCTCGACCGGCTGCGGGGCGTCACCGGCGGACTCGCCAGGCGCAACGCGCTGCGCAGCCCCGAGCGGACCGCCGCCACCGCCACCGCGCTGATGATCGGTGTCGCCGTCGTCTCGCTCTTCACGGTCTTCGGCGCCTCGCTGAAGGCGACGATGGACCGTACGGTCGACAGGTCCTTCGCGGGCGATGTGGCCATCAGCGCACCCGCGTTCGGCGCCGGCGGCAGCGGACTGAGCCCCGGTCTTGCCCCGGCCGTGCAGCGGCAGCCCGAGGTCGAATCCGCGGTCGGGCTCGGAAAGGGCGTTGCCGAGGTCAACGGCTCCGGCCGGGCATTGACCGTCACCGACCCCGGGCGCCTCGCCGATGTGTTCGCTCTCGGCGAGGTCGAGGGTTCGCTGGGCTCACTCGGCACGAACGGCATCGCCCTCTCGGACACCGAGGCAGACAAGCGCCACCTGGACACCGGATCCACCGCCCGGCTCACCTTCACCGACGGCACGGAAGCGGACTTCACCGTCCGGGCCGTCTTCGAACAGTCCGAGCCGGCGGGCGACTACGTCATCACCCGCGAGGCCTGGGCGCCGCACCGGGGCCAGGACTCCGACACCCTGGTCGCCGTCTCGTTCAGGGAAGGCGTCTCCGCCGACGAAGGGAAGCAGGCGGTCGAGAGGACCGCCGCGGCCTACGGAAGCCCCGACGTACAGACGCGTCAGGAGTACGCGCAGTCCTCGGCGGGCGGCATCGACATGATGCTCACACTGGTCTACGCGCTGCTGGCCCTCGCCGTGCTGATCGCTCTGCTGGGTATCGCGAACACCCTCACCCTGGCTGTCCACGAACGCACCAGGGAACTGGGCCTGTTGAGGGCGGTCGGACAGACCAGGAGCCAGCTGCGGAGCATGGTGCGCTGGGAATCCGTCCTGGTCTCCGCATTCGGGACGGCAGGCGGCCTGCTGCTGGGCGGTCTCCTCGGCCGGGTGCTCGTCGAGGCGTCGGAGGGCACCGGCGATACGGCGTTCGTCTTCGCACTGCCGCTGCTGAAGCTGTTCGTCGTGGCCCTGGTCGGGCTCGCCGCGGGCGCGCTGGCCGGCTGGCGGCCGGCCCGGCGCGCCGCACGTCTCGACGTGCTCCGCGCGATCGCCACGGAGTAGCGCACACGATCGCGCCACGGAAGCGGCGCGCCGCCCCCGCCCGGTCAGCCGACGACGGCCGACCGGGCCCGGGTCTGTGCTGTGGGCTCCACGAGAGTGTCCCGTCCGGAGCCGAAAGGTCCGTCGGTCGTCGAGCCGTACACCGGAAGGGGAGTCAGCGCGGTGGCGAAGGACGGGGCCGGAAGGGTGAACCAGACGACCTTGCCCGTGTCGTCGGTCGGTCGTACCCCCCAGCTCTCGCTGACTGCGGCGATCAGCGCCAGTCCGCGCCCCGAAGTGGCGGACGAATCGGCATCGCACACGGTCGGCAGCCGTGGGTCGTGGTCGTGGACGGAAACCGTGAGACGGTCGAGCAGCAGCTCGATCTCGACGGTGCACGATTTGTCCGGCTGTGCATGCCGGTGGACATTGGTCAGCAGTTCGGTGACGCCGAGCGCTGCCTGGTCGATCAGAGGATCGAGATGCCAGTAGCGCAGTTGCGCCGAAATGATTCTGCGGACCTGACCGATCCGCGACGGCAGGGCCTGGAGCTCCACCGCGCAGTGCCTGCTTGGCTCGCTGATCACGGCTGCGACTCCCCGAAATAGGTCCGGAAGAAGACGAAGGAACGGATCCAGCAGTGTGGCTCGCTGCTGTTTCTGGTCTGGTCGTGCGTGGTCCGCCCTGTGGCACCCGGCGGAGCGGCTTGCGCGGTCACCGCCGGTACACCATCAGTGACGTGTCACCAGCGTGACTCAGGGGGTTGGGCTCCGCAACTCGCGGTGCCCGTACGGAACCGTTGCGTCAGGTTCGCCGGCCGCCCGCGCGGCGCAGCGCCTCCAGGAACCTGCGGACCGGTGCGGCCCCGCCCGGCCTGCGGTTGCGCTGCCCCATGGTCAGTCGGTAGCGCACGCCGTTGACACGCGCTACCGCCGAGTCCGCCGCCAGGAACCATCGTTTGCCCGCACTCACCGTGGTCACCGGGGCGCTGTCGATCTCCCGGCCGTAACTGGTCAGCAGCGCCAGTCGGCCGTCCTTGACGACGACCTGACCGGCCCTGGTCAGGGAACGGGTCCACCGCTCGATCCTGACTCCGCTCGCGCTGAACTCTGCCTCGGACATGGCGACTTCGCCCTCCTTGTACCGGCTTCTCCTGGGAAGTCTGCCCGCATCGGGGCGCTTGTACCAGGCCGCATCGCGCCTGAATCGTGCGGTTCCGGAGCGGATCGAGGGCGGCCCGGACGTGAACACCAAGGCAGGGCTATGGGGCATCAAAGCAATCGTTTGTGCAGGTGGGGGGAATATCGTGGTGGTGGCGAATGCCGGTCGCACGAGGAGGAGATCGCTGATGGACACCAGTGAGCACAGACGTGACGGTGAGATCGCGACGACCGTGGACATCGACCGCAGCGATCCGGACTACCGTGCCTGGCTCAAGGAGGCCGTGCGCAAGGTCCAGGCGGACGCCAACCGTTCCGCGGACACCCACCTCCTGCGCTTCCCGCTGCCCGAGCAGTGGGGCATCGATCTCTACCTCAAGGACGAGTCGACGCACCCCACGGGCAGCCTCAAGCACCGGCTGGCACGATCGCTCTTCCTCTACGGGCTCTGCAACGGCTGGATCCGCCGCGGCAAGCCGGTCATCGAGGCGTCCAGCGGCTCGACGGCCGTCTCGGAGGCGTACTTCGCGAAGCTGATCGGTGTCCCGTTCATTGCAGTGATGCCCCGCACGACCAGCCCCGAGAAATGCCGGCTGATCGAATTCCACGGCGGACAGTGCCACTTCGTCGACGACTCACGGAAGCTCTACGAGGAGTCGGCGGCTCTCGCTGCCCGTACCGGCGGCCACTACATGGACCAGTTCACCTATGCCGAGCGTGCCACCGACTGGCGCGGCAACAACAACATCGCGGAGTCCATCTACCAGCAGCTCAGGCTGGAGCGGTACCCGGAGCCCGCCTGGATCGTCGCCACGGCCGGAACCGGTGGCACCTCGGCGACCATCGGACGCTATGTCCGCTACATGCAGCACGACACGAGGATCTGTGTACCCGACCCGGAGAACTCCTGTTTCTTCGACGGGTGGACCCGGCACGACCCCCTGGCGACCAGCGACTGCGGCTCACGCATCGAGGGCATCGGCAGGCCCCGCATGGAGCCGAGCTTCGTGCCCGGAGCCATCGACCGGATGATGAAGGTGCCCGACGCGGCGAGCGTCGCAGCCGTGCGCGCATTGGAGCGGGCCATTGGCCGCAAGGCCGGCGGCTCCACCGGCACCGGACTGTGGAGCGCGTTCAAGCTCGTCGCGGAGATGGTCGAGCAAGGCAGCACCGGAAGCATCGTCACGCTGTTCTGCGACCCGGGCGAGCGCTACCTCGACAAGTACTACTCCGACAGCTGGCTGAGCGCGCAGGGCCTGGACATCGATCCGTACACGCGGACCATCGATCACTTCCTGGCCACCGGCACCTGGCCCGCCTGAGGCCGGTGCCCCTCGTCCGGATCATGCCGGATCCGGGCGAAAGACCCTAAGGGCTGTCGAGCAGGGCGTCGAGCACCCGCCCGAAAACCCGGCGGCCCGCAGTCGAGAGAAGCTGATCGCCCCACCCGGGCAGCAGCCGTACGCGCAGCTCCTCCACCCAGATGACGTGCGACCCCGCGCCGGTCGGCCGGACATCGATCGATGCCCTGCCCAGCACCACACGGCCGCGTTTCTCCAGCCGGCAGATCCCCGCGCGCCCGGCCACCGGCGGCGTCCAGCGCACCACTTCCATCGGATCGTCGAACCCGAACGGCCCGAGACCGGTACGCGCCACGAAGACCGTTCCCACCCGGGTCGGCGGACCGGTCGGGACGGTGATCGAGGTCATCGGCACGGGTCCGGAGTGCGCCTCCCAGTCGGTCAACCGACGCCAGGCCTCGGCGGCGGGGAGGGGAGTGAAGCGCTCGATCCGGAAGACGGCCACGGCCCGATCCTAGGACGTCCGCGGTCGGTCAAGGAGCGGAGCGGAACCCAGGGGCACCCGGAACGCGGCTACTGAGGTGCGGCATCGCCCGCCACGACCAACCCCGGCAGATGCTCCTCGATCTCCTGCCTGGCCCCGTCCGACAGCCCCGAATCCGTGACGAAGGAGTCCACCTCGTCCAGCGTCGCGAAAGAGCTCAGGCCGACGGTGCCCCACTTGGTGTGGTCGGCGACCACCACGACCCGTCGCGCGGCCCGCACGAAGCGGCGGTTCGTCTCGGCCTCCGCGAGGTTCGGTGTCGAGAGACCCGCCTCGACCGAGATCCCGTGCACTCCGAGGAACAGCACGTCGAAGTGGAGCGAGCCGATCGCGCGGTCCGCGACCGGCCCGACGAGCGAGTCCGAAGGCGTGCGTACCCCGCCGGTCAGCACCACGGTGGCCGCTCCGGCCCGTGGGCCGCCCGCCGCCGTCGGCCGCTGCGCGTCGTGGAACACGTCGGCGACCCGTACCGAATTCGTCACCACGGTCAGGGCCGGAACGTCCAGGAGGTGCCGGGCCAGCGCGAACGTCGTCGTGCCGCCGGACAGGGCGATCGCGCTGCCCGGCACGGCCATGGCCGCCGCCGCGCGCGCGATGTCCTCCTTGGCGCTGAGCTCCAGCGTCGACTTGGCCTCAAAACCGGGCTCGTGCGTACTCGCCTCGACCAGCGGGACGGCCCCGCCGTGCACCTTCTCGATGACGCCCTGGCGGGCCAGTGCGTCCAGGTCCCGGCGGATGGTCATGTCGGAGACGTTCAGCTTGCGGGTCAGCTCGTTGACCCGGACCCCGCCGCGCTTGCGTACCTCGTCGAGGATGAGCGCGCGCCGCTGCTCCGCGAGCAAATTCTGATTCTCGCTCAACGCCGGGTCCGGTCCTTCCCTCTGGCCGCAGGTCCGACAGCATCCTGCGGGACGCCCTCATCCTGCCACGCAGCTCTGCCGGCCGCGTCACTGGGGAGATTCGGTGAGAGCGATGCGGCAGGCACCCCCCGTCAGCGATGGTGGTGACTGTGCATCAGCCCGGAGCTCCGCGCCGTGCCACGTCCCTTCCCCGCCGGCCGCCATGCCGGAAGGACCAGAGAGCGAGCAGAAGACATTGTCCCCTGCCACCCAGGCCCCGCAGAGCACCGGGGCCGCGCTGGAACTGCTCGTCCACGGCGTCGGCGGAGCCACTCCCCAGGAGATGCTCGGCGACCCCCGTACGACCAGGATCACCGGTGACGCGACGGCCGCCATATACCGGCGTACCGAGGACATCGAGGCCGAGCAGCACCCCGAGCGTCATCGGGACGGACCCGTCGCGGAGGCCTACTGCTGGTCCAACCTCACCTCGGGCAACGGCTCCCGTGCCCTGTGGCTGCTGCTGCTTCCGTTCATGGTGGTCAACCTTGCCCACTGGATGCGGCCCACGGCCCGGGGCCGCACCGTGGCGGTGAGGTTGTACGGCATGGTGGTGCGGCTCGTCGCACTCAGCCTGACCGTTCTGCTGACCGCCGCAGTCTGTGAGGTCGCCCTCGACCTGGTGGCCTGGCAGTGCGCGGGTGTACCCGCGTGCTCCGGCCGGCGGTCCTGGCTCGGCTTCCTGTCGACGGAGCAGGGCGGCTGGTGGTCCCAGCCCGGACGCCGGCTCGCGGTCGCCGCCCTCGTGCCCACGGCCCTGGTCGGACTGCTCTGGTACCTGTCCAACCGCACCTGGAGCGCTTACGAGTCGCAGCGCCCGCTGAGCGGGGACGAACCCGACGAGGACACGGCACACAAGCCGGAGACCTCACCGTCCGCCCCGCCTCCCGTCCGTCCCGCCCTCGGCCGGCCCGGGTTCTGGTACGGCCGGCGGCTGGTCGCCCGGCTGCGGGCCGCCCACACCGCCGCCGGATTCCTCACCGTCGCAGCCGCGGTGGGCGGCGCCGCGGCCCGGCACGACCGGGCCACGGACGGTCCCGTACCCGCTGTGATCGGCGGTGTCCTCGAGGCGGCTCTCCTCCTGTGCGGCCTGGTGGTGGTCGCGGTGGTCTGCCGCCGGGGCCGCAGCGAGCGACGCCTCGACAACACCCTCGACCGTGCCGTCATCACCCTCCTGCCGGGGATCTCGCTCGCCCTGCTGCTCGTCGGCACGGTGTACGCAGCCTGGTCCCGTCCCACCTGGGTGTCCTCGGGCGCTCTCCCCGGGGAGACCGCCTTCCGCGTCCTCGCCCTCGGACAGGGCGTTCTCGTCGTCCTGCTCGCCGTGGTTGCGCTGAGCCTGTACCACCGCATCCCCGAGCCGCGCACGACCCTGTACGGCCTCGGAGGGCCCGCCGTGGCGATGCTCGCCTGCGCGCTCGGTGGTGTGATGACCGGCGGGGTCGCCCAGCGTGTCGCCGACTGGCTCGACGGCTCCGGTACTCCCGGCATGGGCAGCGGCTCCACCATCGAGGGGCCGCCCGTGCTCCTGAGCTGGCAGGCTTCCGTCATCCCGGTCCTTCTGCTGCTTCTGCTCGTCCCCGTCACCTGGCTGGCCGTCCGTACCGCGCTGCGCGCACGCCGACTGGGACCCGAGGTCGAGGCGGAGTACGAACAGGCGCGGCCCGACCCCGCCCGCACCCGGCGGATCGCCCGGACCAGGGCAACTGCGGCCCTCACCGACTCCGCACCCTGGCTCGTCGCACTGGTCTCCGGCGCCACGTTGCTCCTCGGGACCGGGGCCGTTGCCGGGTCCTGGCTCAGTGACGAGGTGCCCGGCCGGGCGATGGACGGCGCGATTCCCCTCGTCGAATCGCTCGCCGAGACAGCCCAGTCGACCGGCTCCTGGCTGATCGGCTTCGGATTCGTCCTGTTCGTCACCTGGGGACGCCGCGCCTACCGTGACGTCTCCGCCCGGCGCACGATCGGCATCCTCTGGGACGTCGGCACGTTCTGGCCACGCGCCGCGCACCCCTTCGCACCACCCTGCTACGCAGAGCGCGCCGTACCCGACCTGTCGTCCCGGATGTCCGCCTGGACGGCGAGCACCCGCGGCCGGCTCGTCATCTCGGGCCACTCCCAGGGCAGCGTCCTGGCGGCGTCCGCGGTCTGGCAACTGCCCGACGCGACGCGGCGCCGGGTCGCGCTGCTCACCTACGGCTCACCGATCGAGAGGCTCTACGGGCGCTGGTTCCCCGCCTACTTCGGACCGGTGCCCCTGGACGGGCTGCACCGTTCCGTGCACTGCTGGCGCAACCTCTGGCGTGCGACGGACCCGATCGGCGGTCCCGTCCGCATCGACGAGAGCCAGGGACCCGAGGTGGACCGGGGCCCGCTGAAGGACCCGCTGGTCTACGGCCGAACCCCTGAACACCCGCTGCCCGAACCGATCCTGGGGCACTCGGACTACCAGGCCGACCCGGTCTTCGCCGTGGAGCGGGCCGCGCTCCTGGAACGGCTGGGTCCCGTCGTGCCCCACCAGGCCGACGGGGAGACTCAGGGGAGCTCGGGAAGGTCCTCCGGATAGAGCAGCGTGAGGTCGTCCTTGCTCGGCTCGGCGAGCTGGGCGACCCGGCCCGCATGCCGTTCGACCATCGACTCGAAGGTCTGACGGGCCGTGCGGCCGTTACCGAAGGCGGGGCCTTTGGGAAGCGCTGTGAAGTACTTGAGCAGCGCTTCCCCGGTCCCGTCCGCGAGGCTGTACTCGTGCTCCTCGGTCTGCTGCCCGACGATCCGCAGCAGCTCCTCGGGAACATAGTCACTGAAGGTGATGGTCCGTGAGAAACGCGACGCGACACCCGGGTTGACG
Organism: Streptomyces sp. NPDC060035; assembly: GCF_042736635.1. Lineage (NCBI taxonomy): Bacteria > Bacillati > Actinomycetota > Actinomycetes > Kitasatosporales > Streptomycetaceae > Streptomyces > Streptomyces sp. NPDC060035. The sequence continues at coordinate 68,448 of NZ_JBHWVO010000027.1, forward strand.
GTGAGGAAGCGCTCCATCTCGTGCGTGTACCCGGCCACGATCACGACCACGGCGTCCCGGTGGTCCTCCATCAGCTTCACCAGCGTGTCGATGGCCTCCCGCCCGAAGTCCCGGCCGGAGTCCTCGGGCGACAGCGCGTACGCCTCATCGACGAACAGGACCCCGCCACGCGCCCGTTCGAACGCCTCCTGCGTGCGGATCGCGGTCGAACCGATGTGCTCGCCGACCAGGTCGACGCGGGACACCTCCACGAGATGCCCGTGCTCCAGCACGCCGAGCGAGGCCAGGATCTCGCCGTACAGCCGGGCCACCGTCGTCTTGCCCGTACCGGGGGAGCCGGTGAAGACGAGGTGGCGGCGCACCGACGCCGCTTTGAGGCCTGCCAGCCGACGGCGCCTGCCGACCTCGATCATGTCGGTCAGGGCACGCACCTCGCGCTTGACGCTGTCCAGGCCGACCAGCGCGTCCAACTCCCCGAGGACGGCGCCCGAATCGCGCACCGGCTCGGCCGGAGCCGGCGGGGCGGCGGGCTCGGCGGCGCGTTGTCCCGGCATCGCACCGAGCACTCCGGGCGTCGACTGCGTCGCCGTCAGGACCGGCGGGGTCGGGGGAGTGGCGCCACGCAGTCCGCTCTCGTCGCTGGTGCAGTCCTCCACCACCGGGCCGCCGCTGAGCCCGTCGCCCTGGAATCCGGTGCCCTCCGCGAACTCGTACCCGCCGCGGGCGCACCGCTCGGTGCGGCAGCGGGTCAGCGTGGTGCGGCAGCCGTCCATGACATGGAAGCCGTAACCCTCGCTCCCGGTGACACGGCAGCTGTCGAAGGTGCCGCGGCCCTCGGCGGAGACATAGAAGCCGGCCTCCGCGGGCGAGGTGACCGTGCAGCGCTCGATGGTCGGGTCGGCGCCCTTGGTGACGATGACACCGGTCTGAGCGGCGTCGATCGTGCAGTTGTTCAGGGTTCCGCCGCTGCCGTGGTCGCGGAACCACGCTCCGGTCGACGCCTCGCGGATCCGGCAGTCGTCGAGCTGGGCGGTGGCTCCGTCACTCACCGACACCGCCGTGTTGCGGATCTGGGACAGATCACTGTCCACCACGTCGGCGCGCGAGCCCCGGTCCAGGACGAAGAGGGCATCGGGTACGTCGTGGACGCGGCACGAGTCGAGTATCACGGTGGCTCCGTCGCTGACCCACACCGCCGGGTAGTCGCCCGTGCTGTCGTGGATCTCGCACTGGTTGGCATCGACACGGGTACCCGGGTCCCAGACCGACAGGCCGTTGCGGCCGAAGCGGCGCACGGTGGAGCGGGTCAGGGTGAGAACGGAGCGGGACCGCAGGTCGACAGCGTTCTCCGGGATGTCGTGAATGTCGCAGTCGGCGAGTGTGAGAACCGCGTCGGTGTCCAGCGTGACCCCGTCCGCGGAAGTGCGGTGCACGGTGCAGTCGGTGAGATGCGCGGCACCGCGGGCCGTGACCTGCACCCCGCTGCCCTTGATCTCGTACACCTCGCAGCCCACGGCCTCCAGGCCGCTGCCCTCGCCGGTCACGCTCAGCCCCGCCCCGGAAGCGTGGTGGACACGGCACCGCTCGAGCCTCGGATGCGCCCCGTCGCGTACCGAGACACCGGACTGTCCGGCCGACACGACCTCGCACTCCTCGAACACGCCTCCGGCACCGTCGAGCACGGCAATGCCGACACCGGCCGGATTGTCGACGGTACAGCGGCGGACGGTGGGCCTGGCCGCGCCCCGTACCTCTATCCCGGCGGCCGACCGGGTCACGATGCGCAGGTCCGAGAGCTCGGGCGCACCCTCCTCGACGAGCAGTGCGGGGGCGGCAGAATCCTGGCCTTCCACATGAAGATCCTGGATCACGGCGGAGGCGCGCACCGTCAGAGGTACGCCGTCGACCGGCGCGATCCGTACGGAACCGACGGTTCCCTCGGGGCCGCGCAGGGTCACCGCGTGGTGAACCACGAGATTCTCCCGGTAGGTACCGGGGGCGATGGTGAGGACGTCACCGTCCGCTGCGGCCTCCAGGGCTGCGGTGAGGGAAGCGAATTCGCCCGTGCGGCGGCGCCATCGCGATGTGCCGGTGTGCGTCACCTGGACCGTGCCCTGTGCCATGGTGCTGTTGTGCCCCCACCTCGTGCCGTGTGCGCTGCCTCGTGCCTGTCCGCATGCCGCCGTGTACGCCGGTGCCACCGGCCTCCCGGCAGCTCGGGGCCCGCCTGCCGAGGAGTCGGGCGGGCCGGTCCACCGTAGCGCGCGCGGCGGACGCGAGTTGACGAGTCGGCCGCTCATGAGGGCCGTGAAGCGGATGGAGCGGCCCGGCACTGGACGTTACGTACCAGTGGGTCAGCTGCCCGTCCCGGTCCGGCCCCAGTCGGGACCGGTTTCGGCCCAGGCCCGGTCGAGCCGACCGTACCGCCGTTGCATCATGCGCCATACCGACAGTCGGCGTGCGGTTTCCACCAGACCCGCAGCGAGCAGGGTCGCACCGATTCCGGCCAGGACTGCGTGGGTGCGCGCCGTCGATGTGTCCATCGGACGCATCGCCGGGCGGCCCCGGTCGTCCGTCCAGATCCGTATCCGTGTACCCGGGGCGGTGACCTTGGACGCCGTGGACACCCAGCCGGTGCGGGCCGTACCGTCCGGGGCCTTCCACCGGGCCACCGCGGAGGAGTACGCGGTGCGTTCCGTCACGGTGACCTCGGGGTCCCGGGCGAAGCGCGACACACCGGAGGGCCCGCGCACGACGACAGCCGTCGTGAGATGCCGCTGGGCGCGCTGCGCGCGCACTGCCTGCTGGAGGGCTTCGTCGGTGAGCGAACCGCACATCCAGCCGAGCACCGGGGCGGCGACCAGCATCAGCAGCAGAGCTGCCAGCGCCCCCCATGCCTCGTGGCGGTCGGTGGGCCTGCACAGGGGATTGTGCTGCCACCGCCGGATTCCCAGGACCGCTCGCACCGTCATGCACCCCCTTCCGTATCCGTCATAACCCGGTACGGCACCGATCACCTGCTGGAGCAGCGAAGAGAGAGCAACCTCACGCTGTCCAACGCCCCGCATGCTCCGATGAGTTCCCGGCGGACCCGGGTGGACCGGCCCGTCATCCGAGGATCCGCACCGGGTCCCCGACCCGGATCACCCCGGTGCCGTCAGGAATCAGATTCTGGCCGAACAGGAGATCCCTTCCGACCAGACGATGGCGGGCGAGCGTATGCAACGGTTCCTTGCCGCGCTGCGACGTCCGCTGGTCGGTGGTGGTCACGATGCAGCGGCCGCACGGCTTCGCCACGCGGAAGGCGACCTCCCCGATCGCGATCCGCTCCCAGTCGTCCTCGGCCCACGGGGCCGTCCCGTCCACGACCACATTCGGCCGGAAGCGGTTCATCGGCAGAGGGCCCTCCTGCGGGTGGTCACCCCGTGCCACGAGTGCGTTGAGGGCATCCAGCGAGGCACACGAAGTGAGAAGCAGGGGGAAACCGTCTGCGAACGAAACGGTCTCGCCCGGGCGGCCGAACGCCGGATCGACGGGCCTGCGGTGCGACGGCGCGTCGAGATGGACGAGCCGGACCTCCGCGCCGAGGCGTGCGCTGAACCAGGAGTGCGCGGCCTCGGCCGCCTCCACCACCTCGACCTTGTCCCTGAACAGCTCCGCGCCGACGGTGAAGGCCGGCTCCGGCACTTCCACGGTCAGCGGCGCACTCCGCGGAGCCGAGACGAACACCCCACCACCGGGCAGGGGCATAGCGGACAACTGGGCCATGCCGGGCTGCTGACGCTGGGTGACCACCTTGCCCCGGCCGTCGATCAGCATCCAGCGGCGGTCGCCGTCGAGTCCCCATGGCTCGACAACGGCCTGCTCGGCCGCGCACGCTGCCAGAGATTTGACCGGGTGGATGCGGACAGCCCTGAGTACAGGAGAAACCATGCATCCATTTTGCCAGCCGCGTCCGACGGCGGGCAGTTGAGCGGGCTCAGTACCCCCGGCCCTGATACGGACGGTTGTACGGGTCCTCGTACGGGGACGGAGTCGGAGCGGGCCGCGGCGCCGCCGGACGCATCGACTCGTATCCCGTGCCGGGACGCTGCGGCTGCTGCTGGTAGCCGCGGGGCGCCGAGGGCTGCTGCGGGATGTACGGGGCGGGCGCGTGCTGCAGGTGTGCGGGCTGCATCGGCGCGTGCTGCATGCCCGCGTTCTGGTACTGCGTCTGCTGTGCCTGCTGCGGGTAGCCGTACGACCCGTTGGACGGGGCGGCGGGCAGGGCAGGAAGCGACGACTGCAGAGCCGGCAGATAGCTGTTGCCCGTGTCGTACGCGGCGGGGACTCGGATCGGTGCGATCTGAGGAGTGCCCCGCTCGGCGACCAGGGAGTCGTAGATCGGGGTGTCGGGGAACGACGGCGCGGCGTAGTAGCCGCCGCCGTAGGTGGAGCGGGGGGAGGTCATGACACATAAGTTAAGCCCACGATGTGCTGGTTGGGGAGCCCCAATCTTGGGGTAATCCGTTTTACGCTGCTTTTGTTGGCCTGACCTGCCAAGGCATCGTTAAAGCCTCCGTTAACAGCGGGGCTTTTCCGTTGGAGGGCGTTGCTAACAAGAAGTGGCGGATGGGCTACAAAGGGCGACAATCCGGCGTGGCGCTCGACAGGACGGAGGGCATCGACCCCGAGGCGCCTGGAGCCTTAGGACTGTCCGGAGATCGCCGACGGCAGCCGCGGCCTGCCGGTTGCCACCGCGGACGGCGCGCTCGATGACGACCTGGCCCACTGGCTCGGCGGCGTCGCAGCCCGCCGGTTTCGGGAGAGCGTCCAGCCCGCTCCTGGCCTGCGTCCTCCACCCCATACCCGGCCTTGGCACCAAGAAGGTCGCCCGACTCATGGGCAAGGACGCATTACATGTCGACGGGGACCATCTCCGGACCTGGTTTATCCGGATCTCCGGGTACGGAGCACTCCAGTGCGTTCGAGCAGGCCTCGCCTTTCTGGTTCGGAACCCACTTGTGTCGGGGGCGACCAGGGCGGTGGCCGAGCCCTACCGTCGATTTGCGGATCCCGCCGCGTCGGGGATCCGCAAGAACAGAAGCTTCGATTGCGGATCGGAGAGCCAGGCCGCCGTGCCGCCGCTGGATCGTCCGAACTGTCCAAGCAGCCGACGTCAGTTGTCCCCGGCAGGCGGCGCCGTGAATGCCGTTCCGATCCCTGTCGATCGTGCCGGCGATGTGTCAGTGGACGCGTCGCCCGACTCGGGAAAGAGGTGGGTGGCGTGTGCAGGCTTGTACCGTCCTGGTCCGTGGCGATGTGAGGAGACCCTTGCCGGGTCCTGTCGCTCTGAGGTCTGCCGGGAATGGGCATGCCTGACACCGATCTTCTGGCGTGCCGACCGGGACCGGGATCAGCGCCACTGTCACCGGGCGCTCGGCAGGCGCTCAAGCCGCTCCAAGGGCTGTCCCGTAATCCCTGGCGGGCGCACGACGACAGCTACGGCACCTCGCCGCATTGTCGGAACGCCCGAATACATCCAGTATGCGGACGTCCCTCCGCCTTGCGATGCACCGCATCCGACGCCGTACGCTGATCCACCAGGGATTATGGGACAGCCCTTAGCCGGTGGCCGCTCTTCTTCCGACGTCCCCAGCCACCGAGGCCTCACCGTAAGCGAGTTCGCTCGCCAGGAGCGCTGCGCCCACGACCCCCGCGCGGGGGCCGAGTTCGGACATGACGATCGGCAGATTGCCGGTGGCCAGGGGAAGTGAGCGTTTGTACACGACGCTGCGGATCTCGGCGAGCAGGGGATAGCCGAGCCCGGTCAGACCGCCGCCGATCACGATCATTGACGGGTTCATGAAGCTGACCAGCGTGGCGAGGACCTGCCCGACCCGGTGGCCGCCGGCCCGGATCAGGCTGACGCTCGTGCTGTCGCCGCCGTCCGCACACTCCCCGACATCCAGTGCGGTCAATACCCCCCGCTCGGCCAGCCGTTCGGCAAGGGCGGGCGACCGGCCGGACTTTGCGGCCTCGGTGGCGTCCCTGGACAGGGCCACCCCGCCGAAGTACGCCTCCAGACAGCCGGTGTTCCCGCAGGAGCAGACAGGCCCGTCCGCCTCGGCCTCGACCTGGACGTGCCCGATGTCGCCGGCGCACCCCTCCGCGCCCCGGTAGATGCGGCCGTGATGCTGCATGCCGGAGCCGATACCGCTGCCGATCTTCACGAAGAGCAGATGGTCGACGGTCCTCGCGACCCCGCTGTGCTGCTCACCGAGGGACATCACGTTGACGTCGTTGTCGACCACGACGGGGCAGCCGTGCGCGAGGGCGAGGGTGTCGCGTACCGGAAAGCGGTTCCAGCCCACCATGATCGGCGGCGAGACGGGTATGCCTTCCCGGAAGCTGACCGGCCCCGGCAGCCCGATGCCGATTGCGTCGAGTCGCGTGCAGTGCCCCTGGTCGCCCATCGCGCGCAGGAGTTCGCTGACGCGCCCGAGCACGGCGACCGGTCCGGAGCGGATGTCTGCCGGCTCGGAGCAGGAGGCCACCGGCGCGAGCGCGCCGTCGGTGATCTCGATGTCGATGGAGCTGGCGCCCAGATCGACGGCGGCGAACCGCACACCGGGGTCGAGCTGGACGAGGGTGGAGCGCCGCCCGCCGCGCGACGCGGCGGGGCCCGCCTCACGGACCCGCCCGGCGGCGACCATGCGGTCGAGTTCGCCGAGCAGCCGCGGGCGGGGAACCTCCAGCCGGTCCGCGAGTTGGGCGCGGGACAACGGGCCGTTGTCACGCAGTAGGCTCAACACGCGGTACTGGATGTTCACGGGCTCACTTCCTCTGGACGCCCTCGGACAGTTTTCTGGAGTTGTCGCGGGGACGGTACGGGGCCGGGCACCATACCGCCCGGCAGGTCCCGTGCTCGCGGGGCCGCAGGAGCACGGGCGGCTTCCGGCAACTTTTCCACAGAACGAAGAAAGTTTCCGCATCGTTGACGGAACTCTCCGGGCGGGGATCCCACCATCCGGAAGCAGGACCCTGTCACAGAGCTCGGGCACAGAACTGCCCCGCCGGTGACAGCGGGGCAGCTCCGTCCGTCCCGGCGTCAGCCGGTGGCGCCTCCCTTCAGCGCCCGCGCGCTCCGTGCCAGGGCCGCGCCCGCTGCGCTGTCCGGAACCAGGGCGGTGTCGGACGTGTAGCCGGCGAACGATTCCAGCACGGCCGTGGCTTGACTGGTGCGGCCCGCGTCTGCGTGCGCCTCGGCCTGGGCGAGCCGTACGCTCAGCCGCTGCTGTCCCTGCGCCGTGATCAGGCCGTCGGCCCGCAGCTGGGTGATCAGCGCGCGGATGTCCGCGTAGGAGGTACGGGTCGTGAAGGCCACCGTCTTCGTGGTGGTGTTGCCGGCCTTGTCCCGGGCCCTGACCGTGAGGTCATGGTTCCCGAGCGGCAGCCGCCACAGCTCCAGCGCCTGACCGGAGGTGACGGAGGTGCCATCCAGCGTGGCCGTCGCGGTGGCCCCGCCGGACACCGCGTCCTGCGCCGAGAAGACCGGCGTCGGGCGCTTGGAGTCCCCGTAGACGCCATCGGCGTCGAGGCCGTTCACCGCCACCGTGGGACCGGTGCGGTCGATCCGTACGGTGAGCGAACCCACCTCGGAGACGTTTCCGCCGTTGTCGGTCGCCCGGTAACGGACGGTCGTGGCACCCTCGTTGGACAGGGTGACGGCCGCGTTGGCCGACTGCCACGTCGTCCCGCCGTCGACCGAGTACTGACGGCCGGCGACCGTCCCGTTGTCGGTCGCCGAGACCGCGAGCGACACGTTGCCGGTGTACCAGCCGTCCTCCCCGTTGGGTCGGGGCGGGTTGAGTGTGGCGGTGACCCTGGGCGCGGTCTTGTCCGCGACGCCCGCGCCCTGGAAGGTCAGCGAGTCCAGCTCGACACCGCCGGAGCTGGTGACGAAGACCTCACCGCTCCCCGAAGGGGCGTTCGGAAGCGCGGTGGTGATGGACTGCCAGCCCTCTTCGGCCGGGACCGGCACGGTGGCGAACGGCTCGGCGTCGGCCGCGCCCCAGCGCAGCGCCAGCGTGCCGGCGCCACTGGCACGGGTCTTCACCCCGGTGATCCCGGCGAACGACACCGGGTCGTACGCGATCCAGTCACCCGCGTCGAAGGAGGTCAGCTTGCGCTGCCCGGAGGCTGTGGTGTCGTCCGTGATCGTGACGCCCTCCGCCGAGTCGTGGTGCTCGGCCTGCATGACGGCCGGGTTGAGCACCACCTGGGCGTCACCGGTCGCGGGCGGAACGCCGCCCGCGCCCTTGTCGGTGTAGGTGATGCCGAGGACGCCGAAGACGTTCTCGGTATCACCGTGCCCCGCGTCGGTCGGGGTCGCGACGCCGCCCGTGCAGCCGGTGCCGCTGTTGACCGGGTGCCCGTGCTGGTTGTGCCCGAGACCGAAGGTCCAGGCGGCCTTGGCGCAGTCCGGAGTGGTGCCGTCCTCAGGGTCATCGACGGCTATGCCGTACGGCACGGCGTCGCCCCAGTTGAAGAACCCGCCGTCGGGTGGCGAGGTGATCCGTACCGTCGGCGCCGTGTTCCCCACGGTGATCTGACGGCTCGACAGGCCGGACTTGCCCTGCGGGTCGGAGACCTTCAGCCGGGCCTGGAACTGCCCGTTCTCCGGATACGTACGGCCGGCCGTGGGCCCGGTGGCGTCGAAGGTGCCGTCGCCGTCGAGGTCCCACTGGTAGGTGAGGTCGCCGTTCTCCGGGTCACTGGAGCCCGTAGCGCTGAACGAGACCTCCAGCGGGGCCTGGCCGGACGTCTTGTCGGCCTTGATCACGGCGGTGGGCGCCTTGTTGCCCTCGGCGTAGTCGATCCGGTAGAGACCCGCGTCGGGATTCTGCCGGAAGAAGCCGTCCCCGTAGTCGAGGACGTAGAGCGCGCCGTCCGGGCCGAACTCCAGGTCCATCGGGTTGTCCCACTGCGGGATGCCGTTCTGCGAACGCTCGCTGTTGGGCAGGACGTTCTCCAACTTGCTCACGGGACCGTCCGGCCCGTCGAGCGTGAAAGCGGCGACGTAGTCCTGGGAGAACTCCGCGAAGAACGCCTTGCCGTCCCAGTACTCGGGGAACTTGCCCGGTGAGGGGTTGTCCGCGTCGTAGTGGTAGACCGGACCGCCCATCGGCGCCTGGCCGCCGGGGCCGCCGGGACCGCGGAAGGCGGTCAGTTCGGGCCACGGCTGGTCGGTGTCCCGGTCGCCGTACCAGAGCGTGGCCGGCACGGGCGCGGGCAGCTCGGTCAGGCCGGTGTTCCAGCGGGAGTCGTTGACCGGCGCCGCGCAGTCGAAGGCGGGGCCGGGCGTGAGGGTGGCGAAGTCGAAGTCCCGGTAGGGCTTGCTGTTGTCACCCGTGCAGAACGGCCAGCCGCTGTTCATGGCCTTGGTCGTGGTCTGCCATTCGACGTATCCCATCGGCCCGCGGTTCGGGTCGGCGGTACCGGCGTCGGGGCCGTAGTCGCCCCACATCACGGCGTCGGTCTCGGGGTCCACCGCCAGCCGGAAGGGATTGCGCAGGCCCATCACGAAGATCTCGGGGCGGGTCCTGGCCGTGCCGGGCTCGAAGAGGTTCCCCTCCGGGATGGTGTAACTGCCGTCTTCCTGAACGTCGATCCGCAGGATCTTGCCCCGCAGGTCGTTGGTGTTGCCCGAGCCGCGGCGCTCGTCCAGCCCCGGGTTGTAGCCGGCCGCGTCGTTGATCGGCGTGTAGCCGTTGACGTTCGGGCCGGACGCCGGAGTGTTGCCGCCGGTCGCGAGGTAGAGGTTCCCCTCGCCGTCGAAGTCCACGTCACCGGCGACGTGGCAGCACTGGCCGCGGTTGGTGTCGACCCGGATGATCTCCTGCGCGGTGGAGAGGTCGAGCTTGTCGCCGGTCCACCTGAAGCGGGTCAGGGTGTCGTACCCCTCCCACTGCTTCCAGTACGAGTCGTTCTGCCCGGCGGGCAGTTGCTGCGGGGCGGACCCGGCCGGGGTGTTCAGCGGCGGCGAGTAGTACAGGTAGACCCACTTGTTGGTGGCGAAGTCCGGGTCGAGCGTGACTGTCTGCAACCCCATCTCGGAGTTCTGGTACACGTCGACGTGGTTGACGACCTTCGTGACACCGGTGCCGGGGTCGGTGAGCCGTACGTCGCCGTTACGGGCGGTGTGCAGGACACGGTTGTCGGGCAGTACGGCGAGGTCGATCGGCTCGCCGGTGTCCTTCGTCAGGGTGACTTTCTCGTAGTTCGACCAGTCCAGGGCGTGTTCGTGGCCCGGGTGCGCCTGGGCGGCGGGCGCGAGGGCCACACCGCCCAGTGCGGGCAGTGCCACGAGCAGGACCCCCGTGATCAAACTTCTCAGGGTGCGGTGCACGGTGATGTGTCTCCTCGATCGCTGGCGGTAAGGAGCGGACACGGAGGCGCCGCCGCACGGGGGCGCCTTCCTTCATCGGGGCACTCTCAGCCGAGGAGTCCCTTGAGCGCCGTGAAGCTGCGCTCCGCCGCGCCGAGCGAACCCGGCGGATTCGGCGCGGTGTTGGGTGCGGTGTCCTGCTCCCAGATGCCTACGTGCGAGGCGCGCGGCCCGATGTCGCGGACGAACCTCTCGTACGGAAGGTCACCGGCACCGAACTCGACTATGTCGAAGCCGTTGGCGTTCGCCGCGTTGGCGTCGCCGTCCTTCATGTGGAACAGCGGGTAGCGGTACGGCTGGTTGCGCACGTACGCGGCGGGGTCGAATCCGGGCCAGCGGTACTGGCCCACATACGCCCAGTAGATGTCCAGCTCGAGATAGACGTGGCGCGGATCGGTGTTCTTGAGGAACACGTCGTACAGCCGGACCGACGGCTGGTCGGTGGCGAACGCGAACTCGCCCGCGTGGTTGTGCTGGTAGAGCTTCAGGCCACGCGCGGTCGCCGCGGCGCCCCAGATGTTGAACTCGTCGGCGGCGGCGCGGTAGCCCGCGACGGTGTTGACGTTCGAGGGCGCGTTGGCGGTGCCCACGTGCGGCATCCCGAGGATCTGCGCGGCGTCCAGCTCGGCCTGGAGGTTGGTGCGCAGATTGCCGATGCCGACGTGGCTGCCGACGGCGCGCAGACCGTGGTCGTCCAGCAGCTTGCGGATCTCCGGGAGAGTGATCTGACGGCCCAGGACGGAGGTGGACTGGGTGTATCCGGCGAACTCGATCTCCTTGTAGCCGATCCGGGCCAGTTCGGGGAGGACGACGCCGAAGCCGAGCGCACTGACCTTGTCGCGGATGCTGTAGAGCTGGATGCCGATGCGGTCCTTGGGGATGGACAGACTGCTCGGCGCGGCGGCGGCGGCGGAGGTCGCGGATGCCCCGGTGACGGAGGCGGCGGCGATGGCCACGGTGGTGCCGACGGTGGCGCGCAGGAAGTCCCTGCGGTCGAAGGACTTGTGGATATGACTCACGGTCACTCCTGGGGAATGAGGAGAAGGAGGTACGGGTCGGGGCGCGCGCGGCCGGGCAGCGGCTCGGCGATGTGCGTCGCGACGGGGATCCACGGGCTCCGGACAACTGCTGAACGAGCGTGGGTGGTTGGCGGCGGGAGGGGGCGAGGGTACGGCGACGGGGGCGGCCGCCGTCACCTGCCGGTGCCGCCGCGTGTGCCGCCGGCTTGGCCGCTCGGCGTCAGAGGCGGGACGTGCCCGCCCCGTGGGCGTCGGCCCGAGCAGCAGAGGCGCGGGCGGCGGCCTTCTCGGCGAGGTCGGCACCACGGTCCTGCGGCGCCGCCTCCTTCGCCGAGCGGGAGGACGACGGGTCGGCGGCGGCGGTCTCTCCGGTGACGGCGCCACGGATACGCGCCAACTCGCCCACGACCAGGACGGGGTCGTTGCCGGTCGCGGTGAGCCCGCCGCGCACGATCACGTTGTCGAGTACGGCTTTCGCGGTGTTGTCGGTGACCGCCAGATTGCCGCCGAAGTACGAGGCGCCCGCGCAGGATCCGATCAGACCCTCGCCGCCGAGCTGGAGGTTGTCGGCGTTGCCCGCGTACTTCGCGGCGCCGTACACCTCGCTGGCGCAGAACACGCCGCCCAGGGTGTTTCCGTTGACGGTGAGCGCGCCCTTGACGGTGGTGTCGTAGACGTCGCTGTACTGGTTGCCGTCACCCGTCAGCGAGCCGTTGAGCGTGCTTCCGGAGACGTACAGCTCGCCGGCTCCGGTGCTGACGTTCCCGCCGAGTGTCGAGTCGACCACGTAGACGAACCCCTCGGTGGCGTCGACCTGCTTGAGGCTGCTCTTCTCCAGGTGCGCGCCGAAGGCGGAGCGGGTGGTCAGCGCGCCCTTGACGGTGGTGTCGGTGAGGTCGAGATAGGCGTTCTCCTCGACGGTGACCGCGCCGTTGAAGGTGGCGCCCGCCGCCACGAGGTCTGCTCCTGCCTCGACCGTCACCGTGCCCTTGACTCTCGTGCCGGTGAGGGTGCAGGACTTCCCGGCCGGTACGACCAGGTCGTTGCTGACGGTCACGGCCCCGCCGTCACCGACACAGGTGGTGTAGAGGGCTGCCTGGGCGGAGCCGGAGAAGGCCACCAGGCTCCCGGATGCCACCAGTGAGGCCGTGGCGATGAACGTAAGAATCTTCATGTCGCTTCCCTTCCGCTGCGGTCACGGCGGAGTCGGTGACCCGGCCGGTATCCCCGTGTTTCGACGGGTGCTGAAACGGTGCGTGTGCGACGACCGCTGTGGCGGCGATCGCGCGATGCCTCGTGACGGGTGGTGGCCCGGCCATGGGGGGAGAGACGTGGAAAGACTCGTGAGGTGAAGGGCGTTCGAGGGGAACGCCGATGGGCTGCGGTGTTACCGGGATGAAACACATGTCTCGGTGGGCCGAGAGATTAGGGCGCCGCGTGGGGGACTGTCCAGAGGTTCGGTACGAATCTCTGAAACTTTCTGATGATTCATCAAAAGGTGGGAGGTGATGGCGAGAGAGAAGACAGAACATCCAGGGCGTCGGAGGCGACGGCGCGGCCGAGTCGCCGTCTATGCAGTCGCGAAGGAGGGCCTCGGCGGATCGGCGGAAGGAACGCGCTCCGACGGCAGCTGAGTTGGTCGTCGGGGAAAAGCAACCGGGCCTGCTCGGTCGCTGCGGCCGGACAGCCGCAGCAGAGGGGGCGAGGCCGGGGGAGCCGCAACCGGTGATGTCGTTCAGGTACCGCGTGTACGGGGCGGCCGGTCGGGGGTCACGAGGATCCATGCGTTCGCAGCTCGTTCACTCCACCTGGCAGGAGCACGACGTCGGTGACACCGGCGGGCAGGCTGACGCCGCGGATCTGCCCGGCTTGACGACGCGGGTACGAGCTGTCGCGGCAACGGCTTGGGCGCCGCAGAGCGCCAGTACCGGCGCCCCGTCAGCGGCTTGTGCAAGGTGCCGACCGAGGAAGGCAACGGCCGCAGGCGGTCTGCGGCCTCTGGTGCGCCGATGCGGCCGAGCCACTGAACGGCGCTGCGTCTGCCGCCCGGTGAGCGATACCCGACTGACCGCCGGCCGTCGCGACCGGGCAGGCGTCACCCGGCCGGCCTGCCCTCCGACACCACCTCACATTCGGACGGCAGCCCCGCGGTGTCGTCCACGGCGGGGCTGCGACGGATGACCAGGGATACCGACGCAGCGGCGGCGCAGGTGGAACCGAGCAGAAGCCACACCAGGTCGTAGCTACCGAAGGCATCGCGGGCGACGCCGCCGAGGAAAGCGGCCAGGGCGGCGCCGATCTGGTGAGCGGCGTTGACCCAGCCGAAGACGATGGCGCTGTCCTCGCCGTAGAACTCGCGGCACAGAGCGATGACGGGCGGGACCGTGGCGAGGTCGAGGAGGCCGAAGGCGACCACGAAGACCATCATGGCTGGATTGACCGTTGCGGCCATCATCAGCGGGAGCAGTACGAGCAGGATGCCGCGCAGGGCGAAGTGGACGGCGAGCAGGCGGCGGGGGTCCATACGGTCGGTGAGCCAGCCGGAGCCGATGGTGCCCGCGACGTTGAAGATGCCGATGAGGGCGAGCAGGGTCGACGCGGTGGTGATCGCCATGCCGTGGTCGTGAGCGGCCGGGGTGAAGTGTGTCCACATGATGCCGTTGGTGGTGGCGCCGCAGATAGCGAAGGCACCGGCGAGTAGCCAGAAGGGCGCAGTGTGTGCGGAGTCACGGAGCACGGTGAGGGTGCGCCGGGCGACCCCGGGGACGGCTGGCGGCTTCGGGATGAATTCCTGGCTGCCGTACGGGCGTTGGCCCAAGTCGGCGGGGTGGTCGCGCAGGATCGTCCAGACGAGTGGGGCGACAGCCAGAGCGGCGAGCGCGAGGCTGACCAGGGCGGGTCGCCAGTCGTAGTGGTCGATCGTCCAGGACAGTGCGGGCAGGAAGACCATCTGCCCGAAAACGCTGCCGGAGGAGAGGATGCCGGTGACCAGGCCGCGCCGGGTGGTAAACCAACGGTTGGTGACGGTGGCGCCGAAGGCCATGGCCATGGAGCCGGTGCCGAGGCCGACGAGGAAGCCCCAGAAGAGGGTGAACTGCCAGGAGGCGTTCATCAGGGTGGTGAGCATGGAGCCGGCCGCGACGGTGCTCAGGGCGGCGACGACGACGCGGCGGATGCCGAATCGGTCCATCAGGGCGGCGGCAAATGGCGCGGTGAGTCCGTACAGGACCATGTTCACCGAGGCGGCGAGGCCAATAGTGCCGCGCGACCAGTGGAACTCCTCCTGGAGAGGGCCCAGGAGGATGCCGGGCATCGTGGAGAAGGTTCCGGCGACCACGATCGCCAGGGCTGCTGCGGCGGCGACCCACCAGGCGCGGTGCCCGGGCCGGTTACCGGCCTGCTGTTCCGGTCGGGCAGGGCCCCGACGGTCGGCTCGTTCCTGGGGGTATCGGGGGCGGGCGGTCATTTTGTCTCCATGAGTCTCATCCTTCGCAGGGCGCTGATCCCGGACCACTGGCCAGCTGGACATGTAGTGAAAGAATCTGGCCATGAATACGGTGAGTGGTGGGGAGGGGCCGCATCGGGTGGTCACGCTGGTCCGCCCGGGGCTGCTGCCGATGGAGTTGGGCATCGTCCACCGGCTGTTCGGGACGGCGGTCGGGGAGGGCGGCCGACCGCTGTACTCGGTCGTGACGTGTGCACCGGAACCGGGCGAGCTCGCCACGGACGCGGACTTCACGGTGAACGTGGCGCACGGTCCGGAGGCGCTGGAGAGCGCCGACACGGTGCTCGTGCCGGCCGCGGTGGAGGACTACGGTCCGCAGGAGCGGGGACGACTGGCGCAGCCGGTGCGCCGGGCGCTGGCGCGAGTCCCGGCCGGGGCGCGGGTGGCCTCGATCTGTACGGGGTCGTTCGTGTTGGCGGCAGCTGGGCTGCTGGACGGGCGGCGGGCGACGACGCACTGGAAGTCGTGCGACGAGCTGCGAACGCTGTACCCGGAGGTCGACGTCGACCCGGACGTGCTGTACACGGAAGACCGGGGCGTGCTCACTTCGGCGGGCGTCGCCGCCGGGATCGACCTGTGCCTTCACATGATCCGGGGCGACTACGGTGCCGAGGTGGCCAACACGGTCGCCCGTCGCACTGTCGTGCCGCCGCATCGGGAGGGCGGGCAGGCACAGTACATCGAGCAGCCGGTGCCCGAGCCGGGGGCCGACTCGACGGCCGCCGCCCGTACATACGCCCTCCGTCACCTTGCGGAGCCGCTGGTTCTGGAGGACCTGGCCAGGGAAGCGTCAATGAGCGTGCGGACGCTGGGTCGGCGGTTCCTCCGGGAGACCGGGGCGACACCGATGCGCTGGCTGACCGCACAACGGCTGCAGCACGCGCGGCGGCTACTGGAACGGAGCGATGAGCCAGTGGACCAGGTTGCCGCACGGGCCGGTTTCGGCACCGGGACGGCGATGCGTCAGCACTTCCGGGAGGTGCTGGGAGTGTCGCCGCGCGCATACCGCAACACATTCCGGGGAGCGGAATGAGCGGTACACGCCCGGCGCTCTCAGCAGGTGGCCGGAGCTTCCGCCAGGGACTTTTCCCCAGGGAATCCGGGGTGTTGGGGGCACGATCCGGTAAAGCACCTCGTCGTGGTGGCTCACCGGGGAAGAGGTCGCCCGGGAAGAGGACCCGGTTTCACCTCGGCCCCAAACCGCTCGGCGACCGCGACCTGACCCGAACCGCGCCCGCTCAGGCCGAGGCGACGTCGGTGTGTCGGCGGCCGTGCCCGGCCAGGCGCCCATTTGCCGTGTACCCGAAACGGCCGACCACGCGCTCGTGGTTGCCGGTTTCGGGCGCCGGTCCGAGGCATGCTGGTGGCCGTGGCCGTGGCCGTGGCCCTGACCGCAGCCGTGGTACCGGACACCGCGCGTGCCGCGACGGCCGAGGGACGCGCGACCTGCGTCCCGTGACAGGTGAGGGGCATCAGGTGGCGGACGATCGGCGAGCGGATCTGCCGCCTGGCGCGGAGGCCGGCGTACTGGCGGACCGCCTGAAAGAGCGCATCTACGCGACCATCACGATGATCGCCGTGGTGGTCGGCCTGTCCTTCGGTGACGTGGGTTCCATCGGCGCCCTCGCCACGGTCCTGACGACAGCCCTTGGCCTGTGGCTTGCCGCGTTCGTCGCCGACCAGCAGGCGCACCGCACCGTGCACCGCCACGTCGCCGGCGGCCGCGAGCTGCGCCGCATGCTGTACGTCAGCAGCCCCCTGCTCTCGTGCGCCGCGGGTCCGGCCGTGCTGATCGGCCTGGCCGCGCTGGACGTCCTGTCCCTGCCCGCCGCGTTGCTGGCGGCGGCGGGCGTGGGCGTCGTCTCCCTCTTCCTGTGGGGCTGTCTGGGCGGGCTGCGCATGGGAGGAGGCGCCCTGGCGGCAGTGGTGGCGGGCCTCGCGGACGCGGCGATCGGTGTGGCGGTGGCCCTGGTGAAGGTGGCTGCCGGGCACTGACAGGGCGCAGGCACCGCCGGTGTCGGTGCCGTTCGGCCCGGCAGTTCCCCGGCCCATGCGGCCGGAGCCCAGGGGCCCCTCGGACTACGGCCCCGCCGCCTGTTGTGCTGGGTGAACCGCGACGGTGCTGGATGCCAGTATCTGAATGTATCTTTTCTGCGGGTCGGAGCGCTGTGCCCAACGTTCCGCTTCAAGGGTGAGGACGGCAGCGGCGATTGACGCCCTTCGATTCGGGCTGCACCGGGCCCTTCGGAGGATCTGCCAGGACTTCGGACGGGCCACCCCCTGCTCCACCGGTGGACGCGACGGACAGGCCACGTCGGGCGGCCGCCTCCTTCGCCGCGGTCGGCGAGGTGAGGCAGGCGAAGTCACGAGCACCGCGCTGAGGTGACAACACCTCGACGTCGACGGCCGAGAAACCCCCGTTCCTGGCGCCTTAGATGATCAACACCGGATTTCGCTCCACGTTCTCGTCCAGGAGCTCCCGGGGCATGCCCAGGTGGTCGATGACGAAGCCGGTCGGATGAGGAGGCCGTGGTCGCGGGCGACAGTGATGGCATCCCAGTTGAGTGCGTAGAGCCGCTCGGCCTGCGCAACCACGTCGCGACGCCGGCCGCCCGTGGGCTTGTTCATCGCGGCCAGTGACAGAGATGCGCCCAACTAGTGTCTCGGTTCAGTTCCTTGGCCTTCCCCTTGACCCTTATGGCGTGGTCGGCCCGCGGGGGGTGCCGGCGATCTGAGTGACGAGGAAATCGAGTCGTTCCTCCTGGCCGGCCTGAGGGGGTGCGGCCGCTGTCCGACAGGACAGCCGAGCCGTGCAACGCGCTCCAGATGACTGCGGCGAACAGTTCGCGTCGGTCGTTGTCCGGGCGGAGCAGCTGACGAACTCGTCGAAAGCGGCCCGTAGCGGGGGCGGTGTCTCGGTGCTCGCGCACTTCGGTGCACCCGGTGGCACCAGTAATTCGGCGATCCTGAAGACCCTGTCGTACCGGTCGCTCCAGCGCGGTCTCGCGGGAGCGGCGAGCAGGCGGCACGCCGACGAGGGGACCGTGGCCCTCAGCGACGTGCCCCCGGCGCACGAGATTCGGGGGCTCGTACGTCAAGGGGATCTGGCAGGTGCCGCACGGCTGTTGCCCGAGGAGAGGCCGTACCCTTCCGGGTGGTTCCTCCTCGGGCAACTTGGGCACCAGCCGTTCTAGAACAGCGAGTGCAGCAGCTTGTTCGGCGAACCTGTCAGAGCGTTCTGGACCTTGCCGCTCGTCGCGTTGTTCACCAGCGCGTTCCGGACCTGGGCCGGGGTCGCGGTCGGGTGGGTGGCGAGGTAGAGCGCTGCCACGCCCGCTGTGTGCGGGGTTGCCATGGACGTGCCCGAGATGGTGTTCGTGGCGGTGTCGCTGTCCTTCCACGCCGACGTGATGTCCACGCCCGGCGCGAACAGGTCCAGGCACGTGCCGTAGTTGGAGAACGACGCGCGGCTGTCCGTCTTGTCCGTCGCGCCGACCGTGATCGCCTCGGCGACACGGGCGGGCGAGTAGTTGCACGCGTTCGCGGGGAGGCCCAGGATCGGGAGTCCGTTGCCCGCGGCGATCGAGTAACTGACGCCGGAGGCGATCGACTTCTTCACCGCGTCGTCGAGCGAGGCGCTGGCACTTCCGCCGAGGCTCATGTTGGCGACGGCCGGCTTCCTGGCGTTGGCCGTCACCCAGTCGACGCCCGCGATGACGCCGGCGGTGGTGCCGGAGCCGTCGCAGTCCAGGACGCGTACGGCGATCAGCTTGGCGCCCTTGGCGACGCCGTAGCTCTTGCCGCCGACCGTGCCCGCCACGTGGGTGCCGTGGCCCTGGCAGTCCTGGCCGTTGTGGCCGTCGCCCACCGTGTCCTTGCCGATGCTCGCTCGGCCGCCGAACTCGCTGTGGGAGGTGCGGATTCCGGTGTCGATGATGTACGCGTTCACGTTCGAAGCGGACGTGCTGTGCGTGTATGTCGTCGACAGAGGCAGGTTCCGCTGGTCGACCCGGTCGAGACCCCAAGTCGCTTTGGACTGGGTGTCGTTGAGCCGCACGATCGAGTTCTGCTCGACGTACGCCACGCGCGGGTCTGCCGCGAGCGCCTTCGCCTTCGTCCCTGACAGGGAGGCGGAGAAGCCCTGAAGGACATTGCGGTAGGTGTGCTTGGGCGTGACGCCGAGATCGGCGGCATCGGTGCTGCCGTCCTTGAGGACGACGATCCAACTGTTCTGTACAGCGCTTACAGAGGGGGCGAGACGAAGATCGCCGATGATCGCGCCTTGCGCGGTGGGGGATACGGCGAACTGGAGACCGGTCGCAACGGCGAGCGCGGATATCAGCGCCCCCATGCGACGGGCAGTGACTCTCATCCCGTGCACCTGACCTTTCGTTGACCTGGTTACGGACAAGTACGGTCGTGCATGGTGCCAGGACGTGCGGTTGCGCGAACCAGAGTCCCGTGGTGTGACGTACGACACAGGGTGGCAACTGGCTGCCAATTGCCCTTGCAGCAAAGGGAGTTGGGTCACCATCACGACGTGTGGATCTTGTGCCTGTGCACCGTCTGTCCGAGATGCGGGGCCACGGTGCGCCAGGACCTGATCACCGTGTTGGTCTTCCATGGCTTGCGGGTGCCGCCGAGTGTGACCGCAGCCTCGTCTTTGACGACGGCCGCATCATCGAGTCCGGGACACCCCACGAACTCATGCAGCACGACGAGTGCGCCGGCAAGTTCACCCTGATGCACCATGGTGGCGAGACGGACGTCGGCCGGGTCGATGACACCACCGGTCTCTCCCGTGGCCTCGCGGGTCGGCGCCGTCACCACGTCCTCGTGCGGCCCGTCCAAGTGTCCCGACGGCAGATGTCGGAGCCGGCGGCGTCCCTTTTCCGCCGTTGGCGTCAGGGCCCGACAGGCCGACCTGCCGTGCCGCCCTGCGGGACTCGGCCGAAGCCCGTGCCTGGCTCCAGCGGCATGCGGTGCTCCACGCCGAACTGGTGGGCAGGGGCTCGTTGGAGGCGGACGACTGCGCGGTCGACGGCTCCCGTGTCGGAGCCCTCGAGCCGGTTGATCGCTTGCGGTGGTCGTTCCACCGGCCCCACGGTGTCCGGACGAAGGCAGATGGCTCCAGCTGGACCCACTCAGGGTTCGTCGGATCACCCCGCTCCAAGGAGCCCTCCGTCGAAGGGCTCCCGTGGGGGAGTCCGATAGGAGGGTTGTTCTGCGCGCTATGAGTGAACCGCGTTCCATAATGTGGGCGAAATTGGCGAAAAGGGGCACCGAGCCGCGTGGTGATCGTGTAGAGAGCGAGTTCACAGGGGTTACCGGCGGATCGCCGGGAGCAGTCTCCGCCGTCCTGTGGGCTCCTCGGCGGGCCGGGGATTAGGTTGGCGTGAAACTCCGGGCAGCCGGACTCGTGATGGGGGCGAGCATGACCATGCAAAAGGGAACCAACGTTCCGGTGCCGGCTCAGGTGGTACAGGTCGAATTGGGCTGGCGCACCTCTCCCGGGGCGCCGGATGTGGATGCCTCGGCGCTCCTTCTCGTGTCGGGAAAGGTACGCAGCGACGCGGACTTCGTCTTTTACAACCAGCCGGCACACGGATCCGGCGCGGTGCGCCATGACGGCAAGCGGACGGCCGGTGACACTGTCACGGACACCCTCGTCGTCGACTTCGCGGCGATGGAGCCCGCGATCGACCAGGTGGTCGTCGTGGCCTCGACGGACGGCGGCACCTTCGGCCGGGTGACCGGCCTGTACGTGCGCATCGTGGACTCGTCGAGCGGCTCCGAGATCGCGCGCTTCGAGAGCGCGGACGCGACGGTCGAGACCGCCTTCATTCTCGGCGAGTTGTACCTGCGGCAGGGCGCGTGGAAATTCCGGGCCGTCGGGCAGGGGTACGACACCGGACTCGGGGGGCTGGCGACGGACTTCGGTATTTCCGTCGACGAACCGCAGCAGTCGCCGCCGCCTCAGCAGGCCCCCCGCCCACGGCCGGCACAAGCGCCCTCCAGTGCACCTCAGGCCCCTCCCTCCCCGCAGGCCGCGCCCCCGGCCGCGCCTCCCGCCGCACCCCCCGTCACGCAGCCGGTGAGGCTGACGAAGGTCACGCTGACGAAGGAAGCGCCGTCCGTCTCCCTGTCGAAACAGGGCGGCACCTCCGGAGCCCTGCGCGTCAATCTCAACTGGGAAGTGCGCAAACAGTTCAAGAGCTGGGGAGCGAAACTCGGCAGGGCCGTCGCCATGCATGCCGATCTCGATCTCGATCTCTGCGCGCTGTACGAACTCACCGATGGAAGCAAGGGAGTTGTGCAGGCACTGGGGAATGCCTTCGGCGATCTCCGCCGGCCGCCCTATATCCACCTCGACGGGGACGACCGGACCGGCGCGCTCTCCACCGGTGAGAACCTCACGGTCAACCTCGACCACAAGGACCGGCTGCGCCGCGTTCTGATCTTCGTCACCATCTACGAAGGCGCCCGGAGTTTCGCCGATCTGCATGCCACCGTCACTCTGCAGCCGCAGAACGGGGCGGCGATCGACTTCTCTCTCGACGAATGCACCGTGCCCTCCACCGTCTGCGCTCTCGCACTGATCACCAACAACGGGGGAGACCTCACCGTGCAGCGCGAGGCACGCTATCTCGTGCCGCAGCGCGGGGTGAGCCCCCAGCGGACCATAGACGCAGCCTACGGCTGGGGAATGAACTGGACTCCCGGCCGCAAGTGACCCCGGCCTCCCGGGGCCGGGATCAGGGCTCCGGTGCGGTCTCGGGACGGGTGTACGTACGCCCCTTCCAGGCCGCACCGCGGCCGCGGTAGTGCTGCACCGCCGAATCCACCGTCATGAGGAGATAGAGGACGGCGGTGAACGGCAGGAGCGGCGCCAGCCACAGCGACTGCCGGTAGTACCCCAGCATCGGCATGTACGTCCCCGACATCACGGTCCACGCCGCTGCGCCCGCCCACGCGGCCACCGGATCGCCCGTCAACAGCCCGGCGCAGAGCGTGGCCGGCGGTGCGACGTAGACGAGACCCAGCCCGAGGACGGTTCCGGCCAGCAGCAGCGGACTGTGCCGCAACTGCGCGTACGCACTGCGCGAAACCATCTGCCACAGATCCCCGAGCTGCGGATACGGCCGCGCACTGTCCACCCGCTCCGCGAGCCCCAGCCAGATCCGGCCGCCGCTGCGCTGCACCGCGCGCGCCAGTGACACGTCGTCGATCACAGCCTGACGGATGGACTCCGGGATCCGTGCCCGTTCGGCGGCCCCGGTGCGCAGCAGCACGCAGCCGCCCGCCGCGGCTGCCGTCCTCGTACCCGCCCGGTTGACCCGGCGGAAGGGGTAGAGCTGCCCGAAGAAATAGACGAAGGCCGGCACGACCAGCCGTTCCCAGGTGCTCGTCACCCTCAGCCGAGCCATCTGCGAGACCAGATCGAAGCCGCCCGCCCCCTCGGTTCCGGCCGCCGCGACCAGTTCGCGCAGGCTGTCCGGCTCATGTGCGATGTCTGCGTCGGTCAGCAGCAGGAACTCCGGCTTCCGCTGCCTGGCCAGCGCGATTCCGTGCCGCAGGGCCCAGAGTTTGCCGGTCCAGCCGGGCTCCGGCTCGCCCGGTGACACCACCGTCAGTGGCAGCCCCCCGTGCCTCAGGGACAGCGCACGGGCGAGCTCACCGGTGCCGTCCTGGCTGCAGTCGTCCACGAGGAAGATCTCCGCGTCCCCCGGATAGTCCTGTGCGAGCAGCGACGGCAGGCTGACGGGCAGCATCTCGGCCTCGTCCCTGGCGGGCACGACCACGGCGACCGAGGGCCAGCGCACCGGGTCGGCACGCCTGGGCAGCCGCTGGTCGGTCCGCCAGAAGAACCCCTGTCCCAGCAACAGCCACACCCACGCGATCAGTGAACCCACGGCGATCCAGGCAACGGCGCTCATCCGCCGAAGTCTGCCCCACTTCGGCGGCGCCGTAAGGGCTGTCGACTATGGTGACCGGGTGAAGATCGCACTTATGGACTCGGGAATCGGCCTGCTCGCTGCCGCTGCCGCGGTACGCCGGATGCGGCCAGACGCCGATCTGGTGCTGTCGTCGGACCCCGGCTCGATGCCCTGGGGCCCCCGTACCCCCGAGGACGTGACCGGCCGGGCGCTCGCGGTGGCACGCGCAGCCGCGGCCCACCGGCCGGACGCCCTGATCGTCGCCTGCAACACCGCGTCCGTCCACGCACTGCCGGCCCTCCGGGCCGAACTGGAACCCGGACTGCCGGTCATCGGCACGGTCCCCGCGATCAAACCCGCAGCGGCGGGCGGCGGCCCCCTCGCGATCTGGGCCACCCCGGCCACCACCGGGAGTCCTTACCAACGCGGACTGATCCGCGACTTCGCCCGGTCGGTGGACGTGACCGAAGTGCCCTGCCCCGGGCTTGCGGACGCCGTACAGCACGCGGACGAGGCAGGCATCGACCGTGCGGTGGCGGCCGCCGCAGCTCTCACCCCGCGCGGGGTGACGGACGTGGTCCTGGGCTGTACCCACTACGAGCTTGTGGCCGAGCGTATCCGCGCCGCAGTGCAGCAGCCCGGCCTTCCGCGGGTCGTCCTGCACGGTTCCGCCACGGCGGTCGCCACACAGGCGCTGCGCCGTATCGGTTCCGGACCCGCTCCGTCGGCCGAACCGGTCGGCACCCTCGCCGTCCTCCTCGGCGGACACGCCGCCGACCTGCCCGAACCCGCTCTGGCCTACGCGGAGGGGCTGCTCCTCAAGGCCGTCAGCCCTGTGCTCTGACGTCCCACCCGGCCTGCCGGGCCTTCGCACTCCCTCCCCGGGGCGCGGAACGTGGGTACGCTGCTTGGCATGACGGACCACCCCGGCAGTGCGAGGCACGGTTCGAGCCAGGCCGCGGCCACGGTCTGGACCGGCCGGGCCACCAACCGCTTCCAGTGGCTGCTCGCGGCCGCCGGGGCGGGATGCATGGCGCTCGGGATCGAACTTGCTGTCGATTCGGCCTGGAGTGCCGGAATCGCCCCCCTGCTCATGTCCGTCATCGGCTGTCTCGCCGCCGGACTGCTGATCCTTTTCGGGACCCTCGCCTTCGTGCACGTGGCCGTCAAGGTCGACGGCGACGCCCTCGAGGTGCGCTGCGGCCACATAGGGCTGCCCAGGCGCCGGATCCTGCTCACCCATGTGGTGGGCGCGGACTTCGCCCCCAAGGTCACCCCGCGCCAGTGGGGCGGCTGGGGGTACCGGTGGCGCCCCGAGCAGGGAACCGCAGTGGTGGTGCGCCGGGGCGAGGGGCTGGTGCTGAGACTGGGCGACGGCAGGACCTTCACCGTCACGGTGGACAACGCGGAAGCGGCGGTGCGGTTCATCCGCGACCGACTGCACCTGAGCACCACCGGGAAGTCCGCGGAGTTGTGAACGAGGGGAGCGGGCAGCCGCTCCCACAGCCGCTCACCGTAGACTCCGCCAGGTGAGCGCCACCATCACCACAGTCGAACCGCCGTCCGCCTCCGTGTCCCGCAGCAGAAAGCTGTGGCCGCGGCTCGTCCGGCCGGCCGCAGCCGTCCTGTCCGGTGCGCTGCTCTACGCGAGCTTCCCGCCCCGGCCCCTGTGGTGGCTGGTCCTGCCCGGGTTCGCGCTGCTGGGCTGGGTCCTGTTCGCGCGCAGGCTGCGCGCTGCGCTGGGCCTCGGCCTCCTGGCCGGCCTCGGCTTCATGCTCCCGCTGCTGCACTGGACGGGAGAAGAGGTCGGCCCCGTCCCGTGGCTCGCCCTGGCGCTCGCCGAAGCGGTGTTCATCGCGGTGGGCTGTGTAGGGATCGCCGCGGTATCCCGGCTCGCGTACTGGCCCTTCTGGGCTGCCGCGGTCTGGGCACTCGACGAAGCGGTCCGCGCCCGGGTGCCGTTCGGCGGCTTTCCCTGGGGCAGGATCGCCTTCGGCCAGGCGGACAGCATGTTCCTGCCGCTCGCCGCCCTGGGCGGGACGCCGCTGCTCTCCTTCGCCGTGGTGCTGTGCGGCTTCGGACTTTTCGAAGCCCTGCGACAGATCCGCAGCTACCGTGCCACCGGCACGGTTCCCCGCTTCGCCGTCGCGGCGGCAGCCACAGCCGTCGCGGTCCCTGTCGCGGCCGCCCTCGCGGCCCTGCCGCTCGTCGACGACTCCGCCGAGGACGGCACCGCGACCGTCGCCGCCATCCAGGGCAACGTGCCGCGCCTGGGGCTCGACTTCAATTCCCAGCGCCGGGCGGTCCTGGACAACCACGCAGAGCGAACGGAGCAGCTGGCCCGGGAAGTGAAGGCGGGCAAGGTGCCCCAGCCGGACTTCGTCCTGTGGCCGGAGAACTCCTCCGACCTCGACCCGTACCGCAACGCCGACGCGCGCGACGTGATCGACAAGGCAGTGAAGGCCATCGGCGTCCCCACCGTCATCGGTGCCGTGCTGGAGCCCGACACAGGAAGTCTCCGCAACACCCTGATCGAGTGGGACCCGGAGAGCGGCCCCGTGGACACGTACGACAAGCGGCACATCCAGCCGTTCGGCGAATACATGCCCATGCGGTCCTTCGTGCGGATCTTCAGCAAGGACGTCGACCGCGTGCAGCGCGACTTCGGATCCGGCAGCAAGGTCGGCGTATTCGATCTGGCGGGCACCAAGGTGGGGCTTGTCACCTGCTACGAGGCGGCATTCGACGACGCCGTGCGCGACACCGTCAAGAACGGCGGCCAGCTGATCGCCGTACCGAGCAACAACGCGACCTTCGGGCGCAGCGAGATGACCTACCAGCAGCTGGCGATGTCCCAGGTGCGTGCGGTCGAACACGGGCGGGCGGTCGTCGTGCCCGTCACCAGTGGTGTCAGCGCGGTGATCCGGCCGGACGGCACGATCGTGCACAAGACCGGGATGTTCACCGCGGACGCCCTGGTCGACGAGGTGCCGCTGCGGTCCTCGCTCACGCCGGCCACGCGGATGGGTCCCCTGCCCGAAGGGATCCTCGCGCTGCTCGCGGTGGCCGGCCTCGGCTGGGTGACGGTCCGGTCCGTGCGCGCCCGGAACGGCCTCAGGACGGGCCCCGTGGACGTCCCGGCGGCCACGTAGGCTCGCCGCATGGCTACTCCCGACTTCATCCGCGAGATCCGCGCCACCGCCGGACACCAGTTGCTTCTGCTGCCGGGCATCACCGCGATCGTCTTCGACGACGAGGGCAGAGTGCTGCTCGGCCGACGGTCCGACACCGGCGAATGGTCGGTCATCGGCGGCATCTCCGAGCCCGGTGAGGAGCCCGCCGCAACCGCGGAACGTGAGGTGTACGAGGAGACCGCCGTGCACTGCGTCGCGGAGCGCGTGGTGCTCACCCAGGCGCTGAAGCCCGTGCAGTACGCCAACGGCGACCGGTGCCAGTACCTCGACGTCACCTTCCGCTGCCGGGCCACCGGCGGCGAGGCACGGGTGAACGACGACGAGTCGCTGGAAGTGGCGTGGTTCCCGGTCGACGCCCTGCCGCCGCTGAAGGAGTTCTCCCTGTTCCGCATCAAGCAGGCCCTCATCGAAGGCCCCACCTGGTTCGAACCCACGCCCACCCCCGGCGTCTGACGCGGCACGACGCCGAGGGGCCGGCCGCCACCCGTCGAGGGTGGCC